>JAPLOH010000110.1:77590-79236 GCA_026400845.1 Alphaproteobacteria bacterium
CAGTAGGCGCGCACGTTCGCGGTGCCGACGGTCTTTTGTGTCGCGCCCATGCACCAGATCAGCGTTGCCGGCTTCTCCTTGGCCATCATCTCGGCGACGCGCTTGAGCTGGGCGCCCGGCACCCCGGTCACGCGTTCGACCTCCTCGGGCGTCCACTTGGCGACCTCCTTGCGGACGTCCTCCATGCCGTAGACGCGCTGGGCGATGAACTCGCGGTCCTCCCAGTTGTTCTGGAAGACGTGCCACAGAATGCCCCAGATCACCGGAATATCGGTGCCGGGACGAATGCGGATGTAGTCGGTGGCATGGGCGGCGGTGCGGGTGAAGCGCGGGTCGATCACCACCATGTTGGCGCGGTTCTGCTCCTTGGCGGCGAGCAGATGCTGCAGCGACACCGGGTGCGCCTCGGCCGGGTTGCCGCCCATGATGACCATGGTCTTGCTGCGGCGGATGTCGTTGTAGCTGTTGGTCATCGCGCCGTAGCCCCAGGTGTTGGCGACCCCGGCGACGGTGGTGGAGTGGCAGATGCGGGCCTGGTGATCCACCGAATTGGTGCCCCAGAAGGCGGCCAGCTTGCGGTAGAGATAGGCGCCCTCGTTGGAGAACTTGGCCGAGCCGAGCCAGAACACGCTGTCGGGGCCGGAGGTCTTGCGGATATCGGCCAGCTTGGCGCCGATCTCGTCGATCGCGGTATCCCAGGTGATTTTCTGCCACTGGCCGTTGACCAGCTTCATCGGCGAACGCAAGCGCCGCGTGCCCTTCACCAGTTCGCGCACCGCCGCCCCCTTGGCGCAGTGGCTGCCGCGGTTGATGGGGCTGTCGAAGGCCGGCTCCTGGCGCACCCAGACATCGTTCTGCACTTCGGCGATCACCGTGCAGCCGACCGAGCAATGGGTGCAGATGGCGCGCACCGATTTGACCGCGAGCTTGGGGTCGATCACGGCTGCCTCGGCGCGCTTCACCCGGCCGAGCGAAAGTGCCACGCCGGCGATGGCGGCGGTGGTGAAGCCCGAGCGGCGCAGGAAGCCGCGGCGATCGAGCACTCCGGAGGACAGTTCGCCCAGTACCGATTGCAGCCGGGTTTTCTGGACATCGGTGTCGCGACGTTTGATCAGCATGTGGCGACCCTCCTCAGTAACGGTTCACTTTGTAGAATTTCTTGACGTGCTCGCTCTCGCGATACTGCGCGCCCCCCTTGCCCGCCGGCGGTTTCATCGCCTTGGCCGGGCGAATGGCGCCGAACAGCGAGGCGGCCACTGCCGCCGTGCCGATACCAAGTGCTGCCAGCATGCGCCGGCCCAGCGTGTTCGGTGCAAGCGGTGCGGTCTCTTGGGTCATGCGGGGAGCTCCAGTGCGGCGGCTTCGATTTCCATCGCGACGCGGCCAAGCGTGCCGACGGCGCGATAGAAGCGGGCGATGTCGTGGCGTTCGAGGTCGGCGAAGAAGCCGCGCGCCCAGGGGGCGAGATGGCGGCGGAAGAAGGTGCTGTCGTCGAGGCCGTCGGTGCCACAGGCACCGTTGATCAGCCCGACCATGACCTCGCACAGGAAGGCAATATGGTCCTCGGGTTCGGCGAGCCCGCTAGCACGCACCAGGCCGAGGCGGTGCCTTTAGTTGCGGCACCTACGATGCCGATCCGTTTATCC
>JAPLOH010000036.1 GCA_026400845.1 Alphaproteobacteria bacterium
GATGTCGCGGTTATCGGTGGTGCCGCCGTGGCGGCCGTCCCAGTTCCAGGGGAGCATGCTTTCGGCGCGCATGTAGTGATTGACCAACGCGCGGCGGAAACCGGTGGAGCGGTTTTTGAGCGAGCGGTGCAGCAGGTAGCCGTTGAAGAACACGACGTCTCCGGCTTTGACCTCGACGGGGATGGCGCTGGCTTCGTCGTAGGGGAAATCGCAGGCGGCGTCGGCGCCGTCGAACTCGTCGCTGCCGTGGGGGCCGGTGGGCCAGATGATGCCGGGTTTGTGGCTGCCGGGGATGACCCAGAGGCAGCCGTTTTCGATGGTGGCGTCATCGAGGGCAATCCAGCCGCCGACCAGGCTGCGGTCCCGCGTGGGGATGTAGAATTCGTCCTGGTGCCAGGCCTGGCCGGGCTTGCCGGCGTTCTTCACGAAGAACATCGACTGCATGCATTTGACGTTGGGGCCGAGGCACGCGGTGAGCACATCGACGATGCCGGGGTGGGCCATGGCGGCGTTGATGGTCGCGTTGAGTTTGTGGGGGAAGTGGATGCAGAGGACGTCTTCGTAGACGAGTTTGCCGTCGGGCTTGAGGGTGGCGCCGTGTTCGGCGCAGACCTGCTCGATGGCCGCGTTGAGGGCGGCGACCTCGGCGGACGCGACCACATTGGGCACCACGAGAAAGCCTTGGTCCTCGTACTGTTGTCGCCAGTCCATGGTCCGGTTCCTCCGCGGTGCCGCGCTTGCGGCGGCTCGACACTTTGTGCCGCGTCATCGACACTACGGCAACCCCAGGCCCGCCGACGCGGGTGTTTGATCAGCAGGAGGAACGACAATGGCGCGGACACGGCCGGTTTGGCGGAGCTTGATGTATGTGCCGGCGCATGTCGGCCGCTTCGTCGAGAAGGCCCATACCAGGGGCGCCGACTGCATCCTGCTCGACATCGAGGACGCGGTGCCGCCCGAGGAAAAGCCGCGGGCACGGGCGGCGATTGCCACCGCGGCGCCGATGGTGCGGCAGGCCGGCGCGGACGTGCTGGTGCGGATCAACGCGCCGCTGTCGCTGGCGGTGCGCGATATCGAGGCGGCGGTGTGTCCGGGGGTGGATGGGCTGATCATCACCAAAGCAAGGGGGGCGGACCATGTGAAGCTGCTCGACGAGTTGGTGAGCGAGTGCGAGGCCCGCGCTGGGCTGCCGGTGGGGCATTTGTGGTTCTATCTGCTGGTGGAGACGCCCGAGGCGCTGCCGCATGCCGAGGCGATCGGGCGGGCCTCGCCGCGGGGGGTGGCGATGAGCCTGGGGGCGGAGGATTTCGCGACCGCCATCGAGTCCGAACCGAGCGAGGAGGCCCTCGCCGTGGCGCGCTCGCTGGTGCTGCACGCGACCCGGGCGGCCGGGCTGATGGCGCTGGGGCTGACCGGCACGCTGGCCGGGTTCGGCGATCCGGCGGCGTTCCAGGCGATGGCGGAGCGCTCGCGCCGGCTGGGGTTCGAGGGGGCGTCCTGCATCAATCCCGCCCAGGTCGGCCCGCTGAATGCCGCGTTCACGCCCTCGGCGCAGGAGGTGGCGTATGCGCGCAAGGTGATCGCGGTGGATGCGGTGGCGCGGGCGGAGGGCAAGGGCGCGGTGGCGCTCGATGGCAGGATGATCGACATCCCCGTGGTGCGCCGCGCCGAACGGCTGCTGGGGCGCTACGACGCCATCATGGCGCGATAGGGGGATTTGGGGACTGGTCGGAGTGAGAGGATTCGAACCTCCGGCCCCTGCGTCCCGAACACAGTGCTCTACCAGGCTGAGCTACACTCCGACCGAGGCGCGGGGTATAGCCGCCCTCGTTGCCGAGGGCAAGCGCGGCTAGAGGAGTGCAGATGCGCCGCCACGCACGGTTGCCAGATGGCGCAACCGCTCGATCGTCGCCGCGACGGTGGGGGTGACCTCGAACAGGCCGCGCGCCTCGGAGCGGGCGAAGCCGCCGGCGATGGCCGCTTCGATGATGGCGATCAGCGGGGCGAAGGCGCCGTTGATGTTGCACAGCAGGATCGGCTTGTCGTGCAGCTTCAACTGCCGCCAGGTAAGGATCTCGAAGGTCTCGTCGAAGGTGCCGAGCCCGCCGGGGAGTGCGACGAAGGCATCCGCGAGTTCGAACATCCGCCGCTTGCGGGTGTGCATGCTGTCGGTGACGATGGTTTCCGAAATTCCGTGATGCGCCACTTCGCGGGCGCGCAGGAATTCGGGGATCACCCCGATCACCGTGCCGCCGGCGGCGATTGCGGTATCGGCGATGACACCCATCAGCCCGACCCGCCCGCCGCCATAGACGAGCCGCATGCCGGCATGGGCGAGCGCGGTGCCGAAGCCCGCCGCCGCGGCGGCATGGGCGGGATCGCTGCCCATGCTCGAACCGCAGAACACGGCGACGGAGTGAACGTCAGACATAGCGCGCGACGGCGAACATCACGGCCGCGGCGACCGCCAGGATCACCAGCGCGGCAAGCGGATGCACCATCGCCGGCGCCGGCGTCGCGGCGGGCAGGCGTTTGCGGCCGGTCACCATCGGGCGCACCAGGTCATGCCCACGGAACACCGCGTAGCCGATCACCGCGGCGAGATGGCCGGCGACGATGGCCAGAAGGAGCTTGAAGTTGATCTCATGGACGAGCGACAGCCGGTCGGACAGTTCCTTGCTGATGTGCTTCATCAACGGCCCTTCGGTGGTGCCGTCGTCATTGGCGCACAACCCGGTTGCCACCTGCACGACGAGCACGGCGAGCAACACCACCACCATCCAGCCACCGGCCTCGTTGTGGCCGACCTGGGTATCGGGTCCGCGACGGAAGAAATGCGTGAGGTGACGCAGGGCGGCGAGCGGCGATTTCACGAAATGACTGAACCGGGCGGTCTCGCTGCCGACGAAGCCCCAGGCGATGCGGAAAATCAGCAACGCCGCCATGGTGTAGCCGGAGAGGAAATGCAGCGTCATCATATCCTTCTTGACGCTGACGTAGCTTACGATGAGCAGCACCGGCAGCATCCAATGGAACAGCCGCACGGGCAGGTCCCAGATCGGCATGGGCAGCAGCATTGCGCTGGCTTTAGGCTTGGGGGCCATCTTTGTCTCCGCTGGTGGTCATTGATGGCATTATGGACGCAGATCGCCGGGGATGGGATAGGGGGACCATATTTCCGTGTGACAAGCAGGTTGCGCCTGCGTAGGCTCGCACTCTGGACGGAGACGCCGCGCTGGTCACTGGGACGCAAACGACGGCTCGCACGCGAGCCCTATGGGTGGTCGGGCTCGCGGTTGCCGCGGCGGCCGGCTGGTTCGTGCTGCGCCCGGCGCCGCGGATCGATGTGCCGAATGCCCCGGCCCAGCAAGCCGCCCCAGCAGTGCCGCCGACCGCTGCCGCACCTGCTGCCCCGGTTGCAGTTGTGCGCCCCACCGCTCCGCCCCTCGCTGTCGCTCCCCCCGTGCCGGTTTCTCCTCCGGCCATTGTCGCGGCCCCCGTGCCTGCCCCCGCACCGGCACCGACTCCGCGTGCGGTTGCCCCGGCTCCTCCCGCCAACCCGGCGGTACCCGCGCCCTCGGTCGCGGCTGCCCGGCCGGCCGCCCCAGCACCGCTGCGACCGAGTTTCGACATCGTGCGTATCAGCCCCACTGGCGATGCCGTCCTCGCCGGACGGGCGGCGCCCGGCGCACAGATCGTCATCACCGTCGACGGGAGCGAAATTGCCCGCGGCGAGGCGGACCGCGCCGGCCAATGGGTGATCACCCCCGCCAAGCCACTGCCGTTCGGTGGCCACGAACTGAAAGTGGCGGCGCGCCAGCCCGATGGCAGCCTGCTCGAAGCCGAGGCCCCCGTGGTGTTCGTGCTCAATGACCGGCCGAGCCAGCCGCCGCCCGCGCAGACCGCGGCCAACGCTCCGACTGCAGTTGGCGCCCCTCCTGCACCTACTGTTCCGCCTGCGGTGCAACCGGCGCCCGCCGCGCCGCTCGCCGTGCTGATGCCGCCGAGCGGCCCGGCGCGGGTTCTGCAAGGCCCCGCGAGCCCCTCCGGCCGCCTCGGGCTCGACGTCGTTGACTACGACGATGCCGGCGCGATCCGCTTCTCCGGCGCCGCCGCCCCGGGCAGCGTCACCCGCGTTTATATCGATGATCGCCCGGTTGGTGATGCCGCCGCCGATGCCGCCGGGCGTTGGGCGTTGCAGCCCGCCGAAGCGGTCGCCCCCGGCGATCATCGCCTGCGGCTGGATCAGATCGGCCCTGGCGGCCAGCCCGTCGCCCGGCTGGAACTGCCGTTCACCCGCGCGAAGATTTCACCGCAGGACGTCGCGGATGGCCGCGTGGTGGTGCAGCCCCGGCAAAACCTGTGGCGCATCGCTCGCGCCGCCTACGGCCAGGGCGTCCACTACACCGTGATCTACGAGGCCAACCGCGACCAGATACGCGATCCCAACCTCATCTTCCCCGGTCAGATTTTCGCCATCCCGGCGGGGGCGACGCCGGATTCGGCCGCGAAATCGAGATAGGGCGCGACGCCGAGCACGAAGCCGGTCACCTCGGCCATCAGCGCGCGGCTGGTCAACGGCTGGGCCAGATCGCGGCACTCGCGCATCAGCACGCGATGATCCGCGCTGAGGCCGAGAGTAAGCGGCCCGGCCGCCTCGCGACTGGCGTCGCGCAGCATGGTGAGCACCTGGTTGCGCGCCTCCCCGCTCGCCTCCGCACTCGACGGCACCCGGCCGAGCACGGCAAGCATGCGCAGTTCGATCCGCTCCGCCGAGTCGCCCGACGTCCCGTCCACCACCCTCAGCGCGGCATGCATGACGCAGCCGCGCCAGCGCAGGGTGAAGCGCGCATCATGATCACGCGGCGGGGTGATACCGCCGTTCTCATCCACCAGAAACGGGCCCACCCAAACCGGGCGATCGAACGCCATGCCATGTCTCCCACGAGGAATGTGCGAGAAACTTGAACCGAGATGGTGAAGCATTCATAAACCCTTGGAGCCTTTCAGTCAGGATCGCCATGGCGCTCGCCGAATCCCTCCGCCTCGTTCTCGCTCCCCCGCATCCCGCCGGCCGGCCCTTCATCGCGGGCGGAGGGGTGGCGATGGTACTTGGCCTGTTCGTGGGCAACTGGCTCACCTGGCTCGGTGGCCTGTTCATCCTGTTCTGCCTTTATTTCTTCCGCGACCCCGAGCGCGTGGCCCCGGATCGTGCGGTGGTGATCGCCCCCGCGGACGGCCATATCGTGTCGGTGGAGATGGCGGCCCCGCCGGCGGAACTCGATCTCGGCGACGTGCCGCGCTGGCGGGTGGCGATCTTCCTCTCCGTGCTCGATGTGCACGTGAACCGCTCCCCGGTGGCCGGCACCGTCACGCGTATCGCCTATCGCCACGGCAAGTTCCTCAGCGCCAATCTCGACAAGGCCAGCACCGACAACGAGCGCAACGCGCTCGCCATCCTGATGGCCGACGGCCGGGACCTCGCGGTGGTGCAGATCGCCGGCCTGATCGCACGGCGCATCCTGTGTGACGTGCGGGAGGGCGAGATGGTCACCGCCGGCGGGCGCTTCGGCATCATCCGCTTCGGCAGCCGCACCGACGTCTATCTGCCGCACGGCGTCACCCCGCTGGTGGCGGTTGGCCAGACCATGATCGGCGGCGAGACCGTCGTCGCGGAGCTATGAGATGAGCTTCAACCGCCCCCGCCCGGTGCCGCTGATGGAGGCCTCGATGCGCAAGCTGCAGACGCGCCTCAAGCCCCGCCTGCGCCCGCGCTTCAAGGGCCCCTCCTTCAACCGGCTGATCCCCAACATCCTCACCATGCTCGGCCTGTGCTCCGGCCTCACCGGCATGCGCTTTGCGCTGGAGGGCCGCTTCGGCGCGGCGGCGGTGGCGATCCTGGTCTCGGCGGCGATCGACGGGCTCGACGGCCGCATCGCCCGTCTGCTGAAGGCGACCTCGCGCTTCGGCGCCGAGTTCGACAGCCTGGCCGATTTCCTCTGCTTCGGCGTGGCGCCGGCCTTCATCCTGTATCTCTGGACGCTGCAGACCGCCGGCGGCTTCGGCTTCGTGCCCTGCCTGATGTTCGCGGTGTGTATGGCGCTGCGCCTCGCCCGCTTCCACGCGGCGATCGCTGGTGACCCGCCCCCGGCCTACACCTACAATTTCTTCACCGGCGTGCCCGCCCCGGCCGGCGCCGGGCTGGTGCTGTTCCCGCTGTTCACCGGGCTCGAAGCGCAAGCCATGGGGTGGGACTGGCTCTACGCCATCGTGCACGCCCAGGCCTTCTGCGCGGTGATGCTGATCGGCACCGCGCTGCTGCTGGTCTCGACGATTCCGGTATGGAATTTCAAGAACTTCAAGATGCGCAGCCGGACCGTGCTGCCGACCATGCTCGGCATCGGGCTGTATGCTGCGGTGCTGGTGGCCGATCCCTGGGCGGCTCTGGCGCTGGGCGGGGTGATCTACCTCGGCATGCTGCCATTCAGTGCCCGCAGCTACCGCGCCCTCAAGCGCGAGGCGGAGGTGAAGGCGGAGCCGCCGGCGGCGTGAGCCAGCCGACCAGGCCGCACAGCGCGATCGCGCTGATCGCGTTCATCCTGAACAGCCCGGTATAGCCGGCGGCGTCGAACAGGCCGAGCGGCGGCCCCTCGGCCAGCAGCCAGGCCAGCGCTGCGAGGCCGACCACGGCCAGCATCGCCACCCGCTCGGAGGCGCGGAACAGGGCCGCACCGAGCGCTGCGCAGGGGATGAGGAACAGCGCGAGCCCGGCCTCCGGCCCCAGCAGGCGGGCCATCAGCACCGTATTGGCGATCCCGGCAAACGGCAGCAGCAGCCGTCCCGCAAGCGCATTGCGCCGCGCAAGGAAGGGCACGGCGGCGAAGACCGGCATCACCCACAGCACCGTGCAGGCGAGCCAGCTCCACTGGCCGGTCACGCCCCAGACATAGAGCGGATAAAAGGGCTGGTTGGCCGCGAGGAGCAGTCCGAGCATCCCGGCCGCCTCGGCCAGCGGATCGGCGTTGGCAGCGAGCCGTCTCATGCCAGGGGCATCATTGCGGCGCCAGGCGGTAGTGGCTCACCCCCCATTCCCCCCCGCCGGCATGGCCGAACAGCCCGGCCGTGGCGAGAAAGAACATCCGCCAGCGCCGCGTCCACAGCGCGGCGTCCCGCCCGTAGACCCCGCGCAGGATCGGCGCGATCGCCTCGGCGTTGTGATCCATATTGGCCAGCCAGTCCCGCGCGGTGCGTTCGTAGTGCACCCCGTTCCACTGCCACTCCGCCTCGACCGCCAGCAGGTCGGCGAATTGGTGCATCAGCTGGTGGCTCGGCATCACGCCACCGGTGAAGAAATGCTGGGCGATCCAATCCTCGCGATCCTCGGGGTCGAAGCGGTAGGGCTGGGTGCGATGGCTGAAGACGTGGATGAAGGCCCGGCCTTCCGGCCGCAACCAGGCACGCACCCGGCCGAGCAGCGCCCGCCAGTTCGACATGTGCTCGAACATCTCGACCGAGACCACGCGGTCGAACCGGTCTTCGGTCGCGAACACGTTCATGTCGGCGGTGATCGCGGTAAGGTTGCAGAAGCCCCGAGCCGCCGCCACGGAGGCGATATAGGCGCGCTGCGAGGCCGAGTTCGAGACCGCGGTGATGCGCGCGGCGGGATACTGCTCGGCCATCCACAGCGACAATGAACCCCAGCCGCAGCCGAGCTCCAGGATATCCTGGCCGTTCGCGAGCCCGGCATGGGTGCAGGTCTCGGCGAGGGAAATCTCCTCGGCCTCGGCCAGCGTGGTGGCAGCGGTTGGGTAGAGGCAGCACGAATACTTCTTCCGCGGCCCCAGCACATGGTCAAAAAACGCCGCCGGCACCTCGTAGTGCTGCGCGTTGGCGTCGTCGGTGAATTCGGCGACGGCGCGACGCGCCATGGCGGCGGCGAAGGCGCGGTCATCGGGCGGCACCGCGGCGAGTTTCGCCGCGGTGCCGCCGACGAGGCGGGCAATACCCCACTCCGTCACGGCGTCGGGGAGCGGCAACCGCTCGGCAAGGCCGGCAACGGCGGTGATCAGGCTCATTTGGAGGGAATCCTCGGGAAGAACGCGGGAACGCGTGCGGCGTAGGCCGTCCAGGCGGCACCGTAGCGGGCGGCCATGTGGGCTTCGAGCGGCGGCACCCCGGAGGCGTGGCGCAGCGTCCAGTACATCAACGCCGGGGCCGCGATGGCGAGGATCCCCCACGGCCAGGCCCCCGACAGCGCGAACAGCGGATACGCGACCCAGCCCAGCCACTCGAAGAAATAATTGGGATGGCGCGACCACGCCCATAGCCCGGCATCGCACACCCGGCCGCGATTGGCGGGATCGGCCTTGAAGCGCCGCAAAGCGGAATCGGCGGCGGCCTCCCCGGCGATCGCTGCGACCAGCACGGCGATCGCCAGCAGATCGAGCGGGCCGAATGCCACCGGATTGCGCCCCGCCAGCCCCATCCCCGCGGCGAGCACGTAGGCGACCACCGCCTGGATCATCAGGAAACCATAGAGCCGCACGGGAAACCGCGGCCCCCATTCCGCCTGGAGTGCGGCATAGCGCGGATCCTCGATCCCGCCCGCCGCCCGCCGCGCGATGTGCACGCCCCGCCCAGGCGCGCGGGCCGGCTTGCGCGCCATCAAGCGGGACCAGGCAGAACGTCACCCCCGCGATGCCGGTGGCGACCGACCAGGCAGCGTCGACCCAGCCGGAATTGCCGCTCGCCCGCTGTGCCAGCCAGGCCAGCGACATCGCGGCGAACAATTCGCCAGCCGCCAGCAGTGCGAGTCCGCCCAAGGTCATGCCGCGGCACCGGGGTCGTTGATGAAACGCAGACAGTCCGCCAGCACCGGGGCGGCGACCTGCAACGGGCGGGCGAGTGCGCCCAGCACCAGCTTGTGGCCAAGGCCGCGGTAGTGCCGCTCGGCGACCGGCACGCCGGCCGAGCGGAGGCGCTCGGCGAGACGGGCGCTGTTGCGCGGCAACACGACGCGGTCGCGCGCGCCGGCGGCGAGCAGGGCAGGGGGGGCATCGCCGCGCACGAGGTTCACCGGCATCACCGCGGCGAGGGCCGCGCCGGCGGGAAACATGGCGTGGCGGGCGGGGGTGTCGGGCGTGAAATCGTAGGGGCCGGAAAGACCGATCAGCCCGGCCACCGCGCCGCGCCCGGCACCGAGCGCCAGCATCGCGGCGATATAGGCGCCGGCCGAGTGGCCCATCAGGAAGATGCGGCCCGGGTCGCCACCCTGGCCCGGCGCGAAGCCGTGGGCCCAGGCGAGCGCTGCCGCCCCGTCGGCGAGGAAGCCGGCATGGTCGACATCCGGGTACAGCCGGTAATCGGGCACCGCCACGATGACCCCGCGCGCGGCCAAGGCGGCGCCGACGAAGCGGTAGTCGCGCCGCTCGCCCTCCTCCCAGCCGCCACCATAGAAAAACACCACCGTTGGCGGCTTCCCCGCGCTCGACGCCGGCAGATAGACATCGACGCCGTGGCGCGGACCGTCACCATAGGCAAGGCCACCGATCATCCGCACCCGCCGGCGCGGCGCCAGCGCATTGATGAGATCGATCGCGCCGGGCAGGCGCAGCTTCCCCACCGTCGCGCCACGCGGCGATGTCGACGACACGGCGGCGGACATCAGAAACGGATCAGCGGCTGCAACAGCCTCAGCAGCCAATGGCGAAATATCAGCCGACCGGACATGGCGATGAGGCAGATGCAGGTCTCCCCGCCGATCGCGATCGGCGCATGGGAGTCCTCATCGGTGGATTCGGCGATATCGCCGGCCCGGTAGATCCGCGCGCCATCCTGAAACGCGCCTTGGAGCACGGATGTCAGTTCCAGCCCGCCATGCCCGTGTTCGCCAAGCCGCGTGCCGGGATCGATCCGGAGCAGATGCAGCCCGGCGCGGCCGTTGACCGGCGGTTGCAGGGTGGCGATGGCGACACCCCTGGCCATCGGACGCCATCGCCCCATGGTGTAGCCGGCGAGCGTCATCGGCAGCCCCGGCAATGCCGGCGGCGGCGGCGCGAGCGGCTCCGTCGGGTCATCGAGGCGCGCCATCGCCCGCTCCAGTGCGCCATCGGTCATCGGCGCCTGATCGAGCGTGGCCAGCACATCGCCGCCCAGCCGTTCGGCGAAGCGGACCGCGTGCCGGCAGGCCGGGCATCCCGCGAGATGCGTCGCCACGACGGCGCGATAGGCCTCGTCGAGCCCGCCGGCCGCATGGGCCAGCAGCGTTTCCTCGGAGGGGTGATGCCGGGCGCTCATCGCACGTCCTCCAGCACTTCGCGCAGGCGGAGCATCGCCCGCCGCAGCTTGGATTTCACGGTGCCGAGCGGCATGCCGAGCCGGGCGCTGATATCGCCATGCGCATAATCCTCGAAAAATGACATCCGCAGGAGCATCGCCTGCTCATCCGGCAACCCGGCCAGCGCGGCGCGCAAGCTGTCCTCGGCCTGGTCCGTCGCGAGCACCGTATCGGCCGGCAGATCGAGCGACGGCACATCCTCCGACGGCTCACCGGGTTCGATCCAGCGTTCGCGGCGGATCGCATCGATGCGCAGATTGCGCGCGATGGTGAACACCCAGGTTGCCGCCCCCGCCCGTTCGGGGTCGAAGCTCGCCGCCTTGCGCCACAGCGTCAGCATCGTCTCCTGGGATAGGTCCTCCGCCTGCGCGGCGTTGGCGCCAAGGCGCAGCATGTAGCTTTTCACCCGTGGCGCGAAATGGTCGAACAACGTGGCGAAGGCGCGCCGGTCGCGCGTTTCGGCGACCAGGCGGATATGCCCGGCGAGAAAAGCCGCGCCCGTGCCGTCGCTGGCCATGCTCAGGCCCGCACTCGGTGGCGACGACGCAAGTCGATGGAAAAAACCTTCATGCATGCGTCCTATACGGCGCGAAAACCGTGCTGGATGTCGCCCGACGAAATTTTCGGAGCACTCATCCACGCGACTTCCCACCACGTATAGAGCATGACATCACGGCGGACGGGCGGACCGCAAGCCGTCCGAAGGCAGGAACAGGATAGGTATGGATTTTCACGGCGACGGCCACCAGCGCGCCTCGCAACGCATCGCGGTGGTTGGCACGGGCATCGCCGGATTATCCGCCGCCTGGCTGTTGTCGCGCCATCACGAGGTGACGGTCTACGAGGCTGCCGCGCGGATCGGTGGCCACAGCCATACCGTCGTCACCCCCGAGGGCATTGCTGTCGATATGGGGTTCATCGTCTACAACGAGGCGAACTACCCCAACCTCACCGCGCTGTTCGCCCATCTCGGCGTTGCCACCCTGGCTTCGGACATGTCCTTCGCGGTCTCGCTCGACGGCGGTGGGCTGGAATACAACGGCACCGACATCCCCGGCCTGTTCGCCCAGCGTCGCAACCTCATCCGCCCGCGCTTCATCCGCATGGTCCGCGATATTCTGCGCTTCTATCGCAGCGCGCCCGCCCATGTCGCCGAGTTGTGGGAAACCATGGAGCCGCTCGGCACCTATCTCGACCGCCACGGCTACTCGGCCGACTTCCAGCATGACCATCTGCTGCCGATGGCCGCCGCGATCTGGTCCACCCCCTGCGCGGAGATGCGCGCCTACCCGGCGGCCGCCTTCCTGCGGTTTTGTGCCAATCATGGCCTGCTCCAGGTCAACGACCGGCCGCAATGGCGCACCGTCGCCGGCGGTTCCCGCGAATACGTCCGTCGCCTTGCCGCCCCGCTTGCCGGGCGCATCCTCACCGGCCGTCCGGTCCGCGCCATTCTGCGCGATGCGGCGGGTGCCGAGGTGCATGACGCCAGCGGGGAATGCCGCCGGTTCGACCAGGTGATCCTCGCCACCCACGCGCATGACGCGCTCGCGGTGCTGCCCGACGCCGATCGCGCCGAGCAGGCGCTGCTCGGCGCTTTTCGCCCGAGCATGAACCGCGCCGTCCTGCATTCCGACCGCAGCCTGATGCCGCGGCGAGAGCGGGTCTGGGCGAGCTGGAACTATTCCGGCCGCAGTGAGGCCGGTGCCGACACACGGCTGCCCTGCGTGACCTATTGGATGAACCATCTGCAATCCCTGCCCGGGCCGCCGTTGTTCATGACGCTGAACCCCTCGCGCGACCCGGCGCCCGGCAGCGTGATCCACGAAACCGGCTTCAATCACCCGGCATTCGACGCCACCGCGCTGCGGGCCCAGCGTGAATTGTGGACGTTGCAGGGCGTCCGCCGCACCTGGTTCGCCGGGGCGTGGTTCGGCGCAGGATTCCACGAGGACGGGTTGCAGGCCGGCCTCGCCGTAGCCGAGGCGATCGGGGGCGTGCGCCGGCCGTGGTCGGTGGCCGGCGAGTCGGGCCGCATCCACCTCCCCCCGGCGCATCACCGCAGCGTGGCGGAGGCGGTGGCGTGAGCCTGCGCTCCGGCCTCTATACCGGCCTCGTCACCCACGCCCGCACGCGGCCGCGACGGCACGAACTCGCCTACCGCGTCTATACAATGCTGATCGATCTCGACGAGCTTGAAGCGCTTGATCGCCGGTTCCGCTGGTTCTCGGTCGATCGCTTCAACCTGCTGGCCTTCCACGGGCGGGACCATGGCGATGGCTCCGCCCGGCCGCTGAAGGCGCAGATCACCGCGCGCCTCGCCGAGGCCGGCATTGCCGCCGGCGGCGCGATCCAGGTGCTGTGCTATCCGCGCGTGCTCGGCGGGGTGTTCAATCCGCTCAGCACCTATTTCTGCCACCGCCCGGACGGCAGCCTCGCCGCGGTGCTCTACGAGGTGAACAACACCTTCGGCCAGCGCCACAGCTACCTCATCGAGGTCGATACCGCATCGGATCGCCCGATCCGCCAGCATTGCGACAAGGCGTTCTACGTTTCGCCGTTCATGGCGATGGACATGCGCTACGATTTCGCCATCCATCCACCGGCCGAGGACGTTTCGGTAACGGTCCGTGGCAGTGACGCGGAGGGCACGCTGATCACCGCGAATTTCACCGGCGCGCGGCGCGAAGTGTCAGATAGCACCCTGTTGGCAGCCTTCCTGCGGCATCCGCTGCTGACCCTGAAGGTGGTTGGCGGCATCCACTGGGAGGCGTTGAAAATCATCGGGAAGGGCATAGGGCTGCAACGCCGGCCGCCACCGCCGGAACGCGCCGTGACCGTGGTGCGCAGCAGATAGGCCCGGCCACACCGCCCGCCGGGATAAGCGATACCGCGGCGTCAGGCGCGAACCGGCCCGTCGCGCTTCGCCGGCTTGCTGCGGATATGCTGATAGCCGGCGATGGTGAAGACCACGAGAAACAGGATGTTCGGCGTCCCAAGGACAACCATGAATTGCCATAGCACCTCGTAGTCGATCGCGGTCATGTCGTAGGCCCTGCCGATGTAGACGCCATGCGAGCTGCCGAACACCGCGCGCTGGAACGAGGTCGGCAGCAGGTAGAGCCCGGCCGCGATCCACACGATCGACCCCCACATCCACAGCGGCAGAAACGTCGCGAACCAGTCCTTCTTCATCGCCGAACCTTCTTCATCCCCGATCCTACTTCATCCGATGGCGCCGGCCAAAAGGTATCCATCACTCACCGCGCCGCGGACCTATAGCGCATTTGCCCAGCCGCGTCGCGACACATCATCGTGCGGCCTTGATCGGGCGCCGGTGCCGGCATCGCATCTTGCGCGACGGCGGCGGCGCGGTAGGCTGATCGCGGGGAGGAACCTGACGCTTGACCACCGCCGAAGCCACCAGAATGCGCGAGCATATCGCCGTTCGCCGACTGACCAAGCGCTACGGCACCGACGTGACGGCGCTGGAGGCGATCGACCTTGCCGTTGCCGAGGGGGAGCTGGTCGCCATCGTCGGACCCTCCGGCTGCGGCAAATCGACCCTGCTGCGCATCCTCGCCGGCCTCATGCCGCCGACCGAGGGCGAGGCCCATCTCGGCGGCACCAGCATCGACGGGCCGCGGCGGGACATCGGCGTGGTGTTCCAGACCCCGGTGCTGTTCCCCTGGCGCACCGTGCTCGACAACGCGCTGCTCCCGGTCGACGTGCAGAAGCTCGGCCGCGAGCGCATGCGCGCCACTGCGATGGACCTGTTGAAGCTGGTCGGGCTCCAGGGCTTCGAGCACCATTTGCCCAACCAGCTCTCGGGCGGCATGCAGCAGCGCGCCGCCTTGGTGCGCGCGCTGATCCATGATCCTTCCGTGCTGCTGATGGACGAGCCGTTCGGCGCGCTCGATGCGATGACCCGCGAGCAGATGAACCTTGAACTGCAACGCATCTGGATGGAGCGGCAGAAAACGATCGTCTTCGTCACCCACTCCGTGGGGGAGGCGGTGTTCCTGGCCGACCGGGTGATCGTGATGTCGCCGCGCCCCGGGCGCATCGTGGATACGCTTGATGTCGAGTTTCCCCGCCCGCGGCCGCTTTCGTTGATGAACACCGAGGCCTTCGGTGTGCATGTCAGCCGCATCCGCCAGGCGCTCAACGCCACTGGCGGCCTGGAATGAGTCCAACGCTGCGCCTGCTGCTGATGGCCGCCATCCTGGCCGCGTGGGAGGCGGCGGCCCGGCTGCTGCATGTGCCCGCCTATATCCTGCCGCCACCCTCGGCGGTCGCAGTCGGCTTCTACCGCGGCATCTCCAGCGGTCTCTATGCCGAGCATATCTGGATCACCATGCTCGAAACCTTCCTCGGCTTCGCCTTCGGCGCGGCGGCGGGCTTCGGGCTCGGCACTTTCGTCGCCCTCTCGCGGCGCTTCGAATACTACCTCTACCCGATCATCGTGATGTTCCAATCGATGCCCAAGGTGGCGCTGGCGCCGCTCATCATCGTCTGGTTCGGGCTCGACCTCACGTCCAAGGTGATCAATGCGAGCCTGGTGTGTTTCTTCCCCCTGATGGTCAACACCATCGCCGGGTTGCGTGCCGCCGACGAAGACCGCATCTCCCTGATGCGCTCGCTGGCCGCCAGCAACGCGCAGATCTTCTGGATGCTGCGCCTGCCCGGCGCCCTGCCGTCGATTTTCGCCGGGCTCGAGATCGCCATGATCTTCGCGCTGATCGGTGCCATCGTCGCCGAATTCGTCGGCGCCCAGGCCGGGCTCGGCATGCTGATCCAGTCGATGAATTTCTCGATGGACGTGGCGGGGCAATTCTCCGTCCTGTTCATCCTCTCGCTGATCGGCCTTACGCTCAACACCGTCGTCGCGGCGGTGCGCAAGCGGGTGGTGTTCTGGGATCAACCGAACCAAGATGCCCGCCCCGGAGGAAAATCATGATCCGTGCCATCCTCGCCCTCCTGTTGCTCTTCCCGATCGGCGTGCAGGCCCAGCCTCTCACGAGCATCCGCATCGGCTGGTGCGCCCGCACCGTCAGTTCCGCCGTCGCCCCCTTTGCCATCGCCACCAAGCTCGGCTGGTTCGCCGAGGCCGGGCTGAAGGTCGATCTCGCCCCCCTGCCCGGCAGTACCGACTGCGTGAAACTGGTGGCAACCGGCGAACTCGCCTACGCGCTGCCCTCGATCGAGCCGCTGGTGGTGCTGCGGCCGCAGGGCGTGAAGGTGAAGAATTTCTACACCGCCTATCAGGGCAACATCTACGGAATCGCGGTGCCGGAGGCGAGCCCGATCCAGACCCTGGCCGACCTCAAGGGCAAGCGTATCGGCGTCACCGCCATGGCCTCGGGCGGCGTGCCGGTGGCCCGCGCGCTGGCCGCAAGCCAGGGTCTCAACCCCGATACCGACATCCGCATCATCGCCGTCGGCGAAGGCGGCCAGGCCGCAGCCCTGGTGCGCCAGGGCGCGGTGGACGCGCTCAGCCAGTTCGACGTGATGTACGCGCTGGTCGAAGCCGCCGGGACCAAGCTGCGCCGGCTCGACAATTCGTCGATCGCCAAATTCCCCTCCAACGGCCTCATCGCCCGAGAGGACCGCCTCGCGGCCAACCGTGCCGAAGCCGTCGCCCTCGGCCGCGCCTACGCCATGGGCACCGTCTTCGCCATCGCCAACCCCGAGGCCGCGGTGCGCATCCTGTGGGAGGTCTTCCCGCAGACCCGCGGCACCGGCCGGGCCGAGGACGCCGCATTGGTGGAGGACATGCGAACCCTCCAGGCCCGGATCCCGCAATGGCAACTCGCGGCCGGCGGCGTCACCAAATGGGGCGAGAACGCGCTGGCCAACTACGACGCCTATGTCGACTTCCTGGTGAAGTGGAACGTGGTGCCGCAGAAGGTGGCAGCCGCGGACCTCGTCACCAACGACCTCATCGACGACATCAACAAATTCGATGCCGCCGCCGTCATCGCCCGCGCCAAGGCGGCGCGTTGAACAGGAGATCGACCATGATCCGCACCCACCGCCCTCTCATCATGGGCCGCAACGGCGCCGTCGGCGCCAACCACCCGATGGCCACCCAGGCCGGGCTCGACATCCTTCGCGCCGGCGGCAACGCGGTTGACGCCTCGGTCGCCATTTCGCTCGCGCTCGGCGTGTGCGAGCCGATGATGTCCGGCCTCGGGGGCGACGGGTTCTACAACATTCACCTCGCGGCAACCCGCCAGAACAGGGTGTATAACGGCACCGGCTCGGCGCCGGCGGCGGCCACCGCCGAGCGCTTCAAGGACGGCGTCGCCGTCACCGGCGCGCTGTCGGCCTCCATCCCCGGCTGTCTCGGCGCCATCGGCGCCATGCACGCTGCCCATGGCCGCCTGCCCTGGGCGGATCTCGCCAAGCCCGCCATCGCTCTGGCCCGCGACGGATACGCGGCGACCCGCAAGGACCGGCAGATCGCTGCCGACTACAAGGCCGCCCTCACCGCCGACAAGCGCAGCGGCACCGTGTTCCTCGGGCAGGACGTCGGCGGGCTGGTGATCCAGGAAGATCTCGCCCGCACGCTGGAGCAGATCGCCGCCGAGGGCGCCGAGAGCTTCTACCGCGGCCCCCTGGCGAAACGCATCGCCGCCGGCTGCGCCGAGACCGGCGCCATGATCACCGAAGCCGACCTCGCTGGCTGCCGCTCGGAGGTGACGGACCCGATCGGCATTACCTATCGCGGCCTCACTGTCACCCAGGCGCCGCCGAACTCCACCGGCTTCACCTTCCTGCAAATGCTCAAAATCGCCGAGCGGTTCGACCTCGCGTCGCTCTCGGCGGCCGAACGCATCCATATCCTGGTCGAGGCCAAGAAGCTCGCCTTCCTCGACCGCGAGCGCTACGGCGCCGATCCGCGCTTCGAGACCGTGCCGCTGGAGCGCCTGCTGTCGGACGCCTATGCCGACGAACTGGCCGCCCGCATCGACCGCCAGCGCGCCGCCGATATGGGGCCGCAATCCGCCGTGGCCGCCGACACCACCTATTTCTGCGTGGTGGATGGCGAGGGCAACGCGGTCTCCGGCATCCAGTCGCTCAACGGCGGCTGGGGCTCCGGCGTCACGGCGGGGGATACCGGCATCCTGCTCAACAACCGCATGGCCTACTGGCACGTCACCCCCGGCCACGCCAACCGGCTGGTCCCCGGCAAGCGGGTGCGCCACACCATGAACACGCCAATGGTGCTGAAGGACGGCAAGCTGGTCGCCGTGCCCGGCACCCCCGGCGCCGACCACCAGGTGCAGGTCAACCTCCAGGTCATGGTCGCGATGTTCGACCTTGGGCTCGACCCGCAGCAGGCGCTGGAAGCCCCGCGCTGGACCTCGAGCCAGGCCGGCCAGGGCGCCAACTTCCCGCATGACGGTGACGGCGCGCTGTCAATCGAGGTGGATCACGGCGAGGACGTGCTGGCCGATCTCGCTGCCCGCGGCCACCAGATCAAGCGCCTCGGCCACCTCGAAGGCCCTTGCGCCATGCAGGCGATACGCCTGCTCGACAACGGCATCCGCATGGCCGGCAGCGACCCTCGCCGCGACGGCTGGGCCGGGGCGTTCTGAGGCCGGCAGCGCGCGCCCTGCCGTCCCGCGTTCAGTTCAAGTCGATCTCCGCGGCAAGCATATAGCCGAGGGCGCTGCCGACTTCGACCTCGGCCCATTGCACCTGGGCGCTGGCGAAGATGCGCCGGACCACGATGGGCATGCCGAGTTGCAGGGTTGCAATGGCCGGGGCGGATTTGTCGGGTTGGCGATAGGCGACGGCACGGCTGGCCCGCACCACGCCGACGCGGCGGATGACCGGGCCATAGTCGGGCTGCGCCGTCGTCGGCGCGGCGGCCGTCACTGGCCCCGGCAGGGCCGTCCCGGCGGTCGCGCCTGGCGCTACGCGGGCGTTTTCGGCCACAGTCACCAGCCAGCCGATGGTGCCGGCACCGGCGAGCGCGAGGGCGAAAACGCCGAAGATGATGTAGCGGACCTGCGAACTGCTGCGCGATGCGGCGGCCTGGTGGCGCATCGAGTCGAGCTGCGTCACCATCGCGTCGCGCTCGATTTCGAGTGTGCGGTAGTTGCTCTCCATCAGGCGCAGGCTTTTGCGCAGCACTGCGATCTCGCGCTCCTGGCGCTCATGCTCGGCGCCGGCCGATGCCGGGCGGCGGCCAGCCATCGCCCCGTGGAGGAACATCTCCTTGAGTTGGCCGCCGGTCAGCCCCAGGCGGCGGGCAAGCTGCGCCACCGCGCGCCCGGCATTGGCCGCCTCGCCTTCTTCCGACACCATCATCGCCAGCCGATTGGCCAGGCGCTCGGCATCCTCGTCGGTAACTTCAGCCAACCCGGAACTCCGTTACGAGCCGCACCAACTCGCTGCTGACGGCGATGCGCATGTGCGCCATGATAGGGTATTCCGCGCCGGCCCGCGAGTGCGGAACAATGTGGCGGTGCGGCACGTCTGTCTTCAAGAGCGAGTCCATAACCGCCTAGCCAACCCAGGAGCGACCCCGATGACCGCCAACCCGCTTTCCCGCGCCGTGCTCGGCTTCATCGCCGCTGCACTCTCGGTGCTGACCTTCCATCAGTTGATGCTCGGCCTGCTGCATGTGCTCGCCATCCCCGGGCTGGAAATCGCCGCAACCCCCTACCGCTTCGCCCCGGTGCCGCCGTTCGGCGTGCCGGTGATTTTGAATCTCTGCTTCTGGGGCGGGCTCTACGGCGTGCTGTTCGGCGTGGTGTTCCCGAAGATCACCATCCCGCACTGGCTCGCCGGGCTGCTGCTCGGCCTGCTCGCGGTGCTGATCGGCTATTTCGTGGTGCCGGTGATCAAGGGCACCACGATCGGCGGCGGCTGGGTGATCAACAACTGGATCCGCTCGATCCTGATCAACGGCACCTTCGGCATCGGCGTCGGGCTGATCTATCCGTTCCTCGCCGGGCGGGTGTTCCGCCCCTCTTGATCGCGAGGTTGCCCGGCGACATCGGGTCGAAGGTGCGGTGGCCTCGTGGCGGCAGGCATGTCGTAACGCGCGTGGTCCCAGCCGTGCCGGGGAACCTCACGAAAACGTTTGGCCTCCGGTCATTGCCTGGTCACGCCGGTTGGCAGGGTAGTTTTGCCGTTTGGACGAAATGAAATATCAGCTCTATTTTGAGTAAATCAGAAAAAACATTTCCTTCCGGGACTTTTCCCCCTCCCAGGAGAATGAAAGGTCAAATGATTGTGCGTTTTACCGCATGCTACGCGAAGGGGAGGCATTTTTATTGGGAATCGCTTGAGCCTTCCGATCGGCTGTGCGGGTGAGTATTTCAAATTATGATACGATATCCGTGCCATCGTGAATCGCGCGTGCGGTCAATCCGCGAATATCCGAGAATTTTCACGTAAAAAAAACGCTTTCGCCGGAGGCTGTGCTAACGTGGTCGTAATATGTCGGGGAGAGCAAAAGCCATGGCTACCGTAGTTTTCAACGCGTCCGCAGACCTCAACGCCAAATTCGCGGGTGGACTATCGAGCCCGGGGATCAGCCTTGACGCGATCTATGATCAAAACACGGGTGTGCAAACCAATTTCGGGCCCGGCAATGATGCGCTGAAGTTCATTGGCAATGCGACCGGCAGCGCCTTCGGTGTTACCGGGATCTATGGCGGCACCGGCAATGACGTCCTGATCGGCCTCGCCGGCGATGACGTTTTCCACGGCAGCACCGGCGCCAACAAGATCGACGGTGGCGACGGCAACGACACCGCGGGCTTCGATTTTTCCGATCAACTCGGGGACGTCAAGCTGGTGAACCGCGGCGTGCCGGGCGTCAAATACCACATCACCTCGGGCGGCGCCGCCTATGGCTGGGTGCGCAATATCGAGGCGACCGGCGACCTCAAGGGCGGCGCCGGCAATGACCGCATCGGCGGCGTCTACACC
>JAPLOH010000223.1 GCA_026400845.1 Alphaproteobacteria bacterium
GCGCCCGGCACGCCCTGGTCCGATCTCGACGAGGTTGGCGACAGCTACATCACCAACGAATTCGTCGACAACGTGCTGGTCTCCTGGAAAGGCTGGCTCGGCCGCGCCGCGAAGCTCTACGCCAACGGCACCGACCTCAAGGACCCCATGCTCTCGCCGATCTACGGCGACATGCACGGCTTCCCGCCGACCATCCTGACGACAGGCACGCGGGACCTGTTCCTCTCCAACACCGTGCGCACCCACCGCAAGCTGCGTCAGGCCGGGGTGATTGCGGACCTCAACGTCTACGAGGGCCAGTCCCACGCCCAGTATGGTGCCATCCCCTCGGCGCCGGAGACCAAGGAAGCCTTCACCGACATCGCCCGCTTCTTCGACAAGCATCTGGGCAAGTAGCACCCACCCGGGCGCGGCATGGCACCGCCACGCCGTGCCCGGGCCGCGTACATGCGCCAAGGGCGCCGCGAGGGTTGATGCCCGGCAGCGGATCAGGCGACAGCGCTGCAGCCGGTACATCGCCCCTCCTCACGCACGGCCGAAACAACCCAAAAAGCAGCGTTCATCCCCGCACAGGGTGTGGCTTGCAACCGTCGCCGCTCCAACGCACGCCGCCCGGCATCGTTGCGCACGCGCGCCACCTCCGCCGCCTTGCCACGGAATGCGGGATCGTCCAGCAATCCAGGCTCCGCGAGCATCGCCCGCACCCGCGCCAGCCGCCGGATTTCGCCCAGCAACCGCGCGCGGCGCCGATGGCCCGGCGGCAGCGCATCAAGCCGCGCGCGCAGTTCCACCGCCCGCGCGCCCAGCATGGCGTCGAGCACCAGCAGCATATGCCGCACAACGCGCAGCAGCAGGCACTGGATGATGGAAGGGCGGGGTGACATGGCGGCCTTTTTCTGCGCTGTTGAAGTTCTTTATATGTTCGCATAAGCGCCGCCCAAGCGCAAGAGATTTTTTCTCAATAGACGAAGAAATTTATCCACCAACCGCGGCCCGCCGAGTCATCCCGGGGCGCACCGGCCGGTCTCAGGCCTCAGGCGCGGGCCGCATCCCCCACCGCCCGCCGCAGCGCGACAATACCACCATCGGGGGCGCGGGAGGGGTGCACGCGGGTGGTCAGCACCGCCCAGGCCCGCCCGGCATCGAGGCCGATGCCGGAGCCGCTGGGGTTCAGCGCTCATCTCCGCCCGCTCCAACGTAGCCGCGAAGCGGGGACCCGGCCAATGCCCATTGAGGCGGCGGCGACACCGGAATGCCTCCTCCTTCGACAGGGATTTGGGCAAGTAACGACCGCCCCCCCGCAGGCAATCCCCCAGGGGATTCCATGGCTGGGCGATCGCCGCCGCTCCGGCGGTGCCATATTGGCAATTGTGCCACCCTCTGAACTCAACTACGGTCCCGATAATGATCGGCGGGTGAATACTGCGTGGCCTTTGGCCCCCCTTCCGGCGCGAAGACTGGCGGGGGACGTTCAATGATGCGGGGTCGTAAAGCTGCCGTTGCGGGTATGATCTGATGGCCAGCAACACCTTCACCGCCGCCAACGGCCTGCTGGCGTTCGACTGGTTCGATGCCCTGAACTGGTCGTCCGGGGTTCCCGTCGCCGGGCAGGATGTGTCGCTCACCTACGATCCCGGCTTCGGCTACGCGATCACCAGCGGCTCATCGCTCGTCGGTGCTGACCAGAACCCACCGATCGCCTTCGGAACCTTCGTACTCGATTCCGCCAATGCGACGCTGGATATCGCGACGAACATGGCGTTCGGCACCCTGGACCTGAAGGCAGGCACCGTCGCAGGCGCGGGGAATTTCGGACTCGCGCCGATCGTGACCGACACCATCATCAACGAGGGCGGCACACTCGATTTCAGCAAGCCGTTCTCCTTCGAGAACACCACCTGGCTCGGCGACCTTTCCATGGCGTCCGACGGCCTGCACGGCGCCAATACCGAGTTCTATGGCACCCTGACCGTCGGCCCCGTGCCGGGCGGGCCGCGGCCGGTCTTCACCCTGGGCAACCTCGTGCCGCTGCCCTTCGGCGCGCCCGGGGCCACGCTTAATCTCGACCATACCGTCACCGGCTTCGATGTCGTGCTGCTCGGGCAGGCCGCGATCGGCAATGGCAGCGGCGGAGTGGCCGGGTCCTTCGGCATCGCCGCCGACGCGACGCTGAGCAACGTCGCCGGGGTCAACAGCCTGAATTTTCTCAACGCGACCAACGCTGGCCATATCGTGGTCAGCGGCGGGAGGCTCAGCGCCGGCCCACCATCGTTCAATACTGGAGCCGCCTCGGCGTTGACCAACAATGGCACCATCGCCATCTCGAACGGAGCCATGTTCCAGACGCCGGCCAACTTGTCCGGCGCCGGCGTGATCGACATTGCCAGCGGCGGCACGCTGTGGCTGTCCTCCCCGGTGCAGACCGTCGGCGTGGGCCAGACCATCGCCTTGCAGGGCGCGGCGGCGACGCTGGTTTCGCTTGCCTTCCTGCCCGAGGCCTCGATCACCGGCTTCGGCCAGGGCGACCGCATCGCGGTCTATGATCCGGCCGGGACCACACCGACGGCCGCCTACGCCTCCGGTGTCCTGACGATTGGAGTCGGGGCGGCGATCAGCCAGTTCTATATCGGCCCGGGCTATGACCCCGCGAGCTTCAGCGCCGCGGTCTCGGACACCACCACGTTCGGCAACGGCAACAGCATGGCGGTGGTGACCACCAGCACCGTGGCGCCACCGGCGGCCAGCCCCTACGTGCCACCGGCGCCGGGTGGCAATGGCGGTGCGGGGCCGGACAGTTTCACCGCCAGCCTCGGCCTGTTCAATTTCGACTGGAACGCCGCCGGCAACTGGTCCTCGGTGGTGCCGGGCTCGGCGGTGGATGCCTCGATCACCTTCTCGCCCGGCTGGACCTACCGCATCAATGCCGGCAGCACGCTCACCGCGCCGTCGCTGAACCCCGCTTTCACGTTCAACACCCTCACCCTCGATTCCCCCGGCGCGACGCTGGCGGTGAATGCCGACATGCATTTCGGCACGCTCGATCTCAAGTCCGGCACCTTCTCGCCGCAGGTCGGCTCCAATGTCGGCAATCTCGCCAGCGCACCGAGTGTCACTGGCACGATCATCAACGATGGCGGCACCTTCGATTTCACCCATGGCGGCGGCAACTGGAGCGGCGTGACCTGGGTCGGCGACCTCTCGATCGACGCTTTCCGGCAATTGCAGGTTCTGAGCGGCGGCCTGACGATCGAGGCAGGAGCCGGGCAGAATCGCCCGGCGGTGTCGGTGCCCCAGGCGGCCCTGCTGTCCTATTTCTACCCCACCACGGTGACGGGATTCGATGTCGCGTTGGCCGGAGGGCAACTCAATTTCGGCGCGGCGCTCGACAGCCCGTCGCACTTCGGCAACGGGACGATCGCCGCCGACGTCTCGATCCACACCGCCGGCACATCGTCGATCACCGCGTATGGCCTTTCCCACGGCCTGCGCGGCCAGATCGTCAATGACGGCACCATCCAGGTGGAAGGCGGGGAATTTGGCTTTGGGGGCGGATCAGGCGGCGATTCGCTCGGCGCCGACCTCACCAACAACGGCACGATCACCGCAACCAATGGCGGGGTGGTCAACATTCCGATCCCCACCACCGGAACAGGCGCGTTCCATATCGCCAGCGGCGGCGTGCTGTTCCTGCAAAGCACGATCGGCACCGGGCAATCGATCACGCTGGACGACGCCGGCACCTCGGTATGGATCAACACCGCATCGGTGAACACCTTCATCCACGGCTTCCAGCAGGGCGACACGATCGCGATCGAGGCGCTGTCGACGGCAGATATCGCTTCCGTCACCTATAGTTCCGGCGTCCTGACGGTGAAGACCGGCGTCGGCACGAAGCAGATCCCGATCGGCCCCGGCTACGACCCCACGAGCTTCCACGTCACCGTCCGGCAGGATTTCAACTCCTACTGGAAGGCCCCGCGCGCGGAGGTGACCACCACCTCCGCACTCCCCTGCTTCGCTGCCGGCACCCGCATCCGCACCCTGCGCGGCGAGGTGGCGGTGGAGCGGCTGCGTGTGGGAGATGTGGTGCCCGGGCCGGACGGGGAGGGGCAGGCGATCATCTGGCTCGGCCATCGCAGCCTGGCCTGCGCGCGCCATCCGCGGCCGCAGGACGTTTGGCCGGTGCGTGTCCGTGCGGGCGCCTTCGGGGAGGGGCTGCCGGCGCGGGATCTGCGCCTGTCGCCCGATCACGCGGTGTTCGTCGATGGCGTGCTGATCCCCGTGCGCTACCTCGTCAACGGCGCCACCATCGTGCAGGAGCGCGCGGCGCGGGTCACGTACTGGCACGTCGAGTTTGCCCGCCATGGCGTCATGCTGGCGGAAGGCTTGGCCTGCGAAAGCTATCTGGATACCGGCAATCGAGGCGCCTTCGCCAATGGCGGCGCGGTGGTGCATCAGCACCCGGATTTCGCTCTCGCCATCTGGTCGGCCGCTGCCTGCGCGCCGCTCGTGCGCGATGGCGCCACCCTGGAGCGTGTGCGCGCGATGCTGGCCGGGCGGGCGGAGATGTTAGGTTTCCGCTGCGCCCCGGGCTGGGATGGCACGGTGAATGTGGATGGGCTTCCGGTGGCGCCCCGCATGGTCGCCGGCACGCTGCACCGCTACGCCCTGCCGGACGGGGCGCACGCCGTCCGGCTGCTCTCCCCCGCCGGAGTGCCGGCCGAGATCGCAGCCGGAAGCGCCGATCACCGGCGGCTCGGCCTGATGCTGGAGGCGGCGGTGCTGCGCGGCGCCGGCCGGCAGCGCCCGATCGATCTCGCCGCCCTGCCGGACGGCGCGGGGTTCCACGACCCGGAGACCGATGGCACACGCCACTGGCGCTGGACCGATGGCGACGCCCGCTTGCCGGTCGGCCATGACGGCCCCTGCGTGCTCGATCTCGTGATCGGCCAGGTGCAGCCGGCCTGGGTGCCGCCCCCGATGCTCCGCCGCGCCGGTTAGCTCAGCCGCACACCGCATCGCCGACCGCTCGCCGCAGCGCGATGATGCCGCTGTCGGCGAAGCGTGAGGGGTGCACGCGGTTGGTCAGCAGCGTCCAGGCGCGGCCGGCATCGAGGTCGATCCACAGGCCGGTGCCGGTGAAGCCGGTATGGCCGATGGTGCGATTGCCGCAGGCATCGCCGCCGGACCAGCCGGGATAGGCAATCTCCCAGCCCAACCCACGCGTCGGCGATTGGCGTGTCGCCAGTTCGGCGATGGTCTCCGGGCGCAGCAGCGTGCCGTTCATCAGGCTCGCCGCGAAATCGAGCAGCGCATCCGCCGTGCCGAACAACCCGGCATGCCCCGAGGCGCCACCGAGGGCGAAGGCGTTCTCGTCATGCACCTCGCCGCGCATCACCCGGCCGCGCCAAGTGCAGCGCTCGGTTGCCGCACTCAGCGCGGGATCGGCGCCGAAGCTGAAGCCGGCGGGCGCCAGTTCGCTCAGCGGCCGGCCGGTCAGGCGTTCGATGGCGATGCCGAGCAGGATGAAGTTGTTGTCCGAATAGACTGGCGGCCCGGCCCGCCATTCCCGCTGCAGCACGAAGGCGCGCAGCGTGTCGGGGTTCTGCCCGTAGGTGTAGAGCGGCTCTACCGCGGGGAGGTGGGTTTGATGGCTCAGGCACTGGCGGAAGGTGAGGCGCCGCTCGGCCGCGTTCGCCACGTCGTATTGCCGCAGATCGGGGATGGCGACCGTCAGCGGATCGTCGAGCGCTATAAGGCCCTGCTCGACAAGGCGCAGGATCATGGTGGTGGTGAACACCACCTTGGTGAGCGAGGCGAGATCGAACCAGGTTTCCCGCGCCATCGCCGCCGGCTCCGGTTCGCGCTGGGCGAGGCCGGCGGCCTGCACGCTCCGGCTGCCATCGGCCGCCAGCACGCCGAGCACCGCGCCGGGAATGCGCCCGGCGGCGATGCTCGCCTCAATCAGTGCGAAGGCGGTGGCGGTCACACCCGCTCCAGCACCGCCGCGATGCCCTGGCCGCCGCCGATGCACATCGTCACCAGCGCGCGCTTGCCGCCGGTGCGGGCAAGCTCATACATCGCCTTCACCGTAAGGATCGCGCCGGTGGCGCCCACGGGGTGGCCGAGGCCGATGCCGGAGCCGTTGGGGTTGAGCTTCTCGGGGTCGAACCCGAGGTCCTTCGCCACCGCGCAGGCCTGGGCGGCGAAGGCCTCGTTGGCCTCGATCAGGTCCATATCCGCCACGCTCATGCCAGCCCGCTCCAGCGCGCGGTGCGAGGCGGGGACGGGGCCGATGCCCATATACGCGGGATCGACGCCGCCGGAATGCCCGGCCGAGACGATGCGGGCGAGGTGCGTGAGGCCCACGCGGCGCACCGCAGCACCGCTGGCGATCACCACCGCGGCCGCGCCGTCATTGATGCCGGATGCGTTGCCGGCGGTGACCGAGCCGTCCTTTTTGAACACGGCGCGCAGCTTGCCCATGTCCTCCACGTTGGCGTCGTGGCGGATGTGCTCGTCGGTGTCGAAGGCGACCATGCCTTTGCGGGTCTTCACCTCCACCGGCAGGATCTGGTCCTTGAAGCGGCCCTCGCGCACGGCGCGGCTGGCGCGCTGATGGCTGGTCACCGCCAGTTCGTCCTGCTGGATGCGGCTGATCTGGTGGCTTTCGGCGAGGTTCTCGGCGGTGACGCCCATGAGAATGCGGTGGAACGGATCATTCAGCGCGCCGTTGAGCGTGTCGAGAAACTGGGTGTCGCCCATTTTCTGGCCCCAGCGGGCGGAGGGCACCTGGTAGGGGGCGCGGCTCATCACCTCGACGCCGCCGGCCACCGCCACATCGCAATCCCCCGCGCGGATCGCGTTGGCCGCGGTCAGTATCGCCTGAAGTCCCGAACCGCACAGGCGGTTCACGGTCAGCGCCGGGGTCTCCTGGGCGAGCCCGCCCTCGATCACCGCGATGCGCGAGATGTACATGTCGCGCGGCTCGGTCTGCACCACCTGGCCGAACACGGCGAGGCCGATCTGCTCTTTCTCGACGCCCGCGCGGCGCACTGCCTCGGCGGTGACGGCGGCGGCGAGTTGGCTCGGCGTGATGTCCTTCAAGCCACCGCCGAAGGTGCCGATGGCGGTGCGCACGCCCGAGACGATGTAGATGTCATCCATGGTGTTGTGTCCTCTCCAGATTGGGCGCGGATCGCGATCCATCGGCGCAGGCCTGCCATCGATCTGTCACGTGGTGTTCAGCCTTGCCGCTAACGCCTTCTTATGGAACATGCTGCATCCTAACAAGGGCGCCCTCCGCCGGAGGGAGCATGCCAGTCACGGGCGACAAAACGCCCGGTAAACCCACGGTTTTCGACGGCACGGCCACAAGGAAGCGCATGCTCTATCAGGTCTACGAGATGCAACACGCCGCCATGGCACCCATGCGGCTCGCGGCGACGACGGCACTCAAGGTGCTCGACAACCCGTTCAACCCCTTCCGTCCGTCACCGGCCACGCAGTATGCCGTCGCCGCGCTGGATCATTTCGAACACAACACCCGCCGCTTCGGGAAGCCCGAATTCGGCCTGAAAACCACGCTGATCGCCGGCGATGCGATCGATGTGGTGGAGCAGGTGGTGATGGTGCGGCCGTGGGGCGACCTCAAGCACTTCGTCCGCCTTGCCGACCGGCCGCATGACCGCAAGGTGCTGATCGTCGCCCCGATGTCCGGCCATTACGCGACGCTGCTGCGCGGCACCGTCGAGGCCTTCCTGCCCGACCATGACGTCTACATCACCGATTGGCGCGACGCGCGGGACGTGCCGTTCCTGGCGCCCGATTTCGACCTCAACGACTATGTCGATTACGTGAGCGATTTCATCCGCTTCCTCGGCCCCGAGGTGCATGTCATCGCGGTATGCCAGCCCGCCGTGCCGGTGCTGGCGGCGGTTTCGCTGATGAACGCGCATGATCCCGCCGCGGCGCCCCGCAGCATGACGCTGATCGGTGGCCCGATCGACACCCGCGAGGCGCCGACCCAAGTCAATACCTTCGCCAAAACCCGCGATCTCGAGTGGTTTCGCAGCCGTGTTATCCATCGCGTGCCGCTCGGCAATCCCGGCTTCATGCGCCAGGTCTACCCCGGCTTCCTGCAACTCGCCGGCTTCCTGGCGATGAACCTCGATCGCCACGTGCAGGCGCATTCCGAGATGTTCCAGCACCTCGTGCAGGGCGACGGCGAGCCACTGGCCGCCAAGCGCGCCTTCTATGAGGAATATCGCGCGGTGATGGATCTCTCCGCCACGTTCTACCTGCAAACCATCGACCAGGTGTTCCAGCAGCACCTCCTGCCGCGCGGCCTGTTCGTCCAGCGCGGCGAGAAGGTCGATATCGGCGCCATCGAGCACACCGCGATGTTCACCATCGAGGGCGAGCGCGACGATATTTCCGGCATCGGCCAGACCAAGGCGGCCCATCCGCTCGCCCATCGCCTCGCCGCCGACAAGCACGCCCATCTCGAGCAGAAGGGCGTCGGCCATTACGGTCTGTTCAACGGCAAGCGCTTCCGCACCGAAGTGGCGCCGGCGATCAAGGCGTTCATGGCGCAGCAGAGCTGAGATCAACGCCGCTCAGGCGGTTCGGGGACAGTACCTCGGTCAAAAATTTGCCGCCGAAGCTACTGTCGTAACGACTAGACTCTGGTTATGCGGAGACTGCTGGGGCTAATCAATGAGGCGCGCTTTCCCGAGCGAACCATCCAGATCGAGAACCCTCTATTTTCTATCAACTCAGCAGCCTCCGTGAGAGTTCGCACATGGACAGCGAACTCCGCGTGATGCTTTTGCGTTCCATGGATGGGATCGGCGAGTTTGAAACCAGCCGACCCTTCAATCGGGTGTTCGGGAATCCCTTTGCGGGGATGAAGTCTCTCAATCTTTATCGTCATGTTGAGCCTAGCTTTTGCGAGTTCGTCGGTAGTCCTTTATGAGGCAGAAAGCGATGTTTTCTTTTCAAATTGATATGATTTGACTCACGTTGAAACGCCGATCTGCAACTCGATCTCATTTGGAGTGACCGTTTTGAGCAATCGTGTTTCACGCGGATTGCTTTGAAGGTTCCTCAATCTGAGATCAAAGGCTGAACCGCTCGCGGTGGGGGGCCGAGACGTCTATGCTCTCCGGCCCCGCCCGGAGTCGCGCCTGATGGATACCGAGAGCTTCATCCACCTGCACGTCCATTCCAGCTATTCGCTGTCCGAAGGGGCGATCAAGGCCGACAAGATCGCCGCGCTGGCGCTCGACGCGAAAATGCCGGCGGTGGCGATCACTGATACCGCCAATCTCTTCGGCGCGCTGGAATTCAGCCAAGCCTGCGCCGGTATCGGGGTGCAGCCGATCATCGGCTGCCAGATCGGCCTCGCGCGGGAGGACAATCTCCGCCTTGCGCCGGACCCGCTGGTGCTGCTGGCCAAGGATGCCGCCGGATTCGCCAATCTCCAGCGCCTCTCCTCCGCCGGATTCCTCGAAACCGAGCCCGGCCTCAAGCCGCAACTCATGCTCGAGCGTATTTGCGCCCATGCCGAGGGGCTGATCCTGCTCACCGGCGGCACACTCGGCCCGATCGCCCGGTTGCTTGCCGAGGGCCAGAAGGGGGAGGCCGAGCGGCTGCTCGCCCGCGTCACCGAGGCGTTCGGCGATCGCGCGGTGATGGAACTGCACCGCCATGGCCTCGCGATGGAAAAAGCGATCGAGCCCGGGTTGATCGCACTCGCCGACCGCTTCGCCATGCCGCTTGTCGCCACCAACGCCTGTTTCTTCGCCAAGCGCGAGATGCACCAGGCGCAGGACGCACTGCTGTGCATCGCCGAGGGCCGCACGCTGGCCGAGACCGACCGCCGGCGCGTCTCACCGGAGCAGTGGTTCAAGCCGGCGGCTGCCATGCGCGCCCTGTTCGCGGACCTGCCGGAGGCCTGCGACAACACCATCGCCATTGCCCGCCGCTGCGCGGTGATGGCCGAAACGCGCAAGCCGCTGCTGCCGGTGTGCCGCAAGGTGCACGACGGCAGCACCGAGGACGAGACCATCCGTGCCATGGCAATCGCCGGGCTTGCCCGTCGGATGGACACATTGGACGCCGACCCCGCCACCCGCCAGCGCTACCGCACCAGGCTCGACTTCGAACTCGACGTCATCGCCCGTATGGGCTTCCCCGGCTACTTCCTCATCGTCGCCGACTTCATCCAATGGGCGAAATCCCAGGGCATCCCGGTCGGCCCCGGGCGAGGTTCGGGCGCGGGATCGGTGGTCGCCTGGGCGCTCACCATCACCGATATCGACCCGCTGCCCTTCAACCTGCTGTTCGAGCGCTTCCTCAACCCCGAGCGCGTCTCGATGCCGGATTTCGACATCGATTTCTGCCAGGATCGCCGCGACGAGGTGATCGCCTATGTGCGCCGCGAATATGGCGCCGATCGTGTGGCCGGCATCATCACCTTCGGCAAGTTGCAGGCCAAGGCGGCGGTGCGCGACGTCGGGCGCGTGCTCGGCATGCCCTATGGGCAGGTCAACAAGGTCGCCGAACTCATCCCCAACAACCCCGCCAAGCCGGTGACCCTGCAACAGGCGATCGACGGGGAGCCGCGCTTGCAGGAGATGCGCGGGGATGACGAGGCGGTGGCCCGCCTGCTCGAAATCGCCCTCCAGCTCGAAGGCCTCTACCGCCACGCCTCCACCCACGCCGCTGGCATCGTCATCGGCGACCGGCCGCTGACCGAGCTGGTGCCGGTGTATCGCGACCAGAAGTCGGACGATCTGGTCACCCAGTATTCGATGAAATACGTCGAGCAGGCCGGGCTGGTGAAGTTCGACTTCCTCGGCCTCACCACGCTCACCATCCTTCAGCGCGCCGTTGGCTTCCTCAAGAAGGAGCGCGTCGAGGTCGACCTCGACCGTCTGCCGCTCGACGACGTGAAAACCTACGAGATGCTCCAAAAGGGCGATGCCGGCGGCGTATTCCAGCTCGAAGGCCAGGGCATGCGCGACGTGCTGCGCCAGATGCGGCCCGACCGTTTCGAGGACCTCATCGCCGCCGTGGCGCTGTATCGGCCGGGCCCGATGGCCAACATCCCCGCCTATTGCCAGCGCAAGCACGGCGAGAAATGGGAAAGCCCGCACCCCGATATTCATGACGTGCTGGCCGAGACCTACGGCATCATGGTCTACCAGGAGCAGGTGATGCAGATCGCCCAGCAAATGGCCGGCTACAGCCTCGGCGGCGCCGACCTGCTGCGCCGCGCCATGGGCAAGAAGATCACTGCTGAAATGGATGCGCAACGGAAAGTTTTCAACGACGGCGCCGTGGCCCGCGGTGTCGACCCCGCCAAGGCCAGCGAAGTGTTCGAGCTGATGGCCAAGTTCGCCGATTACGGCTTCAACAAATCCCACGCCGCCGCTTATGCCCTGGTCGCCTACCAGACCGCCTGGATGAAGGCCAACCACCCCGTCGCCTTCATCGCCGCCTGCATGTCGCTCGCCATCAGCAACACCGACAAGCTCGCCGCCCTGCGCCAGGAGGCCGGACGGCTCGGCATCACCATCCTGCCGCCCGACATCAACCGCTCCGGCGCCGACTTCACGCTGGAGCGTGACGGGGCCGGCAAGCTCAGCATCCGCTACGCGCTGGCCGCCGTGAAGCGGGTCGGCATGTCCGCGATGCAGGCCGTCGTCGCGGCGCGCGAGTTCTATCGTTTCGAGGACCTTGCCGATCTCGCCGCCCGGGTCGATCCGCGCCAGCTCAACAAGATGCAGATCGAGAACCTCGCCCGCGCCGGCGCCTTCGACGGGATAGAGCCGATCCGCGCCCGCGTGTTCACCGGAGCCGAGACCGTGCTGCGCCGGGCGCAGGCGACGGCGGAGGAGAAATCGAGCGGCCAGATCGGCCTGTTCCGCGGCAATGGCGGGCCGGAGCCTTTGCGCCTACCCAACATCCCGGAATGGGAGGGGCTCGACCGGCTGGGCTACGAGGCGGAGGCGATCGGCTTCCATCTCACCGGCCACCCGCTCGACGCCTATGCCACCGCGCTGCGCCGGCTGGGCGTGGTGGCGAGCAACGCCATGGAGGCGCGGGTGCAAAACGGTGCGGCGCGGATCAAACTCGCGGGCGTCGTCGTCAACACCAAGGAGCGCATAACCCGTTCCGGCAGCCGCATGGCCTGGGTGCGGCTCTCCGATGCCGGCGGCAGTTTCGAGGTGACCTGCTTCAGCGAGGTGCTCGGCCGGTCCCGCGAGGCGCTGACGGCGGGCAATTCGGTGCTGGTGACCGCCGATGTCCGCCTCGAAGGTGAGGCACTGCGCGTCACCGCCACCGAAGTGACCGGCCTCGCCGACGCGGTTCAAAACGTCGGCGGCGGCATCCGCATTTGGCTGCGCCAGACCGAGGCGGTGCCGCATATCCGTACCCTCCTGGAGCGCGAGGGGCGGGGCAAGGGGCGCGTGGTGCTGATACCTCGCATCGAGGATACCCAGGATGTCGAAATCATCCTGCCCGGTGGGTTCAACCTCTCGCCGCGGCTGGCCCAGGCGTTGAAGATCCTGCCGGGGATCGAGCGGGTCGAGGACGTGTAGAAGAGGCAGGCAGGCGGTTCTCTTTGGAGAAAATGGATTGCGGCTTCTAATAGTGAGGCAAACAGCGCCGGTGACCCTATAGGATAGGGTTTTCATATGGGACCTGTGGACGCGCGCTGGTGCTGGTTAATTGGACGACGATCGACGTTCATCTGAGGGACGGGGGGCGAGCGATCGCGTTGACTTTCCGTCGCTCTGAGGGAACAATTTGTCACCGGGGTCAAAGCCCGGTCGCTGTGAGTTGAATTTGTTTCCCTCGGCGCGCCGAGGTGATCCGCTATCGCCGGGAGCGCTGGCTGACACCGCATGACGAGACGATCGTGGCGCCGTTGCCGTTTGGCATCGCCGGACATTTCGGGCCGCATCTGCGCCGCTTCGTGGTGCAGCAACATCATCAGGGCCAGGTGACGGTGGAGCGGATCACGGCACACTGACACCGCAGCAAATTCAACTCACGCGCCCGCTGCTACCCCACGTCATGGGACACGACCCGCCCGAATCCAGGCAGCAAAAGGCACGTCCCCCGGCGCTGATCGCACCGGAGTTTGAGTCCGGGCCAGATGGTCCAAAAGATAGCTATTCCTTCCCTCACCCCGGGAAAATCACCTCGACGCCGGCGCGGCGGCGCAGGTCCTCGTTGCGGATGTCGTTCTCGCCGCTGGGGATGTCGGCGGCTTCCGCGGTGCAGAGCCACGCGACGATGCCGGCGGGCTTTTCGGCGGGTTGCAGGGCTTCGATCGGCAGTTGGCTTACGGGGTTGATGCCGGTCGCGCGGATTTTGCGCTGCATGTCGGTCAGCACGGTTCCGGGCGCGAAGCCGTAAATGCGCAGGCCCTGCCGAAGCCGTAAATGCGCAGGCCCTGCTCGCCGTATTCGAGGGCGAGCGCTCGGGTGAGCATCACCAGGCCAGCCTTGGAGGTGCAATAGGCGCTCCAGCCCTCGAGCGGGCGGTGCCCGGCGCCCGACGAGATGTTCACGATGACGCCTTTTTGCGCCAGGACGTGGGGCAAAGCGGCGTGGCAGGCGTACATGGCGCCGGTGAGGTTGATGTCGATCAGGCGGGCCCATTCGGAGGGGTCGGTATCGAGGAAGCGGCCGATCGGCTCGATGACGCCGGCGTTGTTGATGAGGTGGTCGATGCGGCCGAAGCGGGCGAGCGTGGCGGCGACGGCGGCTTGCACGGCGGCGCGGTCCGATACGTCACAGGTGAGGCCGATGGCCTGGCCGCCGCCAGCGTTGATTTTGGCGGCCAGCGCATCGACGGCATCCCGCCGGCGGGCGGCCAGGGCCACGGCGGCGCCGCGGGCGGCGAGCGCCTCGGCGATGGCGGCGCCAAGGCCGACGGAGGCGCCGATCACCAGGGTGATTTTGCCGGAAAGCGAGGTGTCGGTCATGGCGTGAAGGGCCTTTCGAGCTGGACGGCGGAGCGATTGAGGGTGAGGCCGAAGCCCGGTGCGTCGGTGATGGTGACGACGCCATCGACGGGCAGCGGGTCACCGGTGAACATGTCACCGAAGAGGGGGATCAGCTGGTCCCCGGTGGGGCTCATGTTGACGTATTCGCAGAAATGCGTGTGCGGCTGGGTGACGACGTAGTGGTAGGAATAGGCGCCGCTGCCATGCGGCACGATGGGGATATCGTAGGCCGACGCTATGGCGCCGATGCGCATCAGCTCGGTGAGGCCGCCCGCCCACATCACGTCGGGTTGGATGATATCGACGCAGCGCGCCTCGATGAGTGGGCGGAAACCGTAGCGGGTGTATTCGTGCTCGCCGGTGGTGAAGCGCATCCAGGGGCAGGCCTCCTTCACCCGGCGATGGCCTTCGATGTCGTCCGGGCTCAGCGCCTCCTCGATCCAGTGGATGGGGATGTCGCGGACGGCGTTGGCGAGTTCGATGGTGTAGGGGACGGTGAGCGACATGTAGCAGTCGATCATCAGCGGGTAGTCCGGCCCGACCTCGGCGCGGCAGGCGCGGAGGAACTCGACGTTGCGGCGCATGCCGGCATGGCCGTCGGCGGGGCCTTCGGGCAGCGGCACCTTGGCGCCCCAGAAGCCCAGCGATTTGGTGGCGGCGGCCTTGGGGCCGGTGGAGTAGAGCGGGATGGTCTCGCGCACGGCGCCGCCGATCATGGCGTGGACGGGTTCCTGGCGGAGCTGGCCCAGCAGGTCCCACAGCGCGAGGTCAACCACGCTGATGGCGGTGATGGTGAGGCCGCGGCGGCCGTAGAACAACGAGGCGCGGTGCATCTGGTCCCAGATGCGGTTGGTATGGCGCGCGTCGGCGCCCCTGAGGAAGCGCGAGAAGTGCTTCTCGATGAGGTAGCAGCAGGGGATGCCGCCGAGGCCGGTGGCGACGCCGATGGTGCCGTCGGCGGCCTCGATCTCCACCACGACGCCGCCCAGCGTGCCGATGCCCCAGGAGGTACGCGAGGCGCGGTATTCCGGGTAGTGGGACATCGGGTTGGCGATCAGCGTGTCGGTGATCCAGTGGCCGGAGGAGCGGCGATGGTAGTCGCCGCCGGTGTCCGAGGCGGCGACGGCATAGGCGCGGATGTCGGCGATGCGGAATTTCTGGTCCATGCCAGAAGGCTTGCCGCGGGTTCATGCCCTGTCAACCCGGCGCTGCGATGCTGCGGCGCGGCACCTTGCCCGAAGGGCAGGTTTGGTGCATGTGACGCCGCGAATTCCATGGTACCCGATCGAAGAGGATTTTATGGCGAAGATCAAAGTCAAGACCCCGGTTGTCGAGCTCGATGGCGACGAGATGACCCGGATCATCTGGGGCTTCATCAAGGACAAGCTGATCCTGCCCTACCTCGATATCGACCTGAAATACTACGATCTCGGCGTCGAATACCGCGACCAGACCGATGATCAGGTGACGGTCGATGCGGCGCACGCGATCCGGCAGTACGGCGTCGGCGTCAAATGCGCCACAATTACGCCGGACGAGGCGCGCGTCGAGGAGTTCAAGCTCAAGAAGATGTGGCGCTCGCCCAACGGCACCATCCGCAACATCCTCGACGGCACGATTTTCCGCGAGCCCATCATCTGCAAGAATGTGCCGCGCCTGGTGCCGCACTGGAACCAGCCGATCGTGATCGGCCGCCATGCCTATGGCGACATCTACCGCGCCACCGAGTTCAAGGTGCCCGGCCCCGGCAAAGTGACGATGACCTACCAGCCGGCCGACGGATCGCCGGCCCAGGTGATGGACGTGCATGACTTCAAGGGCGCCGGCGTGGCGATGGGCATGCACAACACCACCGCCTCGATCTCGGGCTTCGCGCGGGCCAGCCTCAACTACGGCCTCGCGCGCAAGTATCCGGTCTATCTCTCCACCAAGAACACGATCCTCAAGGCCTATGACGGCGTCTTCAAGGATATTTTCCAGGAGATTTTCGACGCGGAATTCGCCGACAAGTTCAAGGCGGCCGGCATCACCTACGAGCATCGCCTGATCGACGACATGGTGGCATGCGCGCTCAAGTGGGAAGGCGGCTACGTCTGGGCCTGCAAGAACTACGATGGTGACGTGCAGTCCGACATCGTGGCGCAGGGCTTCGGCTCGCTTGGCCTGATGACCTCGGTGCTGTTCTCGCCCGACGGCAACACCGTCGAGTCCGAGGCGGCGCACGGCACGGTGACGCGGCATTTCCGCGAGCACCAGAAGGGCCGCGAGACCTCGACCAACCCGATCGCGTCGATTTTCGCCTGGACCCGCGGCCTCGCCTATCGCGGCAAGTTCGACGGCACGCCCGATGTCACCGCCTTCGCCGAGACGCTGGAACGCGTCTGCGTCGAAACGGTCGAGGCCGGGCACATGACGAAGGACTTGGCGAGCCTGATCTCGCGCGAGCAGCCCTGGATGAACACCCAGACCTTCCTCGCCAAGATCGACTCGAACCTCCAGAAGGTGATGGCCTGACCATCACGACGACCCCGCCTCCCGGCCACGCTGGCCGGGAGGCGGGTGCCGGCCCCGGAGTGATCCGGGCGACGCGGGCGGTGTTCCTGATGCTGGGCATCGTGCTGGCCGCCTGGGCGCCGCTGGTGCCCGAACTCAAGCTGCGTCTCGCACTCGACGATGCCGAACTCGGCCTGATGCTGCTCGCCATCGGCGGCGGCTCCCTTGTCGCGGCGCCGCTTGCGGGAATCGCCACCGCCCATCTGGGCAGCCGCACCGTGATGCTC
>JAPLOH010000172.1 GCA_026400845.1 Alphaproteobacteria bacterium
CCCGCTTCGCTAGAGGCACAGAGACAGGGAGAAGAGTTCCTATCCGGCCGTCTCGTGTGTCGGCGCCCCCCCCGAACCAAACCCACTTCTCCCAATCTCTGTGCCTCTAGCGAAGCGGGTGGTGAAAAACCTTCCTTGCCTTGCCGACACGCACACCAATCCCCCCACTTTCCCCGCCACCGCGATGCTGTAGGCTACCCCCCAACAAATAGGGAGGATTCCATGGCTGACCACCGCGTGCTGGCGACCGGATTGCGCTTTCCCGAGGGGCCGGTGTGGCTCGAAGACGGCTCGGTCGCCCTCGTCGAGATCGAGCGTGGCACCGTCACCATCGTCGCGCCCGATGGCGCCGTGCGGGTGCTGGCCGAGACCGGCGGCGGGCCGAACGGGCTCGCGGTCGGGCCCGACGGCAACTACTACGTCTGCAACAACGGCGGCTTCATTTGGCTCAACCTCAACGGCCAGCTCCGCCCCGGCCCCCAGCCGCCCAACTACAGCGGCGGCCGCATCGAGCGGGTGGACGCGAAAACCGGCGCCGTCACCCGCCTCTACGACGAATGCAACGGCCACAAGCTGCGCGGGCCGAATGACATCGTGTTCGATACGCATGGCGGCTTCTACTTCACCGATCTCGGCAAGGGCCGCGCCCGGGATATGGACCTCGGCGGCGTCTACTACGCCCGCGCCGATGGCAGCAGCATCGTCGAACTCGGCTACCCCCTCCTCACCCCCAACGGCATCGGCCTCTCGCCGGACGGCAAGGTGGTCTACGTCGCCGAAACCCGCACCGCGCGCCTCTGGGCCTTCGACCTTGAGGCACCGGGGGTGGCGAAGAAGCACCCGGGCCTGCCCCACGGCGGGCGCATCGTCGCCGGGCTTGGCGGCTTCCAGATGTTCGACAGCCTGAAAGTAGACGCCGCCGGCAATATCTGCGTCGCCACCCTGGTCACCGGCGCGATCACCGTGATCTCGCCCGATGGCCGCGTGCTGCGCCAACACATGACCGGCGACCCGATGACCACCAACATCGCCTTCGGCGGCGCCGACCAGAAAACCGCTTTTCTCACGCTTTCGGGGCCGGGCGAACTGGTGGCGATGGACTGGACCGGGCCGGACTGGAGCACGCCGGGCCTGCGGCTCAACTGCGTGATCTGACGGAAGAACCGCCACAATCCTACCACCGCAGGAAAGTGGGCGCGCGAAATCCCCCGCGCATCGCCTGGGCGATGCCGGTTCGCCAGCCTCCAGGAGGTACAAACGGCAAAGGCGGCGCGCGCACCAACGCGCGCCGCCGCCTTGCCACATCCGGCCTGGCTGCCCTGCTGATGGGAAATCGCGCCCAAGGCTGCAACCGCCCGGCGCGCCACGGCGCCGGCACGGCCACCCATTCTTCCGCGCACGGCATCGCCACCTCGGCGTCCCGCGCCGCGCGCAGTGCCCCCGCCATCACCCCGGCATACTCATCATCGCGCTTGCGCACCGCGGCCACGCCCAGCAGGGCGGCCAGCAGCACGCGCAGAATCCCACCGAAGAGGGCGGCGAAGCCGTGGTTGGCGTCGGGGAGGTGGTGCGGCGGTCGGGTCATGTGGTGGCGGTCACTCCTGGTTTCTGACCTGGAAATATAGATAACTTTCACGTTATTTACAAGCCGAATTTCACACTTCGTGCAGATATTTTTCTCCGTTCGCCGCCTCACCCGCACGAAACACAAGGATTCACCACGGGCGCAGTCAGACAGTGGCCGCCCGATCGCGGCCCTACTTCCTCACTGTCTTACTGCCTCTGTGGTGACACTTCCTGTTGCCTAGGCGAACCCGCCCCGCGGAGGGAGGCCGCACGGAATTGCGGTGCCGCGCACCCTGGATCGCTTCGGCTGCGCCTCGCGATGACGGAAGAGGTCCCGCCCTGCCCTACTCCGCGGCCGCCCCGCCGCGGATGACATGCAGCTTGCGCCGACCGAGCACGCGGGAGACCCGCTCATCCAGCGCGGCGACGGTGAAGGGCTTCTCGACCACCCGATCGACGGTGAGCGCGGTGCCCGCCAACAGCTCGATATGGCCGGTCATCAGCATACTCCGTATGGCCGGAAACAGCTCTTTCACGGTCTGGATCAGCCGCAACCCGTTCATGCCGCCCATCACGAAGTCGGTCAGCAGCAGATCGAACGCCGAATCCTCGTGCAGGATATCGAGTGCATCTTCGGCGGAAGCGGCGAGGCGCACGGCATAGCCGCGCTCGGCCAGCATGTCGCCGGTCACTTGGCGCAGCGCGGGATCGTCGTCGCAGACCAGGATGCGGGCCCGGATCGGGCCGCGCGGGGCGGCAGCCTCGATGGCCTCAACCGACGGCACGGCATCCGCCCGCGGCAGCAGGAGTGAGACCGTGGTGCCGATGCCGGGCGCGCTGCGCAGGCGCACATCACCGCCGGACTGCACCGCCAGGCCATGCACCTGCGACAAGCCAAGCCCGGCGCCCTGGCCAGGCTCCTTGGTGGTGAAGAACGGTTCGAAGGCGAGGTTCACGACCTCCTCCGCCATCCCCGCGCCGGTATCGGTCACCGTGATGGCGACGTAGTTGCCGGCGGATATGGCCGCGCGCTCATCAATCGTCACGTTGCTCGTGGCGATCGTCAGCGTGCCACCGTCGGGCATGGCGTCGCGGGCATTGTTGGCAAGGTTGAGCAGTGCCGCCTCGGCCTGGCTCGGGTCGACCATCACCGGCCAGGCGTCGGCGGCAAGGTCGGTTTCGACGCGAACGGCGCGGCCGAGCGTTTCGGTAAAATGATCCGACAAGGCGAGCACGGTGGCGTTCATGTCGGTCGGTGCCGGCATCAACCGCTGGCGTCGGGAGAAGGAGAGCAACTGGCTGGTCAACCGGGTCGCCGCCTCGGTCGCCTCCAGCGCGGTATCGACCAGGCGCACCTTGGTTTCCTGGGCAGCGAGCCGGCCGCGCAACAGGTCGAGCGCGCCCATGATGGTGGTGAGCAGATTATTGAAATCATGTGCGATGCCGCCGGCAAGCTGGCCCACCGCCTGGAGCTTCTGGGCCTGGCGCAGCGCCTGTTCCGCCTTCTCGCGCTCGGCCATCTCGCGCTTGAGCAACTGGTTGGCCTCGCTCAGCGCCTGGGTGCGCTCGGCGACGCGGGATTCCAGTTCGCTGTTGATCGCGTGCAGGGCGTCACGCTGGCTGCCGAGGGCCTCGGCCATGCGGTTGAAGCTGGTGGCGATGCGGCCGAACTCGGTGTTGGCGGAGGCACCGACGTCGATCCGCACGCCGAAGCGGCCCTCCGACCACTCGCGCCCGGCTTGCAGCAGCGCCTCGGTGGGGCGGCGGAGAAACTGCTCGCCCACCGCGATGCCGAAGCCGAGCGACAGCAGCGCGCCGCCGAGCAGCAGCAGCCCGCCGGTGAAGGCGAACAGATCATACCAGTTCGCGCCAATGTCGCTCTCGGCGATCACCTGCTGATGCAACGTGTACTGCGAGAACACCAGCACGCCGAGCGCCGGCAGGGCGGCCACCGCGACCATCATGAACAGGCGCACCCGCAGCCCCATCCGGGCCATCGTCGTGGAGACGTCGGGGTCTTCGAGCGTCCGGCGGGTCGCGAGGAAGGGCGTCGTGGTGCTCATGCGATGTCCGATGATGCCAATGTTCGGTGCGGTCGTAGCGCGGCCTCTGTTAAGCGATTGGCAAGATGTCGGTTGCCTCGCCGCGCGAGCCTGCCCACAATGTCGTGAAGTCGGGAGGAGCCACGGCATGAACAGCGCGTCCTACAAGGTCGAGGCCTACAACACGGCCAAGCAATCCGAGAACCGCATCCACGACGACAGCGTGGCGCAGCGCTTCGGCTTCACCGGCGGGCTGGTGCCGGGGGTGGATGTCTATGCCTACATGACGCATCTGCCGGTGGCGCGCTGGGGGCGGGCCTGGCTGGAGCGCGGCACGCTGGAATGCCGTTTCGGCAAGCCGGTGTATGACGGCATGATCGCCACCGTCTCCTCCACGCCCGACGGCGACGGCATGCAGCTTGCGGTGGAGAGCGAGGGCGTCTCCTGCGCCACCGGCTCCGCTTCGCTCCCCGACACCGCCGAGACGATCGACCTCGGATACTGGCCGGTGCCGATCGCTCCCCCTGCCGAACGCCCCCCGGCCAGCGCCGATTCCCTGGCGGAGGGCCGCTGGCTGGCCATCACGCCGGTACACGTGACACCCGATTTCGCCGCGCTGTACTACGCCGACGTGCGCGAAACCCTGCCGCACTACGCCGCGGAAGGGCTGATGCACCCAGGCACCATCCTGCGCACCTGCAACTGGGTGCTCGGCAACAACGTGATGCTCGGCCCCTGGATCCATGTCGGCAGCAAGGTCACCAACATCTCGGCCGGCCGTATCGGCGAGACGCTGACGGTGCGCGCCCGCGTCGCCCGCAACTACGCCCATAAGGGCCATCTTTTTGTCGATCTCGACGCGTTGGTGCTGGGCGACAACCGCCCCCTCGCCCGCGTCGCCCACACCGCCATCTACCTCCCGCGCCAGGTCGCGGAAGCCTGAACCTCACCGAAAGCCTAAGGAAACGCCATGTCCGTCGTCGTCGTCGAAGACCAGGGTCCGGTCCGGATCATCCGCATCAACCGGCCGGACCGGCTGAACGCCGTCAGCAAGGGCGTGGCCGAGGAAATTCAGGCCGCTTTCATCGACTTCGATGCCTCGGAACAGCGTGTGGCGGTGATGTCGGCCGCCGGCGAGAAGGCCTTCTCCTCCGGCGCCGATATCTCGGACCTGCCGGAACTGTGGCGCGCCATCCCCACCGTCGGCTTCAAGACCATGAAGCCGGTCATCGCCGCCACCTCCGGCTGGTGCGTCGGTGGCGCCATCGTGATGGTGATGATGTGCGACCTGCTGGTCTCCGCCGAGAGCACCATTTTCTACTATCCCGAGGCCAAGATGGGCATCACCGCGGGAATGATCTCCTCGCTGGTCACCCGCATGCCGCATCATCTCGCGATGGAGATCATGCTGCTCGGCACCAAGGTTTCGGCGCAGCGCGGCTACGATGTCGGCTTCGTCAACAAGGTGGTCGCCAACGGCACGCATGAGAGCGAGGCGGTGGCGATGGGCATGCAGCTCGCGCAAATGGCGCCGCTGGTGCTGCACACGCTGAAGCGCTTCGTGGTCGAAGAGATCATGCCGCGCGGCCCGGTGGAGCGCATGGTCTACGCCTCGGTGCCGCTCACCGGCGTGCGCCAGAGCGAGGACCTCAAGGAAGGCGTCGCCGCCTTCCGCGAGAAGCGCGCGCCGCAGTTCAAGGGGCGCTGATATGGCCCGGCGCAGCAAGGTTTTTCCCGACTTCGCCTCGGCAATCCAGGGCATCGAGGACGGTTCCACCATCGGCTTCGGCGGCTTCGCCATGCCCGGCGTGCCGTTCAACCTGATGAAGGCGCTGCAATCGAGCGGCGCGAAGGGCCTCACCTGCGTAGCCAACACCACCGGCGGCGCCGGCCAGCCGCGCATGCCCGATATCGGGCATCTCGTTGAGCTGGGGATGGTAAAGAAGGTGATCTGCGCCTTCACCGCCGCCACCCGTGCCTCCGACCAGTTGCCCTTCACCAAATACTACGAATCCGGCGAGGTGGAGGCCGAGCTGGTGCCCCAGGGCACGCTGGCCGAGCGGATGCGCGCCGCCGGCGCCGGCATTCCCGCCTTCTACACGCCCACTGCGGTCGGCACCGAGCTCGCCGCCGGGCGCGAAACCCGCGTCTTCGCCGGGCGCGAATATTTGCTGGAACCCGCCCTCCCGCTCGACTACGCCTTCATCCGCGCCCATCGCGCCGATGCGTCGGGCAACCTCCGCTTCCGCCGCTCCCAGCGCAATTTCAACCCGATCATGGCGATGGCCGCCCGCGTGGTGATCGCCGAGGTCGAGAACGACATCGAGCCCGCCGGCGCGTTCGACCCCGACGACATCCACCTCGCCGGCATTTTCGTCCACCGCATGGTCGTCATCCCCGCCGACGGGTTGTCGCCGCAGCTGAGGGAGAACCGGGCATGAGCGGTCTCACACGCCAGCAAATGGCCGACGCCATCGCGCGGCGCTTCGAGGATGACTGGATCGTCAATCTCGGCGTAGGCATCCCCACCATGTGCTCCAACACCGCGATCACGGCGGACATCATCTACCACTC
>JAPLOH010000278.1 GCA_026400845.1 Alphaproteobacteria bacterium
ACATGGACCTGCTGAAGAGCCAGACCGAGCGGATCGGCTACCCGATTCTGCCCGTGGTGCAGCAGCTCGTCGCCAAGTGCCGCGACGGCCTCGGCGAATGGTGCCACTGGGGCGCCACAACACAGGATATCACGGACACCGCGACCGTAATGGCGATCCGCGATGCGCTGGTGCTGGTGGAGGACGATATCCGTGCCATCGCCGGCTCGCTCGCCGGGCTCGCTGCCAAGTATCGCGACACCCCGATGGCGGGGCGCTCCAACCTGCAACAGGCCACGCCGATCACCTTCGGCTATAAATGCGCCGTCCTGCTGGCCGGCTTCCAGCGCCATCTCGAACGCCTGCGCGAGCTGCGGCCGCGCGCTTTGGTCGGCGAATTCGGTGGCGCCACCGGCACGCTGGCCTCGCTCGGCGCCGACGGGCTCAAAGTGCAGTTCGCGCTGATGGAGGAACTCGGCCTCGGCCAGCCCGAGATCGCCTGGCACACCATGCGGGACCGCATCGCCGAGGTCGGCTGCTTCCTCGGCCTGGTCACTGGCACCTGCGGCAAGATCAGCATGGATGTGAAGCTGCTGATGCAGACCGAGGTGGAGGAGGTGTTCGAGCCCTTCCATGTCGGCCGTGGTTCATCCTCCACCATGCCGCAGAAGCGAAACCCCATATCTTCCAACTACATCCACGCCTGCGTTGCCATGGTGCGGCAGAATGTGGCGGCGCTGCTGGATGCTATGGTGGAGGATCACGAACGCTCCACAGGCCCTTGGGAAATCGAGTGGATCGCGGTGCCGGAGATCTTCCTGCTCTCCGCCGGGGCGCTCGCGCAGACGCGCTTCCTGGTCGGCGGATTGCAGGTCGATCCCGTCAGGATGCGGGCCAATCTCGATCTCACCAAGGGGCTCACCCAGTCGGAGGCGGTGATGATGGGGCTCGGTCCGTATCTCGGCCGCCAGCTCGCGCATGATCTGGTCTATGACATCTGCCGCGAGGTGGTGGCCGGTCGCGGCAGTTTCCTTGACCTGCTGGCGAACCACCCGCAGATCAGCCCCCATATCGGGCGTGCGGCGTTGGCGGAGTTCCTCGATCCGGCGAACTACACGGGATTGTCCGGTGAGATGGTGGACCGCGTGCTGGCGAAGGGGATCTGAGCATGAGCGTCGATATCGCGCATTTGCGCGGCTGGATCGGCCGCACCGAAACACTGGAAGACACGGTTGGCAGCTTTCCGATTTCGGCCCTCTCGGCAACCCTGGATCGCGACGATCCGCCGCCGACGCCCGGCGATGTGCTGGCGGAGCTGTGGCACTGGCTGTATTTCCTGCCGCGTGCCCGGCAATCGGAGATCGGCGAGGACGGCCATCCCCGCCGCGGCGGTTTCCTGCCGCCGGTGCCCCTGCCGCGGCGGATGTGGGCGGGCGGGCGGCTCGCCTTCATCGCCCCGTTGCGGGTCGGCGAGCGCATTACCCGAACGTCGGAGATCGTCGACGTCACCCTGAAAGAGGGCCGGAGCGGCAATCTTGTTTTCGTGCTGGTGCGCCATCTGGTCAGCGGCGCCGACGGTCTGGCACTCACCGAGGAGCACGATATCGTCTATCGTGACCCACCCGCGGCGGGAGAAGCGCCGCCCGCAGGCCGCCTGGCACCGCTGGCTCCGCATTGGCGGCGCGACATCACGGCCGACGACGTGCTGCTGTTCCGCTACTCGGCACTGACCTTCAATGGCCATCGGATCCACTACGACCGGCGCTATGTCACTGAAACCGAAGGATACCCCGGCCTGATCGTGCATGGCCCGCTTCTGGCGACGCTGATGGCGGACCTGTTTCGGCGCGAACTCGGCCGGCCAATGACGACGTTTAAATTCAAGGCCTTGCGACCAGTGTTTGATGTCACGCCGTTCGCGGTTTGTGGAAACCGGCGCGACGACGGGGCCGCGTTGTGGATCCAGGATGCCGAAGGGCGGTTGTGCATGGAGGCGGAGGCGACATTCTGAGCGGGGAGCCAGGTCAAGGAAAGGAAGCGCTTCTTTTTGAAAAAAGAAGCAAAAACTTTTTATCCGTTGGCTTCGCTCCCTCCGGGGAGAGTACGCTGCAAACGGATGGAAGTTTTTTGGTTCTTTTTTTCAAAAAAGAACGCGCTTGCTGTCTTCAACCCCGCTCATCCGTATTGACACCAAGCGGCTTCAACTGGCGATGCAGCGCGCTGCGTGCCATGCCGACGAACTGCGACGTCCGTGGGATATTGCCGCCGAAGCGGATCAGCCATGATGTCAGCGCCCGGATCGGTCATCAGGGCCGGCGCTTTGGCACCGATCTCCGGCGGCAGCATGTCGGCGCGGATCGGGTCGGCGGCGGTTCCCGGCGCCATGATCATCAGCCAATCCATGAGGTTACGGAGTTGGCGGACGTTGCCGGGCCAGTCATAGGCCTGCAGCGCGGTGATCGTATCGGTTGAAAGGTCGCGCGGCGGCATGGCGGCGGCTTCTGCCGAGCGGACCAGGAAATAGCTCGCCAAGGCCGGCACGTCCTCGCGCCGATCCCTGAGTGCCGGAATGCGCAACGGCACCACGGCGAGGCGGTAGAACAAATCCTCGCGGAAGCGCCCGGCGGCGATTTCGGCCGGCAGATCGCGGTTCGAGGTGGCGATCACCCTGATGTCGACCTTCACCCGGCTGGCGCCGCCGAGCCGCTCGAAGGCCTGTTCCTGCAACGCGCGGACGATCTTGCCCTGGGTTTCCAGCGGCATGTCGGCGACCTCGTCGAGCAGCAGGGTGCCGCCATGGGCACGTTCCAGCACCCCGGAACGCCGCGGCGTGTCTGGCCCGGCCTCGATGCCGAACAACTCCTCCTCGAAGCGGGCAGGGTTGAGGATCGCGCAATTTAGCGTCACGAAGGGTGCATCGGCGCGCCGCGAGCGGGCGTGGATCATGCGCGCGACCACCTCCTTCCCTGAGCCGGCTGGCCCGGTGATCATCACCCGCGATCCGGTGGGCGCCACCCGCTCGATCGCCGCGCGGAGTGCATGGACATGGCTGCTCTCGCCGGTCAGCTCCGTCTCCGGCCCCGCCCGCAGGCGCAGTTCGGCATTCTCCCGCGCCAGCGCCGCCGCCTGAAGGGCACGGCGGATCACCAGCAGCAGGCGGTCGGACTGGAAGGGTTTCTCGAGAAAATCATAGGCGCCGAGCTGGATCGCGTTGACCGCCATCTCGATCGTCCCGTGGCCGGAGATCATCACCACCGGCACCGTGGGGTCCTCACGCTGGATGGTTTCGAGCACCCCGAGACCGTCCATCGTGCTGCCTTGCAGCCAGACATCCTCGATGACCAGCGAAGGGCGGCGCACCCGGAAGGCGGCGATTGCCGAGTCGGCGTCACCGGCCTGACGGGTCTCGTAGCCCTCGTCCTCCAGGATGCCGGCGACGAGCATCCGGATATCCGGCTCGTCGTCGACGATCAGGATCTCATGCGCCATGGTCAGCCACAGCCGCCTGGCTACGCGTCGTCGGCCACGCGCTCCGCGAGCCCGACGCGGCCGCCGTGGTCCTCCATGATCTTCTTGACGATCGCCAGACCAAGTCCGGTTCCCTTCGGCTTGTGCGTCACATAGGGCTCGGTGAGCCGGTCACGATCCTGCGCCGGCAGACCGAGTCCGTCATCAGCCACGGTGATGACGATCTCGGGACCCGATTCGCAAATACCGACCTCGATCCGCCCGCCGACGCCCGGGCGCATGGCGATGGCATCGGCGGCGTTCTGCAACAGATTGGTCATCGCCTGGCCGAGCAACCGGCGGTCACATTTGGCCGCAGGGCCACGATCGGCCAGGCGTGTGACATAGCTGATCTCGGGATGGGCGTTGCGTTGCAGGATCATCGACTCGCGCACAACCCGGCCGATATCCTCCAACTGCATCACCGGCTGCGGCATGCGCGCGAAGGAGGAGAACTCGTCCACCATCCGCCCGATGTCGCCGACGTGGCGCACGATGGTATCGGCGAGCTGGCCAAAGGTATCTGGGTCCGACGTGATTTCGCGGGTGAAGCGGCGCTTGAGGCGTTCGGCGGAAAGCTGGATCGGCGTCAACGGGTTCTTGATCTCGTGGGCGATGCGGCGCGCGACATCGGCCCAGGCGGCCTTGCGTTGGGCGGATTGCAACTCGGTGATGTCATCGAACGTCGCGACGAAGCCCGCGTTGCGGCCGTGGCCGGCTTCCGCTGCGATGCGCACCAGCAAGGTGCGCGGCGCCGTCTGCGGCCCGATCCGCACTTCGGCGGTGCGTGGGCGGATATCCCCGCCGACGGTTTCGATCGCCTTGGTTTGCGCCTCGGCGAGCAGGGGGGCGAATTCCGGCACCACCTCGGCGAGGTTGCGGCCGAGATCGGCGAACAGGTCTCGTCCCAGCAGGTCGCACGCCGCGCGGTTGGGTAGTTCGATCGCGCCGGCGCCATCGAGGCCGATCACCCCGGCCGAGACGCCGGACAGCACCGCCTCGGTGAAGCGGCGTCGCTCGTCGAGCTGGCCGTAGGCGTCGAGCAGTTCCCCGCGCTGGGCGGCGAGCTGGCCGGTCATGCGGTTGAAGGCGCGCGCGAGGCCGACGATCTCGTCGCCGCCCTCCCATTCCGGCACCCGCACCGCAAGATCGCCGGCCCGCACCTTTTCGGCGGCGACAATCAACCCGCCGACCGGCCCGGCGATCTGGTTGGCCATCACCAGGCCGATCAGGATGGCGGCGGCCAGCACCAGCAGCGCCACCAGCGCGAACATCAGCGCGAAGGAGAGCTGGAGCCCGGAGCGGTTCTCGTCGAGGCGCTGATATTGTGCGACCGATGCCTCGGCGCTGCGCATGTAGTTGAGGATGCGGACATCGACGGGGCGGCTGACCTGGAGCATCAAGGCGGGCGTGAGATCGAGCAGCACCACGGCGCGCACTTGGTCAGCGTCCTCGGTCGCCAGCACCGCAACCTCGCCGCTGCGGGCCAGCGCGATCGCCCATTGCGGCGGCGCCGGCATGGTCCCGGCCGCGATGGCGCCGGCCGAGCCCAGGATTTGGCCGGTCTCGGGCTCGAACAGCACCGATTCGGTCAACCCGCGCAGCGCGGTCTGCTCGGTCAGCACCTCGGCGAAACCGTCGGGGTTGGTGGACAGCAAGCGGATCGCGCGCGAAAGGTCAGCCGCCATGGCCAGCGCATCGGCGCGGATGTTGTTGCGGTGCTCCTCGAAATAGCCGCGGCTGACCTTGAGGCTCTCCTCGAGGGCGATGCGTACCGGTTCGGCGAACCATTGCTGGATGCCGAGTTGGAAAATCCCGGCCGAGAACACCGCGACCAGGATCGTGGGGGTCAGCGCGACGCCGCTGAACAGCAGGACCAGCCGGACATGCAGCCGTGCCCCCGCCGCCCCGCGCCGGCGCTGCACCCACATCCGGGTCAGCCGCCCCGCCAGGACCGCGCCAAGCAACAGCAGCGAGATGACGTTGGCCAGCACCAGGCCGATCATCTCGTTGGGCGAGGGCAGCCGGCTCGCCAGCAGTACGAAGGACAGCACGCCAAGCACCAGCGCGAGGGCGGCGAGGACGAGGGTGGCGATCTTGCCGAGCAGCATCTCGGCTACCCGGCCAAGCCGGCCGCGCCGCAGGGTCTGCGCGCTCATCGCGGCCCGGTGGAGCGCCAGCGGATCAGGAGAGCCCCCGCACCACCTGGATATCCAAATCGCGGATCTTCTTGCGCAGCGTGTTGCGGTTGAGGCCGAGCATCGCCGCGGCCTTGATCTGGTTGCCCCTTGTGGCCGCCAGCGTCATCAGGATCAGCGGCCGTTCGACTTCGGCCAGCACGCGGTCGTAGATGTCGGTCGGGCCGATGCCGTCCTGATGGGCGGCGAGGAATTGGCGGATATGGCGCTCGATGGCGCGGGCCAGCGGCTCGGGCCCGGCGGGCGTGGCGGCGGTGGCGGTGGCGGTGGCGGGTGCGGCCTCATGGATCACGGTGACGTCGAGTTCGGCCTGCACGGCATCGCTGGTGATCACCTCGTCCGGGCACAGGGCGGCGAGGCGGCGCATGACGTTTTCGAGCTCGCGCACATTGCCCGGCCAACGGTAGGCCATCATCGCCTCGACGGCCGGGCGGTCGAGCGACTTCGCGGCCAGCCCCTCGGCGGCGGCGCGGTCGAGGAAGTGGCGGGCAAGGTCGCCGATATCCTCGGCGCGTTCGCGCAGCGGCGGCAGGCGGATCGGCACCACATTGAGGCGGTAGAACAAATCCTCGCGGAACTGGCCCTGGCGGATCGCGGCACGCAGGTCCCGGTGGGTGGCGGCGATGATGCGGACATTGGCGCGGATCGGGGTGCGGCCGCCGACGGTGGTGAATTCGCCCTCCTGCAGCACGCGCAGCAGCCGGGTCTGTGCCTCGGCCGGCATGTCGCCGATCTCGTCGAGGAACAGCGTACCACCGGCCGCCTGCTCGAAACGGCCGGGGCTGCGGGTGGTGGCGCCGGTGAAAGCGCCGCGCTCATGGCCGAACAGCTCGCTTTCTATCAACTCGCGCGGGATCGCGGCCATGTTGATGGCGACGAACGGCCCGGCGCGGCGGCGGCCGTAGTCGTGCAGCGCGCGGGCCACCAGCTCCTTGCCGGTGCCGCTTTCGCCGTTGATCATCACGGTGAGGTCCGCGGTGGTGAGCCTTGCGATGGTTCGATAAATCTCCTGCATGGCGGCACTGCGGCCGATCAGCGGCAGGCGCTCGTCGACATCGCGGGCGGCGGGTTCCCTGACCGCCATCTCAGGCAGCGGGCTCGCCAGCGCGCGGCCAACGACGGCCAGCAATTCCTTGAGATCGAAGGGTTTCGGCAGATATTCGAAGGCGCCGCGCTGGGCTGCCTTGACCGCTGTCATCAACGTTGATTGTGCCGACATCACGATCACCCGCAAATCGGGCCGCACCCGGCGGATGCGGGGCAGCAGGTCGAGCCCGTTCTCATCCGGCATCACCACATCGGTGATCACGAGATCACCCTCGCCATCCTCCACCCAGCGCCACAGTGTCGCGGCGTTGGAGGTGGTCCGGACCTGGTAGCCCGATCGACCCAGGGCCTGCGTCAACACAGTGCGGATCGAGCGGTCGTCATCGGCGATGAGGACGGTGGGAGGGGTCATGGGTATGCCTGGATTCAAGATGGGCCCGAACTCACGAGGGATCGTCCGGGAAAATCGGCAAATGCAGGCGGAACTCGGTCCGCCCGGGTCGGCTGTCGACTTCGATCAACCCTCCGTGGTCACTGATGATCTTGGCCACCAACGCAAGGCCGAGGCCACTGCCGGCGCTGCGCGAGGTGACGAAGGGGTCGAACAGGTTCGGCAGGATATCATCGGGGATGCCGGGCCCGTTGTCGCGCACGGTCACCAGCAAAGGCAATTCCATGCGGCGCGACGACCCTGGAACGGCGAGGCGCATGCCGTGCTGGTAGGCGGTGATGAGTGTGATCTCCGGACTTTCGATCGCATCTTCGATCAGCGCCTCGGCGGCGTTCTTGACCAGATTGAGGATCACCTGGATGAGCTGATCGCGGTTGCCGAGGACGGCCGGCAGCGATGGGTCATAGGCCTCGTGAAAGTGGATCGCCGCCGCGAAGCCGGATTGCGCGAGCCGGCGGACATGTTCCAGCACGCGATGGATGTTGACCGCCCCGCGGTCGAACGGCTTGTCGCCGAACACCTCCATCCGCTCCACCAAAGCGCGGATGCGGTCGGCCTCGTCGCGGATCAGCACGGCGAGTTCCTGGTCCGCCTCCGAGACGCTCGCCTCCAGCAGTTGCGCGGCGCCACGGATGCCGGACAGCGGATTCTTGACCTCGTGCGCCAGGATCGCCGCCATTCCGGTGACGCTGCGGGCAGCGCTGCGGAACGTGAGCTGGCGATCGAGGGAGCGGGCGGCGGAGGCGTCGTGGAAGGCCAGCAGCACGGCGCCGGGCTCCTCAGGCAGCGGGGTGGCGTGCACGGTGATACCGTGCTTGCGCATCCGCGGCCCCTCGATCGTCATGTCGTAATCGGCCACCGTCACCTCGTGGCGGCGGACGTGATCGATCATCAGGTAGACCGGGCTGTCGGCGGGCAGCAGGTCGGTGATCGGCAGCCGCGCGGCCTGGGCGGAGGAGATGCCGAGAAACTGTTCGGCGGCGTGGTTGAGAAAGCGGAAGCGGTTCTGCGGGTCGAGCAAAACCACCGGCACCGGCAGGGCCGAGAGGAGCACGGCGTTGTCCGGCGGGCGCGGCGCGTCGCGGCGGCCGATCAGGCTGAGGGCGGCGCGAGCGACGGTCGCTTTCACGCCGCCTCGGCCAGCACGGCGTCGCGGCTCTGGTTGCGGGTGGCGCCACGTTCGATCAGCGGGTCGTAGAAGCGGTCGATGAGATCGAGCACGCCCGGTACATCATTGGTGCGCATCGCGGTGGCGCGGAACTCGGCCGAACCGGTGAGGCCGCGCGAATACCAGGCGATGTGCTTGCGGGCGAGGCGCAGCCCGGGCTCGGTGCCGAAATGGGACAGCATGCCCTCGTAGTGCAGCAGCAGGATGCGCTTCTGCGCGGCGAGATCGGGCTCCGCCCGCTTCTCCCCTGTGCGCAGGAATTCGGCAACGGCGGCGGGGAACCAGGGGCGGCCATAGCAGCCGCGGCCGATCATCACGCCATCGGCGCCGGAGCGGCGCAGCGCCTCGGCGGCATCCTCCTCGGTGACGATGTCGCCATTGGCGATCACCGGCAGGTCGGTCGCCGCCTTCACGCTGGCGATGAAGTCCCAGTCGGCGGTGCCGGTGTAGAGCATCTGCCGCGTGCGGCCATGCACCGTCAGCATGCGGATGCCGGCTTCGGTGGCGATGCGGGCAAGATTGGGGGCGTTGAGGCTCTGATGGTCCCAGCCCATGCGCATCTTGAGCGTCACCGGCACATCGACGGCGCGGACGGTGGCTTCGAGCAGGCGCCCGGCCAGCGCCTCGTCGCGCATCAGCGCGCTGCCGGCCATTTGGCCGACCGCGACCTTCTTCACGGGGCAGCCGAAATTGATGTCGACGATATCCGCCCCGCGATCCACCGCGATGCGCGCCGCCTCGGCCATCGCCACCGGATCGCAGCCGGCGAGCTGGAGGGAGCTTGGCTTGCCATCCAGCTCGCTCATCCTGAGCGTCGCCTTGTTCTCGCGGATCATCGCCCAGGAGGCGATCATCTCGGAGACCACCAGCCCGGCGCCCAGCGCGCGGGCGAGGCGGCGGAACGGCAGATCCGTCACGCCCGACATCGGTGCGAGGATGACCGGATCTTCGATGACGACGCCACGGCCGAGATCGATCGGCCGCAGGCGTGGCGCGGGAGCGTGCAGAGGGATGCTCATGATTTGGGCATAACTAGTCTGCTCGCAGTAAACCTGCAATTGCGCATCCATCGCCACCGTTGACGGATCGGCTGCCGGCGGCGAGTTTGCCGCCATGTCGCGTTCCACACACGCTCCCCGCATCGCCGCCGTCCTGGTCGCCGCCGGCAGCGGCAGCCGGTTCGGCGCCGCGCTGCCCAAACAATATGTCCGCATTGCCGGCCACCCCGTGCTCCGGCACGCCGCCCAGCAGTTGCTGCGCGACGTCACGCTGCTCCAACCCGTCGGCGACGCGACGGCAATCGGCGAGGCGCTGGCCGGGCTGCCGCATCTCCCGGTTGTGCCCGGCGGCGTGACGCGGCAGGCCAGCGTGCGGGCCGGGCTTGAGGCGCTGGCCGATCATGCGCCCGATCTCGTGCTGGTGCATGACGGGGCGCGGCCGTTTTTCCCTGCCTCGACCATCCCTGATCTGATCGCCGCTCTTGCCATGCATGACGGCGCCATTCCTGCCGTGCCGGTCGCGGACACGCTGAAGCGCGGTGTGGCCGGGATGATCGAGACCACGGTGCCGCGCGACTTGCTGTTCCGCGCGCAAACCCCGCAGGGGTTCCGCTTCCCGCTGCTGCTCGCCTTGCACCGTTCCATGCCGGAAGGCGCCACCGATGACGCCTCTTTGCTTGAAGCGGCCGGGCACCAAGTGGCGCTGGTGGCCGGCAGCGAGGACAATATCAAGATGACCTATCCCGAAGATCAGGCCCGGCTCGAACGCGTGCTGGCGCCGCCGCTCCATCCCCGCACCGGGACCGGGTTTGACGTGCATGTGCTGGAGGCCGGCCGCAAGCTTGTCCTCTGCGGCGTCGAGGTGCCGCATGAGAAGGGGCTCGCCGGGCATTCCGACGCCGATGTCGGCATCCACGCGCTGTGTGACGCGATCTACGGCGCGCTGGCGGAGGGCGATA
>JAPLOH010000030.1:0-4479 GCA_026400845.1 Alphaproteobacteria bacterium
CCCGCCCCGCGATGAAACGCAGCCTCTACGGGACAGCCGCGAATCGGGGCTAGATCAGGCTGAATTGAAATGAGGGGATTCGTGAGGAGGTGGACACCTCCAGAAACCTCTGAGCGGGGCCTGAATGGGTGATTCGATACGTGTTTCGAGTGGAGGCGAATTTATGGGCCATCAGCCTGGGTTTCTTGACGTCGGCAACCGCTTGCGGGACCTTTCGGCCAACCAGGACGTTTCGGACCACCGAGCAGGTGTGAGCGAGAACGCAGATGCTGGGTACTGAAGACGGCGGCCGGCAAATCGCCGGGCCGAGGTCGTCTGCGACGAGCGATGGAAGCAAGCCAATGCACGGCTGGCGCGGATCGAGGCGGTGCTGGGCGTCATCGTCCTTCTGCTGCTCGTCGGCGAGGGGTCGGTGATTGATGTGCTGAAGCGGGTGCTGGGCGGTTGATGTGGGAATGTTCGGCCAGGTCCGTGAGGGTAACGGCGGAGAGATCATCTCCGTGATGTCCAGCTTCAATTGCGGGAAACCCACTGGCTTGCTGAGGAACTTGTCGGCTCCCCGGGCGAGGGCCGACGCAACGGTCGCCGGATCGCCATAAGCCGAGATCATGAACACCGGCAGATCGGGGCGCCGCGCCTTCACCACCGGCAGCTGTTCGAACCCGGTCATCCCCAGCATGTTGATGTCGGAAACCAGCAGAATGATCTCCTCGCCCTCATGGCTGTCGAGGATTTCGAGTGCCGCCTTGCCCGACGAGGCGAAGTCCATCGTGTAGAGCCCCTGGCGCACCTCGCGGCGGAATTACTGGCGAAACAGCGCTTCCACGTCGGTTTCATCATCGACCACCAGCACTCGAACCGTCATGGCGTGTCTCCTGAGGTGCCGCGGGGGATCGAGACGGTGAACTCGGTGAACGCGCCCTCCCGGCTCTCCACGGCGATACTACCATTGTGCTGCTTGGCGATGATGTCGTGGCTCAGCGACAGACCGAGACCGGCGCCTTCGCCGGCGGGCTTGGTGGTGAAGGGCGCCACCGCGAACGTACCGCCCCGTCCAACCGCAGCGCGATGCAACCGCGGAAATCCTCCGATTGTCCCTGCCGCCCTGATCTGACCCACCTATGCCCCCTATGAGTGAGGCAAGCCTAACGCACGACCATAGATTGCGCCCTTTCCTCCCCGACCACCTGTCCAATCAAGACCGCTTCATCCCTGGTCTGAGCTGAGTAGCGGCCGTCTCAATCGGGTTCTGTGTGTGGGCCTCTCCGACCGCAGGCAGGGGGTATTTCGCCCCCATGTCCTGTCAATGTCCTGTCAGGATGATCAACGCGAGACGAGCGGCCTCCCCACGAGGGAGAAATCATCAATGATTTTAGGGGGAAAGATGGTGGGCGCACCAGGGCTCGAACCTGGGACCCGCTGATTAAGAGAGGCTGCCGGAATTGTGCCAGGAAATGAAACGAGACGACAGAAGGCGTCTTATCAATAGGTTATTGCAAGGCGTTCGCGCCATGGTGCGCCACGTGACGCAGAGAATACCCGTTCGGATGAGTCCTCCGTGAGTCCGCAGAGCAACCAGCGAAAAAATCAGCGGGTCGGGGGGTTTCGAATCAGCGGGTCTTATTCCAGCTTTGTTCACGCCAGAGGCGAGGGAGCTGTAAAAGCCATGTGTTCTATGTGTTCTATGTGTTCTCAATCACATATATATATGATTTCATTGTCCTTTTTAGCCTCAGGGCTGGAACACATGGCATCCCCGAATGTGTTCCATGTGTTCCAGGCAGCAAGGCCGACCCGGTGAAGCTCGGCAAGCGCGAGGTTGAGGCGCTGACGTGTCCGCCTGGCCGGGCGGATTGTCTGGTGTTCGATGATGAGCTGCCGGGCTTCTCCGTCCGCGTCACACAAGCCGGAACCAAGGTGTTCGTGTTCCAGTATCGGCGCGGCAACAAGGTCCGCCGACTCCGGCTTGGCGTGTTCGGCGAGATCACGCCAGCGCATGCCCGCCGCCTGGCCGAGGTGGCACGCGGCGAAGTGCAGGCTGGCCGTGATCCCGTCGCGATGCGCAACAGCGAGATTGAAGCCGAGGAAGCGGCCTCGCGTGCCCGCCGTGCGCAACGGGAGGCGGACGGGCTGACGCTCGACAAGTTGATTACCGAGTGGGAGCGCAAGCAGTTGGTGCACCGCAGCGCGAATTACCGGCGCGAGGGTCCGGCGGCGCTCCGCCGATCCCTGACCCCGCTACTTGCCATCCCTGCGCACGCGATCGACGCGAAAACACTTCGGCGGGCCTTGGATAAGCTCGGCTCTGACGGCCGGCCGGAGCCGGTGGAGATGCCAAAAAAACGCGGAAAAGGGGCCTCTCCCCGGCCGGCCAAACCCGCGCCGACGATGGCTCGGCGGGTGAAGGCTTACGGCTCCGCGCTCTATGGCTGGGCGGTTTCGCGTGAGCTGGTGCCAGAGAACCCCTTCGCGCGCATTCGCCTTGAGGGGCGCGAGGCGCCACGCGAACGCTACCTAACTGACGCCGAGTTGGGTGAAGTGTGGCGGGAAGCCGGCCGCATGGGGTGGCCCTGGGATGCCTATTTTCGTTTCCTACTGCTGACGTTGCAGCGGGTCAGCGAAACAGCGGCCATGCGATGGGTCGAGCTGGCGCCAGGCTTTGAGACTTGGGAGTTACCGGGGGCGCGAACGAAGAACGGCAAACCGCATCTGGTGCATCTGGCGGAACCGGCACGGGCGATCCTGGCGGCTTTGCCGCGCGTTGCGGGCGCTGATCTGGTTTTCACCACGACCGGGAAAACGCCGATATCAGGATTCAGTCACGCCAAGGCGCGGCTTGAAGCCGGGATGGCAGAGGAACGAGCAAAACAGGCGGCCGAGGCCAGGGCCGAGCCGGCGGCAATCGTGCCGTGGCGCCTTCATGACTTCCGGCGGACCGGAGTAACTGTGCTCGCTAGGCTCGGGACGCGGTGGGAGGTTGCCGACAGGGTGTTGAACCATGTGCAAGGCGCAATTCAGGGAGTGGCGGCGGTGTATCAACGCCATGAGTTCTACGAAGAACGCGAAGCCGCGATGCAGCTATGGGCGGCGCATGTGTTGAAGGTCGCGGCGGTCGCTGCACCCGGCGAGGCTGAGGCGTGACGCCCCGCCAGGCGCGCCGGCGGCTAGCCCTCCGGCGCGCCGAGGATGCGATAGACGCTGGCCCGGCCGATGCCGAGTTGCGCGGCGATGGCGGTAGGCTTCATGCCCTCGCCATGCAGGCGGTGGACTTCCTCGGCCTGGCGGCGGGCGCTGGGGGCGCGGCCCTTGTATTTGCCGGCATCGGCGGCCTTGCGGATGCCCTCGCGCTGGCGCTCTAGCATCAATTCCCGCTCAAAGGCCGCGATGGCGCCCAACATGGTCAGCATGAGCTTGCCGGTTGCCGAGCTGGTGTCGAGTTCCGAGCCGCCCATGCTGAGGATGCGCAAGCCGATCCCGCGCCCCGCCAGCTCTTCCGATATGCGGAGAAGGTCCGCCGTGTTGCGCGCCAGCCGGTCCGGCTTGGTCACAACGACGGTATCGCCTTTGCGGGCGAAGGCCAGCGCCCGCGCCAGTTCCGGCCGCTCCGGCGCGACGCTCGACACTTGCTCGGCGAAGACTTCCTCGCACCCGGCGGCGCGAAGGTCCCGCTCTTGCCCGGCAAGGCCGGCCTCTTGGTCAACGGTGCTGGTGCGGGCATATCCAACGAGCATTGCGAGTCCCTTCTGTCTCAATGAAGTCTTAGACATAGAACCGCATGGCGTCCCAAATAGCAAATATAATTTGTATGAGACGCAATTTCGGGGTGCCTGAGACGTATCACTAGGGCTTGCCCTAGTGAGACAGAGACGCGGACGAGGTAGCACAAGGGGGGGCCGCCATGGTCCCCCCTTCGGCCGGTCGGAGGATGCCGGGCCGTGGGGTGTCGTTTCAGCCGATGCCCTCGACTACAGGGGGTATATGTTCAACATATGGCCCCGGTGGTTGAAGGTATGGCCGCCATGACCATACCTTGACCTGGCGCGGGGGCGATCGGTGGTGCCCTCAGCCTTGCCAGTGGCAGCGGGTCGAGCGCTTGGCGTGGGGGCGAGCTGGGGACGAACTCGCGGGGCGGGCGCTGGGGGGTGTGACTTGAACTCACTCCCTGCTTCCGGGCCGCCCTCAGTTGAACTTAGGGTGCTGTATCGAGCGGCGCCCTCGGCCTTGCCAGGTCCGGCGGTGGAGCGCCTGGCGCGTGGTCGAGCTGGTGATGCCCTCGGCCGGGCCGGCCGGTGGTCGAGGCCCTGGCGCGGCGGCGATCGGCGGCGCCCTCGGCCTCGCCGGTGCCGGCGGTGGAGCGCCTGGCGCAGTGGCGAGCTGGTGATGCCCTCGACCGGGCCGGCCGGTGGTCGAGGCCCTGGCGTGGCGGCGATCGGCGGCGCCCTCGGCCTTGCCAGGGCCGGCGGTGGAGCGCCTGGCGCG
>JAPLOH010000030.1:4507-9195 GCA_026400845.1 Alphaproteobacteria bacterium
TGGCGCGGGGTCGAGCTGGTGATGACCTCGACCGGGCCGGCCGATGGTCGAGGCCCTGGCGTGGCGGCAATCGGCGGCGCCCTCGGCCTCACCAGTGCCGGCGGTGGATCGGGGCGCGGTGGCGACAGCGCTTAGGGGGTGTCATGCGCCAAGGCGCGCCGACTAGGACGGGGCGACCTTCCGCAACCGGACGCCAGGCCCGCCGCCATTCTCGGGGATGAACACAACTCCGGCGGCCTCTAGAGCGGCCTGTATGGCTGACAGGTTGTTTGTCACGGGCACAGACCGGCCGGCCTCGAAATTGCGGACCGTCGAAAGCCCAACATGCGCCGCACTGGCGAGTTGTTCTTGCGTCCAGCCAATCAATCCGCGCCCGGCGCGGCACGTCGAGGGGTGCATGGTTGCCATGGCCGACACCATAGCGATACGGATTTTTCCGTTCAAGTAAACGATATGCGTTGCATGAACGAATGGCGCTAGATATAACGATAATCGTTATACCGGAGCAACCCCGATGACCTACCAGTCCCGCAACCCCCTCGCTGCTACCTCCCCGCTCCGCTCCGTGCCGCTGTATCGGCCGGCGGCGCTGGTGTTCGGCTACTCCGAGGCGGACAACGCGGCTTGGGAGCTGAGCCGGGCGCGGGAGATGCTGCCGATGATCGAGGCCCGCTTCGCCGGTGCCTGCAAGGCGCTGGGCGAGACGAACCGCATGAAGGGCAAGAAGGCCGCCATGCGCCGTTTCTGGCAGGCCGAAGCCTTCGAGAAGATCAACGCGGCCCGCAAGCAGCTCCGCCAGGCCCGCGCCCGCGTGGTGGCCGCTGAGCTGGCCATGGTCGCCATCGCCACGGTGCGCGCGTGATCGGCCGCAAGCCCGGCGGCGATCCCCTGACGGCGGAGAGCCTGGCGCGCCGCTATGCCATTCTCCGGCGCATCCATGACCATTTGGACTTGCGCCAGTGCAGGCTTCCCCGAACCGATTTCGAGAGCCAGGCGCTATGCGCGATGATGGATGACCTTGATACGCAGTGCGAGGATCTGCTTAGCCAGATACTGGCCACTCAGCCCCGGTCGCTGGCCGATGCCCTGGCGCATGCGGTGGCCGGGTTCGATATCGCGGCGGACGTTTTCAACAATGAGCACCCGCCGGAGCGGCGCGAATTGCTGGGGGGCCAGCTCATGCGCATCTTCGCCGGCCTGGCGCTGGTGCTGAGCGACACGACGGGGATTGATTCGGCCAAATTGGGGTGGGCCTCCGATCGGTCGCACTTCCTCCGCCAGTGGGCCGCCGAGCCGGCGCGCCCGGCGGTGCCGGAATGAGCGGCGCAGGCAAGCCCCGCCGGCCGATGGCGAAGGGTGATTCGCTGGCCGATCTGGCGCCCGCCGGGGTCCTCACCGATACGGGATGGCTGCATTCCAGCCCGGCGCAGCGGGCGCGGGCACTGGTGCGCGCGGTGCCCGACCGGATGGACGGCGCGGCCTCGGTGTTGCTGGTGCAGGCGATCATATCGGAGGCATCGCGCGCCGAGGCCCTTACCTTCCTCGCCGAGACCCTGCGGCGCGACGCGGCGACGCTCCGGCGGGCGCTGGCGCTGGCGGTGGTCGAGGAACAAGGCGGCGCATGATGCAGGCCGCGCCCTGTGCCCGCCCCCTGGCCGCTCCGCCGATCGCCAAGCAGCGATTGCAACCGGCGCCAACTCTGCGCAGCATTCGAACCGGCGCGGCTAGGTTTGGCCGCCGAACGGGGGGACCTCATGCCCTCTCCGCCGCGCCGTCCTGCATCACACATGGGGCGAGCCGGCATGAGGCGGCGATGGTTAGAAAACAGCCCTACACGGGCGAGCTGCACCCTGACAGCGATCCGGCGGCTATCGGGATGCCGCTGGCGCAAGCCTTCGCGGAGCTTGCCGCACCGGACCTAATCGCCGAGCGTGATGCAGCGAATGCCGCGCTAGCCGCATTGAGGCCGAGGCCGAAGGCGGGATGGTTCGAGGGCGGCGGACGCGACGGCCTCGACGCGGTGCAAGCTTACGACCAGCAAACCGCGCCCGTCAGGCGCCGCGCCGAGATGGCCAGGCGGGCCGTTGTGCACTCGGTCTACGATCAATTGCGGCGAGGCGAGTTGCGGGCGATCGGCAGGCCGGAGACCGGGGCCAATCCGCTCCGGTGGATTCGCCCGCATGAGTGGGATGCCAGAGAAGGCGTTCCCGCCGATCCTCTAGCAGTGAAGCTCTCGGGGACGGTGTATCGGCAAGTCCATGTCGTGCGCGAGGCCGAGGATTGGCAGCCACAACCGGAGGCCGAGGAACCGCAACAGCAACCCGTGGCACCCCGGATGCCGCCGCCGCATGGTTGGGACCTAATGGAGGCCGCCGAGGCCCTATTCCCTGAGCAGCAAAAGATGTGCTGGGAGAGCGAGCAAGCGGCGAAGCTATTCGTGCTTCTCAGTGCCAGTCTACTCCGGGCCATAGTCCAGAGATCGGATTTACAGTTTGCGGGGACTTTTCGGGGTGCGCTTCATGATGGAAAGCGGGTCAAAATTTCGCGTGATCACTATGTGAGCGGGGACTTCTTTGACCTCGATATCATGAGTGGGAAATTGTGGATTGGCGCACCTGGCTCGCAACGTGCTGAGCTGGTTGCCGTTCGGGTTGTGAGCGCTGGTGAGCCAAGCGCGGGCGGTGACGGTGCGGCGATCGCGCCGCCGGTTGGCCAGGCCGCTCCGGTGGCTGATGCATCCCGCGTTGTGTCTGACGAGCGTGGGAAGCCGGCCAAGCCTGACCGCGCCGGAGTTGCGCCGCCCGTGACGAAGAGCAAGCGCGGGAGGCAACCATCGCCGATGAAGGCCAATGCGCAAGAATTCGCCATGCGATGGCTTGAGGAAAACGGGGCTCCACAGAGAGGGGACGGGAGCCAGGCCGTGCTAGAGCGCGACATACTGGCCCTTGCAGGGCGTAGGGGTGAACACGAACTTGGCGCTTCGACGGTGCGCAACTGGGTTCGCGAATGGATCGACGAATTCAGCGCCGATCGTGCGAGTGGTCAGAAATTCGAGTGAGGCCAGAAATTCAATTTCTGACCTTCCTGGCCTTCTTGGCCGACGCCATGTCGGGTCCTGTGTCGTTCTCCGTGCTCCCGAAGCGATCTTGCGCGGGCATGGAGTCGCACGAATGACGGATAGCTTGATGATCCTCGGGGAGGTGGAGGCCGCTAAGCGCCTCAATCTATCACCCCGGTCCCTGCAACGGCTGCGATTGGCCGGCGACGGCCCCCCCTACGTGCAACTTTCGGAACGCCGAATAGGGTATGCGGTGGACGCCCTGCAAGCCTGGGTTGCCTCCCGCCAGAGGGCGAGCACGTCCGCGCCGATACTGGCGAAGGCGGGTGCGGCATGAGCGATACCCATTCGGGCGATGCGGCAGTGATAGACCGCATGATATCTGCGATGACACAAGCCGGCGATGGCGCGCACCTGGAATTGCTGCTTGCCGTCAAGCGGCGCGAAATTGCCTTCGCGATGCTCTTGCGGGGTGAAGTGCCGCCGATGGGCGCCCTCAAACGCTCCGGCAAGCCCACTATCGTTCTGATTGGTGATGACGATTACCGCACGTCCGGGCCGACAGGATGGGCGGGCCTCCGGCCGCTGATGCGCTGGGCCAGGTTTGGCCTAGTCCATGCTGCTGGCGCTGATGTTGCCACCTATCGCCATGCCCTCCGCCTTGTCCGCCGCGAACGGCGCTTGGTGATGGTCGAGACGGCCGCGAGTGCGCACACTGCATGGAGGGTGCTGTTCAACGCGTTCCGAGTGCCCGCCGATCTGATTTACCCAGAGCATGGCATTCACCCAACCATGGCGCCGCACGATGAAGGGTGACGCGGCGGACCTGGCGCGCGCCCTGGCGGGCCGTGTGCCTGCCCTGGCGGCGGAGCTGCTGCCCGCCGGGCGGCGCGAGGGGCATGAATGGCGGGTGGGCAGCCTGGCCGGCGAGCAAGGCCGGTCCCTGGCGGTGCACCTTTCCGGGGCGCGGGCTGGCGTGTGGTCGGATTTCAGCTCCGGCGAGGCCGGTGACGCCCTCGACCTTGTGGCGGCGGTGCTGTTCTCCGGCGACACCAAGCCCGCCATGGAATGGGCGCGGCGATGGCTCGGCCTGGCGCCTGGGGCACCCGCGACGGTGCGCCAGGCCCGCCAGGAAGCCCGCCAGCCGGCCGGGCCGCCGCCGATCGACGCGGAGGCCGAGGAACGGCGCGGGGCCGCCCGGCGCCTCTTCCTGGCCGCCCGTGCCGAGCTGCGGGGCACTCCGGCGGCGCACTACCTGGCCGGGCGCGGGATTGATCTGGCCGAGCTTGGCCGCCAGCCCGGCAGCCTGCGGTTTCATCCGGCATTGCACAACGCGGAGAGCGGGCGAGCCTGGCCGGCGCTGGTGGCCGCGATATCGGACGCGGCGGGCGAGCATGCCGCGACGCATCGCACCTGGCTTGCCGAGGACGAGGGCGGGCGGTGGATCAAGGCGCCCTTGCGAGACGCCAAGATGACCTTGGGCAGCTATGCCGGCGGCTGCATCCGGCTATGGCGCGGCGCTTCCGGCAAGCCTCTAGGGCAGGCTGCGCCAGGCGAGGCGGTGGCAATCGCCGAGGGCATAGAAACCGCCCTCAGCGTTGCCGTGGCGGTGCCGGAAAGGCGCGTCCTG
>JAPLOH010000239.1 GCA_026400845.1 Alphaproteobacteria bacterium
TGCCGGCATGGGCGAGACCACCATCCGGCTCGACGTCTCCTATGGCGATGGTGTCTACAAATCGACCGATGCCGGGCGCACGTGGAAGCATATGGGCCTCGCCGAGACCAAGCATATCGGCCGCATCTGCATCCATCCCGAGAACCCCGACATCGCCTATGTCGCGGCCCTGGGCGACATTTTCGGCGACAATGACCATCGCGGCGTCTATCGCACCATGGATGGCGGGCTGACCTGGCAGCTTGTGCTGCACCGCGACAGCAAGACCGGCGCGATCGACATGTCGATCGACCCCGGCAACCCCCGCGTGCTGTTCGCCAGCCTGTGGCAGACACGGCGCAACTTCTGGAACATCTCGTCGGGCGGCCCCGGCTGCGGCCTGTTCCGCTCGATGGATGGCGGCGACACCTGGGAGGAAATCACCGCCGCCCCCGGCCTGCCCGGCGGCATGCTCGGTAAAATCGGCGTCACCATTTCGCCCGCCCAATCCGGCCGGGTCTGGGCGCTGATCGAGGCGGCGGGCGAGACCTGCGGCCTCTACCGCTCGGACGACTACGGCGGCCAGTGGAAGCTGGTCTGCAACAGCCGCGACCTGATGCACCGGCCCTGGTACTACACCCATGTTTTCGCCGACCCGTACGTTACCAACCTCAACATGTGGAAATCCACCGACGGTGGCGCCAGCTTCACCGAGATCATGACCTCGCACGGCGACAACCATGACCTCTGGATCGACCCCGCCGACCCCAGCCGGATGATCGAGGGCAATGACGGCGGCGCCCAGGTGACGTTCAATGGCGGCATCACCTGGTCGAGCATCTACAACCAGTTGACCGGCCAGTTCTACCGCATCGACGTCGACAACCAGTATCCCTACCACGTCTACGGCACCCAGCAGGACAACACCTCGATCGCCGTTCCTTCCGCCTCGGTGTGGGGGGCGATCACGCTGGGCGACTGCTTCTACCCCGGCACCGGCGAAAGTGGCTTCATCGCGGTGCATCCGGATGACCACAACATCGTCTATGTCGGCGCCGTGGGTTCGAGCCCGGGCGGCGCCGGCGCCTTGCAGCGCTATGACCACCGCACCCAGCAGATCCAGCTCATCAACGTCTGGCCCGAGCAATCCGCCGGGGTGGCGCCGCGGGACCTCAAATACCGCTTCGCCTGGACCTACCCGATCCTGTTCTCGCCGCATGACCCCGGCACGCTGTATGTCGCTGGCAACCACGTGTTCCGCTCGCGCGACGAAGGCATGAGCTGGCAGCCGATCTCGCCCGACCTCAGCCTCAACGAACCCAGCCGGCAGGATCACTCCGGCGGCGACGTGACGCGCGAAAGCGCCGGGGCCGAGGTGCATGCCACCTGTGCCAGCGTGGTCGAGTCGAAGCACCGCAAGGGCGAGATCTGGGCCGCCACCGATGACGGGCTGGTCCATGTCACTCGTGACGACGGCGGGTCCTGGCAGAATGTAACCCCGCCCGGCATGCCGGCGCTGGCCTATGTCGGCTGCGTCGAAATCTCCTCCCACGATGCCGATACCGTCTACCTCGCCGCCACTCGCTACAAGCTGGCCGACTACGAACCCTATTTGTTCCGTACCACCGATGGCGGCAAGACCTGGCAGTCGATCAACGGGGATTTCCCGGCCAGCGAAATCACCCGCGTGCTGCGCGCCGATCCGGTGCAGCCCGGCCTGCTGTTCGTCGGCACCGAAACCACCGTGCATTTCAGCGCGGATGACGGGGCAAGCTGGGCGCGGCTGCCCGGCGGGCTGCCGGTGGTGCCGGTCTATGATCTCAAGATCAAGGGCACCGACCTGATCGCCGGCACCCATGGTCGTGCGTTCTGGATCCTTGACGACATCTCGCCGCTGCGCAGCCTCGCGGCCGCGGCCGCCGCCCTGCTGCCACCCCGCACGGCGGTACGCACCAAGCTGCATTTCGCCGCCCTCGGCGGCCTCAAGCCGGGGACGACCTTTGCCCTGGCATTCGGCATTGCCGGCGCCATCACCACCCATGAGATGCCCGACGGCTCGCGCCGGCGCGAATATCTCGACATCGGCGAGAACCCGCCGATCGGCGCGGTGCTACATTACTGGCTGGAGGAGAACGCCGGCCCGGTGACGCTGACCTTCCGCGACGCCCATGGCAATGTGGTGATCGCCTTGCGCAGCGACGACAAAACCATCGGCATCGCCAAGCGGCCAACCGCCAAACCCGGCCTCAACCGCTACGTGTGGGACCTCAAATACCCCGGCCCGACCAAGATCGACGCCAGCTTGTTCGTCCTCAAGGTCAAGCCGCTGGTCAACGAGCCCGATGGGGCGCCCGGCCCCACGGTGGCGCCGGGCAGCTACACCGTCGACCTCGCGGTGGGCGGGGTGACCCATAGCGTTCCACTGACGGTGGTCGGCGACCCCCGCCTCGCCACCACCGACAAGGACTACGCCGAGCAACTCGCCTTGCTGCATACGCTGAACGCCGCCATCGGCCGTGGCAATGCGGCGGTCAACCGCATCCGCCGCCTCAAGCGCCAGCTCACCGCGTTGTCCGACCGGCTCGGCCCTGATGCCGCCCTCGGCCCGGCGATCGGCGCGGCGGGCGACGGGCTGACGGGGATCGAAGGTGTGCTGGTCGACGTCCATCGCGTCTCGCCTCGGGACACGTTGCGCAACCCCTCCGGCCTGACCGATACGCTGGCCGCCCTGGTGGCCTATGTGTCCAACGCCGACAACCGGCCCACCAGCCAGGGCGACGCGATCGTGGCCGAGAAGATCGGCAAGCTCGACGGCGAACTGGACAGGCTCGAGACCCTGATCGCAACCGACATCGCCGCCATCAACCACGCCGCGGGGAACGGACCCCATGTCGGGGCTTGATCCCAAAGAAGGAAGCGCTTCTTTTTGAAAAAAGAAGCAAAAACTTTTCCTCACTGGCTCCGCTCTCTCCACGGAGTGAGCGGAGCAAACGGATAAAAGTTTTTTGGTTCTTTTTTTCAAAAAAGAACCGCTTCACTTACCCCCACAACTCGACCCAGGAGCGCACACATGGACTTCTTTGAAACTCTTTTCGGCCTCTCCCCCGACGGCGGGGACGGTTCGACCGAGGCGATGTGGTTCGGCGCCATCGCCGTTGCCGCCGCCGCGTTTATCTTCCGCCGCCGCATCATCGCCTGGGTCGCCGCCCGCCAGAAATAGTCCTCAGCCTTCGGCTGCCGGCAGCCAGACGCTGAACATGCTGCCCCGGCCCTCCTCGCTGTCGATGGCGAGTTGGCCGCGGTGGCGGTTGATGATGTGCTTGACGATGGCGAGCCCCAGCCCGGTGCCGCCCACGCCGCGCGAACGCGCCTTGTCGACGCGGTAGAACCGCTCGGTCAGGCGCGGCAGATCGGCGCGCGGAATGCCCGGCCCGTCATCGCTGACCGCAATCAGCACGCCCGGCCGTGCCGGCCAGCGCGTGCCGGCCGGCGGACCGAGGCTCACCCGCACCTCCCCCGCTTCGCCACCGTATTTCGCGGCGTTGTCGATCAGATTGCCCAGCACCTGGGCGAGCTGATCGGCGTCCCCGGTCACCGCTGGCAGCCCCTCGGCGATGTCGAGCCGTAACCGGCCGGCGAGACGGGGTTCGAAACCGGCGGCCACGCTGCGGATCAGCTTTACTAGGTCCACACGGTCGGCCGGCGGCTGATGTTCGGTCAGCTCGATGCGCGAAAGGCTCAGCAGGTCGTCGATCAGCCGGTGCATCCGCGCCGCCTGCTCGGCCATGATGCCGAGGAAGCGCCGCTGCGCCGGCACGTCGTCCGCGGCCGGGCCGCGCAGCGTGTCGATGAAGCCGATCACGCTGGCCAGGGGGGTGCGCAGCTCGTGGCTGGCGTTGGTGACGAAATCCGAGCGCATCCGCTCCACCGCTCGCTCCCGCGTTCGATCGGACAGCACCACCAGCGCCGCGGTGCCGTCGGCCAGCACCGGGTCGAGCAGAATGACGGTGGCCTGGACCTCCCTGGCAACGGGGACCGGCAGGGTGACATCGGCGGTCTGCGGCGCCTTGGTGGCGAAGGCACGATCGATCGCGCCCCGTAGCAGCGGGTGGCGCAGCACGGCGGCCATCTCGCCGCCGAAGGCGGCGCGGGCGGCGGCATTGCTGCGGTAGAGGGTACGGTCCTCGCCGAACAGCAGCAGCGGATCGGGCAGCGAGTCGAGGATGGTCTCGCTCGATCGCCGTGCGGCGTCGGCCGCGTTGGCGAGGGCGGCGAGGCGGCGAGCCTGACGGTCGATCCCGGCGGCGATGCGGGCGCAGCGGCCGCTCGGGCGGCGCCGCGCCGGGTTCCCGGGCGGCGAGTTGGTCGGCGAGGCGGCCAAGATCCCGCCGCAGCAGGGCGGTGGTCAGCCCGGCGCCGAGCAGGCAGGCCAGCATTGCCGCCGCCGCCGGCAGGATCGCCAGAAACCCGCCGCCCCACAACGCCAGGAGTGCCAGGGCCGGCACCGCGGCAAGGGCGGCGAACATGCCGGCAAAGCGCATGGCCTAGATACCGGGGGCGGTCAGGGACTCCGGCGAGGCGTCGATCACCGTGGCTCCGCCACGCTGGATCTCGAAAATCGCCAACCCACGTCGCACCCGCCCGTCCGGCAGCAGGGCCAGCACGCCGTTCACCCCCGCGAACCCCTCGGGCCGGCACAACGCTGCCATGCTGTAGCCCTCGCCGCGCATCGCCAGCGCCCGGGCGATGCTGGCCGCATCATAGGCGAAATCGGCGAGGCCGGGCGGCGGGCCAGCGTTGGCGGCGGCGTAGCGGGCGGCAAAATCGGCCCGCAGCGCCGGATCGGGCGCGGCATACCAGGCCCCCTTGAGCTCCGTCTCGCCGGTCACCTGGGGCGCGCTCCACTGCACCGGCCCGATCACCCGCACGGCCGGCGGATCGATGTCGTAAAACGGCAGCAGGCTCGCCAGCGTATGCAGGGTGTCGCCGAAATCCGACAACAGCAGCGCATCCATCGGCGGCGGCGGGATCGGATGCTTGACCAACTCGGCCGCCTTCTTGCGCCCCTCCGGCGTGCCGAGCGCGCGGGCGGCCTTGATCTGGGCATCCATCGGACCACGGCGGTTGTTGTAGTCCGACACCTCGCGCATCGTGGTGTTGGCGGATTGCATGGTGCCGCCATGGAAGCGGATCACCGGTGGCGGTTGGGCTGCCTCGGCGAGCGCCTCGGTCAGCGCCGTGCCCATCGCCTGGCCGAAGCCATCCTGCGCCAGAACGGCGGAAATCCGCGTCTTGCCCTGGGCGGCCAGGGCGCCGACAAGCCGGCGGACCTGCTGCGCGGGCGTCAACCCCAGCGTCCAGACGCCTGGCCTGGATTGGGCGGTGTCATTGGTGAAGGCCAGCATCGGCACACCGGCCGACGTGGCGGAACCGGCCGCGGCGGCCGTCTCGGCGGCGGTAAGCGGGCCGATCAGCATCGCCGCCCCCGCCGCGATGGCCTGGTTCGCTGCCGCCCCCGCCCCCTCGGCGGTGGAACCGGTGTCGAACACCTCGAGCGCCGGCGAGCCCGGCTGTGCCATCGCGAGCTTGGCCGCCGCCACCAGGGCCGCGCCACGCTCGGCGTTGGCGCCACTTAGGGGGGCGAGAATGGCCACCAGCCGGCCCGACGGTGCCCGGGTGGAGAGCGCGTCCGACGTCACCGCCGGCGCGACCGTTGGTGACGCCGGCTTCGGCGCCGGCCGCGGGGCGAGCACCGATTGTGCCACGGCGGAGCCGCCCGCCGGTTGCGGGGCGCCGCCACAGCCGCTTAGTGCTAGAAGAGCGGCGGCAAAGGCAAACCATGTCCGACGAACCATTCGACCCACTCCCAGATGACGGCCCACTCCACGGCAGTACGCCGGGGGGTCTTGTGCTGATTCCCACGCCGATCGGCAACCTCGGTGACATGACATTGCGTGCCATCGACGCCCTCAAGGCCGCCGACACGATATTATGCGAAGATACCCGCACCAGCGCCCGCCTGCTCAGCCATTTCGGCGTCACCGGCCGGACCATGGCGCTGCACGAGCACAACGAGGACGGCCGCATTGCCCAGGTGCTCGCCATGCTCAGGGAGGGCAAACGGGTCGCGCTGATTTCCGACGCCGGGACCCCCCTTGTTTCCGACCCCGGCTACCGCCTGGTCCGCGCGGCGATCGCCGAGGGACTGCCGGTCGGCGGATTGCCCGGCGCGAATGCGGCGCTGCTGGCGCTTACCTTGTCCGGACTTCCGCCGCACCCGTTTTTGTTCCTCGGCTTCCCCCCGCCGAAGGGCGCCGCGCGGCGGGCCGGCTTCGCCAGCTTGCGCGCGGCCGAGGTGGCTGGTCTGTCGGCCACGCTGATTTGGTACGAAGCCCCCCACCGGCTGGTGGAAACCCTGGAGGACCTCGCCGCCGTGCTCGGCCCACGCGCGGCGGCGGTGGGGCGCGAGCTCACCAAGCGCTTCGAGGAAATCCGCCGCGGCACCCTGCCCGACCTCGCCGCCGGCTTCATCGCCCGTCCGCCTCGCGGCGAGATCACCATCGTCGTTGCCCCCGCCGGCGATGCGGCGCCGGATGACGACGATCTCGATCGCCGCCTCCGTAGCGCCCTCGACGGCCACCGGCTGAAAGAGGCCGTCGCCATCGTGACCGCGGCGACCGGGCTGCCGCGCAAGCAGGTTTATGCGCGGGCGCTGGCTTTGGGCAGCGAGGGGGAAGGCAGCGCTTCTTTTTGAAAAAAGAAGCAAAAACTTTTCGTCCATCTGCTTCGCACTCTCCGCGGGGAGTGCGAAGCGAGGAGAAAAAGTTTTTTGGTTCTTTTTTTCAAAAAAGAACCGCTTGCTTTCACATCCCGCCGGGATACGCCGGCCCGCCACCACCCTCGGGTGTCGCCCAGTCGATGTTCTGGCTCGGGTCCTTGATGTCGCAGGTTTTGCAGTGCACGCAGTTCTGCGCGTTGATCTGCAACCGCGGCTCGCCTTCCTCGACGCCGACGATCTCGTAGACGCCGGCCGGGCAGTAGCGCGCCTCGGGGCTGCGGTACTTGTTCCAGTTGAGATCGATCGCCACCGAGGGATTGCGCAGTTGCAGATGGACCGGCTGGTTCTCCTCGTGATTGGTGTTGGAGATGAACACCGAGGAGTTGCGGTCGAAGGTCAGCTTGCCATCGGGCTTGGGATAATCGATGCGCTGGGCGGCATCGGCCTCCATCAGGGTTTCGTTGTCGGCATGCGGCAGATGCAGCGTCCACGGCGCCTTGCCTCGGAACACGTAGGTGTCGATCGCAGCGTTGATCATGCCGCCCCAGAAGCCGAACTTGGCGAAGCCAGGGCGAATGTTGCGCACACTGTGCAGCTCGTCCCACAGCCAGGATTCGCGCAGCTTCTCGGGATAGGTGTAGGGCTCCACCGCCCGGTCACCCGCCATCGCCTCGGCCACCGCCTCGGCGGCCAGCATGCCGGATTTCATCGCGGTATGAGTGCCCTTGATCTTCGGCACGTTGAGGAAGCCCGCGGTATCGCCCACCAGGCAACCGCCGGGAAAGGTCAGCTTGGGGAGGGACTGGAAGCCGCCTTCGCTGATCGCCCGCGCGCCGTAGGCGATGCGCCGCCCGCCCTCGAAATGCTTGCGCATCTCGGGATGTGTCTTGAGCCGCTGCATCTCCTCGAAGGGGGAAAGCCAAGGGTTCTTGTAGTCGAGCCCGACCACGTAGCCGTAGGAGACCATGTTCTCGCCCCAGTGGTAGAGGAACGAGCCGCCATAGACGTCCGTCGTCACCGGCCAGCCGACGGTGTGGATGATGGTGCCGGGCTTGTGGGTCTCCTTCGGCACCTCCCACAGCTCCTTGATGCCGATGCCGTAGGTCTGCGGGTCGACGCCTTTGCGGAGGTTGAAGGTGTCGAACAGCTTCTTGGTCAGGCTGCCGCGGCAGCCCTCGGCGAAGATCGTGTAGGTGGCGCGCAGCTCCATGCCCGGCTGATGGTTGGGGCCGGGCTCACCGTTCTTCTCGATGCCCATGTCGCCGGTGGCGACGCCGACCACGCGGCCGTCCTCGATCAGGGTCTCGGCGGCGGCGAAACCGGGGTAGATCTCCACCCCCAGCGCCTCGGCCTGGGTACCGAGCCAGCGCACCACGTTGCCGAGCGAGGAGATGTAGTTGCCGTGATTGTGCAGCGTCGGCGGCGTCGGCAGCTGTATGGCGCCATTCTTGGTGAGGAACAGGAACCGGTCATCGGCGGCCGGGGTGGTAAGGGGCGCGCCGAGTTCCCGCCAGTCCGGCAGCAATTCATTGAGCGCGCGCGGCTCGATCACCGCACCCGAGAGGATGTGCGCACCAACCTCGCCGCCCTTCTCCACCACGCAGATCGCCGCGTCGGGCGCGAGTTGTTTGAGGCGGATCGCGGCGGACAGGCCGGACGGGCCGGCACCCACGATCACCACATCGAATTCCATCTGCTCGCGCACGACGTCGGCCATATCCGTTCCCTCTGCTGCCGCCCGGACACAGGGGCGTGGGTGATAATCTAGGGGCGGATGCGGCGTTGCGCAAAACAAGCTGGCAAAATAACGCGCGCCGGGAAAAGATGCGGCATGGATGCATTGGCGGCATTGCGGCTGCAAATCGAATGGGGGGCCGACGAGGCGCTGGACGATGCGCCGGTCGATCGCTTCGCCGCGCCCGCCCCCCGCCCCCGTGCCGTCGAGGTCGCCCCGCCGGCCGAAACCCCGCGCCCTGTCATGGCGCCAACCGCCGCCGCACCTGCCGCCCTGCCGATGCCGGCCCAGCGGGCGAGCGATATCGCGGCAAACTGCCGCACGCTCGAAGACCTCCGCGCCGCGCTCGCTGTCTTCGACGGCTGCCCGCTCGCCACCACCGCCACCAACCTGGTCTTTGGGGACGGCAACCCGGCCTCCGGCCTCATGCTGGTCGGCGAAGGCCCCGGCGCCGAGGAGGACCGCGCCGGTCGACCGTTCGTCGGCCCCTCCGGCCAGTTGCTCGACCGCATGCTGGCCTCCATCGGGCTCGACCGAACGCGCTGCTACATCACCAACCTCATCCCCTGGCGCCCGCCCGGCAACCGCAACCCGACCGATTCGGAAATCGTCGTCTGCCTGCCCTTCCTGCTGCGCCACATCGCGCTGGTGCGGCCGAAGCACCTGGTGCTGCTCGGCAACATGTCGGTTCAATCGGTCGTCGGCACCAAATCCGGCATCACCCGCATGCGCGGCCGCTGGCTCGACCTCGCGCTCCCCGGCCTCGACGCCCCCGTCCGCTGCCTGCCGATGCTGCACCCGGCCTACCTGCTGCGCACCCACGGCGCCAAGCGGGATGCCTGGGCGGATATGATCGCCCTGCGGCGGGCGTTGGATCAGGGGTAGGGAGAAAGGCGTTCTTTTTCAGAAAAAAGAACCAAAAAACTTTTCTCCGCTCGCTTCTCCCTCCCCCGCGCTTGCGGGCTTCGGCTGCGACGCGAACCAGGGGCGGGGTGAGGGGCTTGGGTGCCGCGGCGGCAGCCCGGCTACACCGGCGTGTAGAACTGGTGATCCAGCCGGGTGAGACCCGAAAGCAGCGTCATCGGAGTTCCATCAGCGCCTCGGCTGCGATGGGCATACGGCGCCCCGGGACAAAGCCGTGTCAGAAGTGCGCTATGTTGCCCGCCACCAACGAGGGGTCCCCGATCAGCTCTATCTTCATCGACGCCGAACCGAGCGCCTGGCTCTTACCCGTCGTATTGACGTAGAGGAAGGTGTTGCCACCGCTGGTCTGCCAGCCGACCGAGGTGCCGGCAAGGCTGGTCGCGCCGGTCGCCAGGGCGCCGACCGCGGTGAACTTGGTGCCGAGCCCAGTCAGGTCGATCAGGTCGGACGCAACATGGAAATTGTTGATGATATCCATCGCACTGATCGTGGAGTCCGTCGTCGCGCCGTAGAGATAGGTGTTCGCACCCGAGCCTCCGGTCATCACGTCGGCACCCTGGCCGCCATCGATCAGCAGCCTCCCGGTCATGCCGGTGCCGTTGATCTGGTCTGAACCGCCCAGATCATAGACGAAGGTCGGCGCGGCCGTGGCCATCGATGGCAGGGCGGCGAGGTTTACTACCCCGGCGCCGGAACCCTGACCGACCACTACGTTCAGCGGTGAGGCAGCAGTGCTCATCCCTGCCGTTGTGTCGGTTGCCATCACGCTCAGCGCATAGAGTTTGCCGCCGGCCGCGCCAACCACCGGGCTGTTGCCGGTGGAAATCTGGGCGTTGCCGCTCGTTGTGCTGAGAGTGAACGCCGCCGCGCCGGCACCGCCGAGCGTGTAGCTGTAGGCGTCGCCGGCAAGGCCGCCGGTCTGCGCCACATTGATGAGCAGTGACTTCGAGCCGATGCCGCTGCCCGACTGCGCCTTGGCCAGCGAGGAGGTGGCGGCGGTGAGCGCCACACCGGTTGGGCCGGCATAGTTTCCCTGGATCGTGAGCGACGCGGTGTCCGCTACGCTGCCGCCAGGATTACCGTCAGTCACCTGGTAGCCGAAGGAGAGCCCGACAGTCTTGCCGACCCCGAGGGTCGCGAACTGCTTCGGATCAACGGTGACCTGGTTGTTGGCGACAGTGAAGGCGACAGGCGCCGCCCAGATGCCGGAAGATACGGTCGCGGTCACCTTGTTGCCGCCGGTGGCGTTGACGGTCAGCGTATCGAGGTGATCGACGTCCGAGGCGTTGGCGAGCAGGTTCATCGTCACCGGGGAACCTTGCGCCGTGACCGTGCCGCCCTGCACGGCTCCCGAGACAACCGGGGCATCGTTGCGTCCGGAGACGGAGAAAACCACCGAAGTCGGCACGTCGACATAGCCATCAGAGACGGAGTAGCCGACGGACACCGTGGCGGTCTCGCCGAGCGAGAGCGACTGGTAGGCCGCGTTCGAGGGATCGAGGCTGAAGCGCTGCGTCGCCGCGTCGTAGTCGACGCCGGCCGGTAATACCGCTGGCATTCCGGTGACGTGCAGCCCGTCCTTGGCCTTGGAGCCGTCGATGTCGGTGGCGTTGCCGAGAGCGACGACGGTGACGACGGTGCCATCCTCATTTGGCGACCCGGTCACCGGCCCGGTGACGACCGGCGCGTCATTCACCCCGATCACCGCAAAGTCGACATGAGCCGTGGTGGTGGCCAACCCGTCGGTGACGCCGTATGGGACCGAGACGTTCAGCACCTCGCCCTGGGCCAACCCCTGGAACGCGGCGTCGGCCGGGTTGATGGCGAAGCTGTGGCTGGCGGCATCGAAGGTGACGCCGGCAGGAAGGATGGCCGGCACGTTGACCAGCGAGATCACCGAGCCGTGGTCGACATCGACCATGCCGGCGAGGCCGTCGGCGGCGGCAGCGGCGCCGTCCTCGGTGACGACCGCGCCCATGAAGCCGGTCTGCATCGGGGCATCGTTGACGCCAGTGACGGTGAAGCTGGCGCTGTCGGCGACGGAGACGTGGCCGTCGGTGACGGTGTAGTTCCAGACCACTGTTTCGGTCTCACCGGCGGCGAGGCTTTGGAAGCTGGCGTCCGCGGGGTTGAAAGTCGTGATGGTAACCGGGGGCTGGTAGTAGGCACCCGGGATAGTGACGAGCCGGATGCCGGCGGGGAGCGGGGCGGCGACGACCTTGAGGACGTCGAGCTGGTCGACGTCGGTGACGTTGGCGAGCGGGTTGAGGGTGACGGCGGCGCTGTCCTCGGCGGCTACGTAAGCGGGGGTGCTGCCGACGACGGGGGCCTGGTTGGTGCCGGTGACGGTGAAGCTGGCCTTGGCGGCAGTGGTGGTGATGCCGTCGCTGACGCCGTAATTCACGCTGACCGTCGTGGTTTGTCCCAGCGAGAGATGCTGGTAGGCCATGTTGGTCGGATCGAGGCTGAAGCTCTCGGCGGCTGCATCATAGGTGACGCCGGCGGGCAGGGTCGTAGGGTCGAAAGGCAGCGAGAGCAGGGGCGCGGCGGCCGCGAGCGCCGTGGCCTCGGTCAGGTCCTGCGGGCTGTCCGGGCCGACCCCGATCGCCTGGAGCACGGGGGCCAGCGGCGTGCCCATCACGTGCAGCACGGTGCCGTGGTCGACGTCGCTGGCATTGGCCAAGGCGCTGAGCGTGGCGGATGCGCCACCTTCGGTGGCCGTTCCGGCGACGATGCCGGAGACCACCGGGGCGTCGTTCATGCCATTGACGGTCAGGACCGCATCGACGGGGACGGCGATCATCCCATCCGTCACCTGGTAGTGGACGACGATCTGCGCCTCCTCGCCCTCAGCGAGGCTCTGGAACGCCGCGTTCGACGGGTCGATCGAGAGCTTGGAGGTGGCCGGCACAATCTGGTCCGGTATCACCTGGGCGGGAACGAATTGCGCCGGGTAGACATAGGCGCCCCAGCTGGTGCCACGGGGGCCGGCGGGGATGACGAAGCTTGGCATGACGTGGCCGGGGATGACCGTCTCCGGGGTCGATACATAACTCACCCCCGCCGGCAGGCTGGCCGGATCGATAATGACGCTTAACGTGTCGCTCTGGTCGACGTCCGTGGTTGTGGACAGCAGGGCCGGCAGGTCATAGGCGCCGGGCTGGCCATCTTCGTTGACGAAGAGGCCGGTGACGGGGCCGGCGGCGAGCGGGGCGTCGTTGGTGCCGGTGACGGTGAAGGCGAGCGAGGCGGCGGTGACCGCGATGCCGTCGGAGACGCCGTAGTTGACGACGATCTGGGTGGTCTGGCCGGCGGACAGGACCTGGTAGGCGGGGTCGGAGGCGTCGATCGCGAAGCTGTTGGTGGCGGCATCGAAGGAGATGCCGGCGGGCAGGGTGGTGGGATCGAAGGGCAGGATCGGCGCGGGCGGCGGGGCGGCGCCTTCGGCGACGCCGGCGGCATTCAGGAAGTTCTCGACCTCATGGCTGGCGGGCGGCGGGGTGGCGACGACCGAGAGCGCGGCGCCGTGATCGATGTCAGACGCTTCGGCGAGAGCATCGACGATGACGGCCGGGCTGTCCTCGACGGCGGCGGTGAAGACGGCGCCGGCGACGGTCGGGGCGTCGTTGCTGCCGGTCATGTGGAAGATCGCCTGCGCGGCGACCGAGACGGTACCGTCGCTGACGGTGTAGCCGGCGATGACGTCGATGGTCTCGCCTTCGGCGAGGCTCTGGTAGGCGGAGTCCGAGCTGTCGATGGTCAGGGTATCAACGGTCGGCACGGTGATGATCTGGGTGAAGCCGTAGTAGGTGACGGTGGAGACCGTCGTGAAGCCGGGGACGTGGTGGTAGGTGACGCCGGCGGGGAGGGCAGTGTTGTCGATCTCGATGGAGAGGGTGTCGCCCGTGTCGACGTCGGTGATGTTGGCGAGCAGGCCGGAGCGGTTGATGGCGTTGGCGCCGCCATCCTCGACGGCGCTGGCGACGGCCGGGCCGTTGACCACGGGGGCGTCGTTGGTGCCGGTGATGGTGAAGGTGGCGGAGGCGGCGGTTGTGGCGATGCCGTCGGTGACGCCGTAGTTGATGGTGAGGGTCTGCACCTGACCGGCCGCGAGGGACTGGAAGGCGGGGTGGGCGGGGTTGAGCACGAAGGCGCCGGTGGCGGTATCGAAGGTGACGCCGTTGGGCAGACTGGTGGTATCGAAGGGCGCTCCGGGGAGGGCGGCGGGCGGGGTTTCGGCGAGGTCGTTGGCGCTGTCGATCGGGCCGTTGCCGGGCGGGTTGGTGACGGTGAGCACTGCGCCGTGGTCGACGTCGCTGGCGTTGGCGAGGCCGCCGAGGCTGACGGGGGCGTCGTCCTCGGTCAGGGCGACGGACTGCGGGCCGCTTACGACCGGGGCGTCGTTGGTGCCGACGACACGGAACGCAGCCATGTCGGCGACGGAGACGGTGCCATCGGTGACGGTGTAGGGGACCTGGACAATCAGCTCCTCGCNNNGCAAGCGATTGGAAGCTGGCATCCGCGGGGTTGATCATCAGGCCCTGGGTGCTGGGGGCCATGACGTTGGAGACGCCGCCGGGGGCGTTGGGGTCGGCCATGGCGACGAGGGCGCCGGCGAGGGTGACGGCCGACATGCCGGTCGGCAGGGTGTCGGGCAGGATGGCGGTGAGCGTGTCGGAATAGTCGACGTCGGTGACGTTGCTCAGCAGGCCGATCTGCGAGTAGCCGCGGGCGCCGCCGTCCTCGTGGGTGTTGAGCGGGCCGACGCTGCCGGTGACGACGGGGGCGTCGTTGGTGCCGGTGAGAGTGATGATGGCGGAGGCGGAGGTGACGACGGTGCCGTCGGAGACGCCGTAGTGGATGGTGATCGTGGTCTGCTCGCCGGCGGCGAGATACTGGAAGGCGGCGTCCGTGGGATCGACGACGAAGCTGTTGGTCGGCGCGTCGAAGGTGACGCCCGGGGGGAGGGCGGCGAAGCTGTAGGAGCCGCCGACCATGAGGGGCTCGGCTTCGGGGGCTTCGACCTCGACTTCGACTTCGCCCGAGACGTCCTCGGCGCCGTCGATGCCGGTGTGGGAGTCGGGCGCGCCGATGATGGCGAGGCCGCCTTGGCCGTGGCCACCGGTGAGGCCGTGGCCGCCGATGTCGTCGGGGCCTTCGAACTCGAGCTCGGCGCCGTCGACCGACGGGGGCGGGTTGGTGATGGTGAGGATCGCGTTGGGGTTCAGGTCGGTGGTGGTGGCGAGCGCGTCGATGGAGATGAGCGCGCTGTCTTCGATAACGTCGGCGAGGACGGGGCCGGAGACGATGGGGGCGTCGTAGGTGCCGGCGATGGTGAAGACGGCGGTGGCCGAGGAGACCGCGGTGCCGTCGGAGACGCCGTAATGGAGGGTGACGGTGCGGGTCTGGCCGACGG
>JAPLOH010000089.1 GCA_026400845.1 Alphaproteobacteria bacterium
GCCGATGAAGCCGCGAATCTCCCCGAAACGCGCCGCCTTGACCATTGTTCCAACCCGCCCCGCGATGAAACGCAGCCTCTACGGGACAGCCGCGAATCGGGGCTAGATCAGGCTGAATTGAAATGAGGGGATTCGTGAGAGTTGGCCGAGGTCACGCTTTCAGCCAAGGGGTCGTATTGTTCGAGCGCTACCAGGGCCGCCTTGACGACCGGGAGGAGAACCAGCGCGAGCGATAGCATGAGCATGAGATAATAGAGCGCGCGCCTCCACCAAACGAGATCCAGCGCGCTTTCGAGGTTCGCTTCACGTTTCTCCCGGTTAAATTCTGGTTTATTCCCAGAATCGAGTAATTTATTGATCGCTAACTGAGCGTCGCTTGCCCCTACTGGATTGGTATTTTGGAAGCGGCGGGGAATGCCTCCAGTATCGAGGATGTCGATATTGCAGTCGATTGCAACAGAGGCGTAGTTGTCGAAGCCGCTGGCCATCCGGGTGATGACGCTGTGGTGGACCAGCGGGACGCGCCAGTTGCTCGGCCCGCCGTCCGGGATTTTCGGTTCCGGCTTGGTGATGGCCATCTGTAACGTCAGGCTGCGCGGATGGTAGCGGTACAAGTTTCCGGCACCGGCACGGGAATCGTATTGGCGCCCGTCATCGGAGGCGACGGCACGGTAGTGGCGGACGAGTTCGTCCTTGAAACGCAGGCCGAAATGTTGGGCCTGCTCGATCATCCAGCACAGCGGAATATGGGCCAAACGATCGTCCGGATAGCCGCCGCCGACATTGGCATGGACCCCGGCGAACCAGACCTGTACCTTCCTCTCGGCCTTGATCGATTGGTCATAGCGTCGCGGCCTTGCGGTCTCGGGCCAGGGAATCGGGTGAAACGTGCGGCGGTCGTCATCGAGCGAAAGGGCATGCCGGGCGTTCTCGACAATCGCGGGCAGGTTCGTGTCGGGCAGCGACATAGGCCAGACCCACCGGTCAACCGCGCGGGTCAGTTCGTCGATCGGCAGCCCGTAGGCGGCAACAGTGTCCCACAGACCGGCAAACTTGATTGTTGGCTTCCGTTTGAGTCGCTTTTCGAGTGGCTCCAAAGCGCCGGCGCCCATGAGTTTGCGCTTCGTCCAGTCGATCGCGCCGAGCAGCGCGCCCAGCACCACGCCGGTCACGACCATTGTCGCAGGGCGGTCATTCTTGGTGCGTCTGTTGCTCCGGCAATCGTGGCCATCCGCCTGCGCACTGCCATTGTTTAGTTCGTTGGACGCGCAGGCACTGCGCGAATCGCTCCGGTAGGCGCGATAAACCGACTGCGCATCACGATCGAGTTGCTCGTCTGAATCGTAGCGTACGATTCCCTGATGATCGATCAGTGCCGCGAGCACCCGGATGGTGAACGCGCCGCGGCTGAAGCCGAAAGCGTGGACCTCGTCGTCGGTTCGACCGTTGGCGTTATAGTTGCGACAAAGGAATTTATAGAGGTCGAGCACGTTGCGCTTGAGGCCCACGCCGAAGACGAGGCCGAGATAGCGCAGCGGCTTGAACGACTGGGTACCGACGCCGTCATCGAAAACGGCAATCTGGTCGTCCCTGGTAAGGTCCAGCGCCTCATACAGGCGCCAGACATTGGTCTTTGTTGTGCTTTCGGCACTGTTCCCAGTACCGTCCGCAAAGACAATCAACTTCCTGCCCATGCCCCCCCCGGCGCGCTCTTGGCTGTAGCGTAACATTACAGCAGGCAAGGGCGCAACCGGGGGCGAGGGAGGCTAGGCCCGCTTCACCCCATACATCTGCGGGAACCCATCCCGCACGTCCTTGATCGAGTTGCGGTGGATGGTCGGCCCCGCGTAGTAGCCGAGCGGCACGTAGGGGGCTTCCTCGAACAGCAGTTTCTGCATGTCGAGCCCGATCGACTTCTGCGACGCCAGATCCGGCGCATCGAGCCACTGGTCGCGCAGCGTCTCCATCTTCGGCATGTTGGGCCAGCCGAACCACGCCGCCTGGCCGCTGCGGATCGCCGAGGCCGAGGCCGGGGAGACGTTGCCGTTGCCGCCGAGGTTGGTCATGAAGATGTTCCAACCGCCCTTGTCGATCGGCTCCTTGCTGGCGCGGCGCTGCACCACGGTGCCCCATTCGAGGGCCTGGTAGTCGACGTTCATGCCGATCCGCTTCAGCAGATCCGCCGCCACCTGCGAGTAGGCATGCAGCACCGGGATCGAGGTCGGCCCGAGCAGCACCACCTTCTCGCCGTTGTAGCCGGCCGCCGCGAGGTCCTTCTTCACCTGGTCGAGGTTCTTCGACAGCCGCCCCACCGCCTCGGTGCCGACATTGCTGGCCAGCGGCGAGCCCGACGAGAACAGGCCGCAGGGGTTGTTGATGATCGAGGGTTCGGCGCCGGCGAAGGCGAGGATGAACTCGTCCTGGTTGCACGCCGACAGCACCGCGCGGCGCACCGCCGCCTTGTCGAACGGGGCGTGCAGATGGTTGAAGCGCAGGCAGCCGATCGAGCCGTAGGGGTCGATCTTCTTCACCACCATCGCCTTGTCGCGCTTGAGGCTCGGCAGCAGGTCGATCGCCGGGTTCTCCCACCATTCGATCTCGGCGTTGGTCAGCGCGGCCGCGATGGTCGCGGGGTCAGGCAGGATGTGCCACTCGATGCGATCGAAATAGGCGATCTTGGGGCCGGCGGTGTACGAGGCAACGCCTTCGGCGCGCGGCACGTAGGCGTCGTTGCGGGCGAACACGATTTTCGCGCCCGGCACCCGCTCGCCGGTAAGGAAGCGGTAGGGGCCGGAGCCGATGGTTTCGGTGATCTGCACCGTGCCCGCGGTCTGTGCCACCCGCTCCGGCATGATAGAGGCCGGCGCCTGGGTCAGCGCATCGCGCAGCAGGGGGAAGGGCTTCTTGAGGCGGATGCGGATGGTCTTGTCGTCCACTGCGACGATCTCGTCGGAGCGGTCGAGCACGAGGTTCAGCAGCGGATCGCGGCTCGCGCCGCGCTTGATGGAGGCCACGCAATCGCGCGCCAGCACCGGTGTGCCATCGTGGAATTTCAACCCGTCGCGCAGCGTGAGCGTCCACAGCTTGCCGCCGTCCTCGATCCGCTCGCCACCGACCATCTGCATCTGCGGCTGAAGCTGAGCATCGAGCCCGTAGAGCGTGTCATAGACCGCCAGCGAATAGTTGCGGGTGATATCGGCCGTCGTCCACACCGGGTCGAGCGAGGCGGGGTCGGCGTGGGGGACGAATTTCAGCGTCTTGGCTGCCCCCTGGCCGAATGCGAGGTTCGGTGTGGCCAACGCGAAAGAGGCGGCGGCGGTCGATTTCAGGACATCCCTGCGGCGCATTTTTGTCTCCCTGGGTGATGGTGTCGGCATCCTGGACCGGTATTCCGGCAACGATCAATGGGTAGGCAAGGAAGCGCTCCTTTTTTGAAAAAAAGGAGCAAAAAACTTCTCTCCGTTGGCTGCGCGCTCTCCCCTGACGGGGCGGAGCAAACGGACAAAAAGTTTTTGTTTCTTTTTTTAAAAAGAAGCCCTTCCCTTACTCCTACTTCCGTTCGATCAACTCGATCTTGTACCCATCGGGGTCCTCGACGAAGGCGATCACGGTGGTGCCGAACTTCACCGGGCCGGGCTCGCGGGTGATCTTGGCGCCGGCGACGCGCATCTTCTCGCAGGCGCCGTAGACGTCGGGCATGCCGAAGGCGAGATGGCCGAAGCCGCTGCCGACGTCATAGCTCTCGGTGCCGTAGTTATAGGTCAGCTCAAGCTCGGTGCCGCCTTCGCCGAATGGCGAAAATCTCGGTGTAGAATTTGACGCTGCGCTCGAGGTCGCCGACGCGCAGCATGGTGTGCAGATAGCTCATGGTCGCTTTCTCCGTGGTTGGGCGATGGCGCAGCATGCCCCGGATGATCGTGGGGTGCCAGGAGGGGGAGTCACACCAGCGACAGCAACAGGCTCGCGACGCTGCGCGCCTCGTTGGTCACCAGCCCCGGCGTGGTGCACAGGGCTTCGAGCTGGCGCAGCGTCACCCAGCGGAATGCGGCCGGCGGCGCCAGCGCCATGGCCTCGTCCAGCTCGACGACGCGGTAGGCGTTGCCGTCGCGGTGGAACCGGCCGCCCTCCTCGGACTGGTGGCAGGCCAGATGCACGATGCCCGACTCCGCCGCCGCGGCCAGTTCGGCCTCGATACCGCGCTCGGGTAGGGCACCCGGCGCGATCTGCACGCTGGCGGCGATCTCCACCCGATTGCCCAATCCCGCCTCGGCCCGGGCGCGCAGCAGCACCCGCATCACCCCGTCGCGTTCCTGGCAGATCAGGGTGATCTCGCCATCGCCGGCGCTGTCGACCAAAGGCTGATCCCAGTTCGCCACCTCGCGGTCCCGCGCCTGCACCCGATAGCCGCGCACCGCGAAGCCGCCCGGCGCGGTCGGCGCGAGCGCGCCGTCGGACATTCGCCACCCCGGTAGATCGGCGAGCGCAAGGCGCGCATGGGTGACGCTGGTCGCGGCCCGCTGTGCCAGCAGCCATGCCCGCGGATCATCCGCCTCGGCATGGCGGTAGGACCGCAGCAGCGCCGCGCCGAAACCGCCCGCGCCGCGCCAGCGCGCGAAGGGTTCGCCGCCCGCCCAGTAGCGCCAGGGGGTGCTGACCAGCACGCTGCGGGCATCGGTGTTGAGCACGTTGTCGTGCACCAGCAGCGCCCGCAGGGCGGCGGCGTCGAGCCAGCGCCAGGCCGGGCCGATCCCTTCGGGCGCCGTGCCTTCCGGCAGCTCGACCACCATGTTGCGGTTGAACTTGCCGAGAAACCGCGTCCCCTGTTCGCTCTGGCGCAGATCGCTGATCACGCCACCGGGCGGCGGGGCGGCAAAATGGTCGAAGAACGGCGCTGGCGTCCCGCCATGGCGGGCGGTGTAGTTGCTCGGCGTGCACTGGAAACTTGGCGCGAGCTGCACCGCGCCCGCATTGCCCGGCTCGGTCTTGGCCTGCACCAGCAACTGCGGACCATTGGCGCCCGCCCGGGCGAGGAAGCCGAGGATGCCGATTTCCGGTTGCAGGATGAAGGGCTGCGCCTCGCCGTCGATCGCCGCGTCGCTGCTCGCGGTGCGCACCGCGATGATACGAAAAAACCCGCCGGTCACATGCGCGATGTCATCGCGGCCGACCTGCCAGCGCGCGAGGGCGTCAAGCGGTACCTGGGTGCAGGCGAAGGCGCTGCGGGCGCGCTGCTCGGCGCGCCACTGCGCGACCGCGGCGATATCGGCGCTCACGGGCTGGCCATCATCGCGGCATCCACGCAGGCGAGCAGCTTGCCGGGGTCGATCCGGTAGGCCAGCACCCCGTCGGGCGAGACATCGTCAACCGCGCCGTCGAGATACATCATGCTCTGGCCACGCAGGGCGGCGATGCCGGTCTGGGTCATGTTGAGGAAATGCAGGTTGATCACCGCGGTGCTGCTCGGCGCGAACAGCAGGTTCTTCATTGCCGACCCATGCTCGCCCACCACCACCCCAGCGCCGGCGAACAGCGCGACCTGATCGCGCCAGGCGAGCCGCTCGGGATGCACGGTGACGAAACCCAGCGCATCGAGCAGATCGGCGATCTCGGCGCCATTGACGATCCGCCGCATCGCCGCCGCGCCGCCGCTCCAGCCGGCGCGCGAGACGAAGATGCGCCGCGGCGCCTGTGGCGCGCGCACGGGGCAGAGCCGCGCCACCACGCCGTCATAGAACCGGTTCGCGCCGGGGTGGAAGCGATAGTCGTCATGCACCAGCGACGGCAGGATCAGCATCTCCGCCTCCAGTATCTCGCGCGCGGGATCGTAGACGATCAGCCGCTCCAGCGAGACGCCGAGTGCGGCCAGCATGGCCCGGCCATAGGCGGGCAGGTCCGCCGGCACCGCGATCGGCATCGCCTCGCTGTCCGGCCCGAGCGTTTCGCGCAGCGTCCACAGCCGCGGCAGGATGTCGAGCAGCCAGTGCCCGAAGGTGTCGTAGCCCGGCGTCACCATCCCCACCACCGCGCCGCGCACCCGGCGCACCTCGCGGCCTGGCCGGTGGGGAGCATCATCGATGGTGTCGGCGGCCAGGGCGCCGCGCACATAGGGCGGCGCGATATCGCGGGCGATCACGCTGCGGCCGTCAGCGCCGGCGATGCCGCCGCCACCGAGCGTCCCGCCGGGCAACATCCAGCAACCGAGATCGCCGACCGGCCCATGCGCCTCGCCGTGGACATGCTCCAGCCAGGCGGGACAGAAATCGGCCGCCGGCAGCAGCAAGGGCGGCGGCGGCGCGGCCTCGGCCGCGGGCACGCCAACGCGGCGAACCGCAACGCCCGCAGTCAACTCCAGGACATGCGGGGGGGCCGGCCGGTCGTGCGATTGCAGCAAAGCGTCAGGCATCATCCGCGGATTATGCTGGACGGCAAACCGGACTTCAACCGCCGGGGCTTGCCACGCGCGGCCCGTGGCGCGACGCTGGCGGGAAGGAGTGCACGATGAACCAAGCCGACCAGACGCCGAAAGTGATCCCCCGCCCGGCCGCGAGCCTGCTGGTGCTGCAGGGCAGCGAGCCGCTGGTGCTGATGGGAATGCGCGGCGCCAAGCACAAATTCATGCCCAACCGCCTGGTGTTCCCCGGCGGCGCGGTCGACCCGGCGGACCATTCCGCCGAGGTCGCCACGCCGATGCCCGGCCACGCGCTGCGCCGGCTGGAACGCGCCGCCGACCCTGTCCTCGCCCGCGCCCTCGGCGTCGCCGCCGCACGCGAGCTGGAAGAGGAAACCGGGCTTAGCCTCGGCAATCCGCCGATGCTGCACGGGTTCGACTACCTCTGCCGCGCCGTCACCCCCGAGCCCTCCCCCGTGCGGTTCGACGCGCGCTTCCTGGTGGTCGACGCAAGCCACGTCAGCGGCGAACTCGCCGGTTCGGGCGAGCTTGAGGACCTGCGCTGGTGGGGCGTCGACGAGGCCCTCGCGATGGACCTCGCCGGCCCGCAGCGCCGCGTGCTGCAACGCCTGATGGTCTGGCTCGCGATGACCCCGGAGGCGCGCGCCGAAGAAGCCGAGGTGGCGACGCTGTGGTGGCGCGACTGGGAAATGGAGTAGCGGCGCGGCGGCAATCGGTCAGATTGGCGAAGGAGACGCCCGAACCGGGTCTGCCCAGCAAGAGGAGTTGCCGGCGCCGCCGTGGCCGAAGGTGCGGGAGGAGGCGAAGCTGCCGGACTCCGAC
>JAPLOH010000148.1:0-22004 GCA_026400845.1 Alphaproteobacteria bacterium
TCGAAGTCGTCTCCGACGCGGCGGACCTTCGCCAGCTCGTCCTGCACGCCGACATCGATCACGAAGGTCCGCGGCGGCACGAGATGGCCGGTGCGGATCAATTCGCCGATCCGAATCTGATCGGCGACGTTCGAGAAGATCGGCCGCAGGCCCTTCCGGTCTCCCCGGTTCGGGGTCGCCGTCACCCCATAGATGCGACACATCGGATTGAGGTGAAGCGCCCGGTCGATGATGCGGCGATAGCTGTCGGCAACGGCGTGATGCGCCTCGTCGATGACCAGCAGGTCGAGCGCCGGCATGGCGTCGAGATTGGCGCCGCGGGTCAACGTCGGCACCATGGCGAAAGTGGCCTGGCCGGCCCAGGACTTCTCCGAGGCGTCCACCACCGAGGTGGAGATGCCGGGCGCGACGCGGTGGAACTTGCTCCTGTTCTGGTCGGTCAGCTCGTCCCGGTGCGCGAGCACGGCCGCCTTCGCCTTGCTGCCGCGGAGCTTCTCACCGATGACGGCTGACAACATGATCGTCTTGCCGGCACCTGTCGGGGCGACGGCGAGGGTGTTCTGGTGTTCGTCGAGCGCGGAAACACTGCGCTCGACGAACAGCTTCTGGCGGGGGCGGAGCAACATGCCGAACCTCCCTCAGCGCGCCCAGGAGGGGCGCGTGTTCGGCGGTGCCGCGGCTGCACCTGCCTGCGGCGCAGCGACCGGCGCCGGGGCGGCGGGCGCATAGGCCGTGGCAGCGGCCGGCGATGCGGCGGGACGGTATGCCGGAGCGGCGGCCATCCCCATCACCTCGGCGTAGCCCTTGTGATCCCGCGTCACGGCGCCGCGGACCTCGTTTTTCTCATCGCCGCTGGTGTCGGTGCCGATGTCGATGCGGGCGACGAACTCGAGCCCGTCGAGATCAGCGAAGCCGTTGATCCGGCGTGCCGCCTGCGCCTGGGGCGTGACGTCCTTGTCGGACAGCCCGCGGTCCGAGTTCAGCATGCCGCGAACTAGGCTGCGGCCCATGTTGCCCCAATCCGGCCCCTTCGGGCTGTAGAGGCCGATCAGGGTCCAAATCTTGCGCTTGGCAAACGGACCCTCGACAACGGTGAATTCGCCGTTGAGATAGACGGCACCGGTGCTGCCCCGGGTCGCGTAGCCGCCGGTCCAGCCCTGGCTGGGATCATCGAACCCGCCGGGGCGGATGGTGAGGCGGACCTTGGCCAGCGTGCCCTTCGGCATCAGGTTGGGGTTCTGCTTGGCGTCGTTGTAGTCGTTCCACATAGCCATTGTTCAGTGCTCCTGCGTCAGGACTGGGCGTCGGGGGAAGGAAGGGCGGGGTCGGCCGGGCGGTCGAACACCAGGCGCTCGATGGGGGTGCGAGCGGACGACCGGATCTTCTCGAACAGCCGGCCGAGATGCGGCTCCTCGATCAGATCGAGCCGGCCAGAGCGGTCTTTCGCGGGGTAACCCCAGGGGTTCAGCGTCTGGCAGACGAAGCCCCGGAAGGGACGACCAGCCTCATCCTTGATCTCGGCCAGCGTCAGCACCTCGTCGACGATGCCGGGCAGCTCGAGGCCGGTCTTCGCGCCGTCGATCTGCGGTGAGAACACGCGGCGATTGAAATCGTCGAGCTTCTCGTCGAGCACGCCGACGAAAATCACGTTCTTGCGGCGGGTGTGCTGCAGGTGGGTCAGCCAGCCGATCATTTCACGACCATGCAGACCGTAGGCGCCGCGGAGGTCAGGACGGCCGGTCTTGTCGGAGAACCCCTCGGGCTGGCCGCGGCACCACTGCAGGCAGAGGCGGCCGGCGACGGTGATGGAGTCCACGAAGATCGTGTCGTAGCGGTCCAGTTGGCTCGCATCGCCGAACTTCGCGCGGACCTTCTCATACGAGGCGGCCGAGTAGGGCTGGTCGTCGCGGAGCGCGGGGTTGGGTCCGCCGATGAAGCAGGCAAGCTCCTGGCAGTCGTCCCACGTCCTGGGACGCATGCTGTCGCCCTGCCAGTCCTCCACGGCGAGATCGCCGGCCTCGAGATCGACGAACAGCGTCGTCGTGCTCAGCAAAGTCATCAGCAACGTGGTCTTGCCGATCCCCGCCTTGCCGAAAATCGCGGCCTTGATGCCGCGAGGCTCGGCCATGCGTTGGTCAGCAGTGACGATCTGCAGGCGCCGCGGGGGCGTGTCCTGGGTGAGGTCGCTCATTGCGTGACCTCCCCGCCGATTTCGGCCAGGCGCACCAGCAGGCGACCGCGGCGAATGCAGTCGGCGCCGTGCTGCAGCAGATACTCACCGGCTTCGCGCATTTCGCCGGGCTGCAGGGCATCGGGCACCAGTTCAACAAATTCATCGCGGGAGGGGACCCAGACGCGCTCGCGATCGATCTGCTCGACATAGGTGCGGGCCACCTCGGGCCACATCGACAGCTGGGCGGAGCGCAGCTGACTGGCATTGGCGCCATCCTGGTCGTCATAGTGGCGTGAGAGAAAGGCGCGGATTTCGGCGTTCAGACCGCGAGCCAGCAGGTGCCGCAGCACGTCCTGATCGGCGAGCACGTCGCCCCACATCCGCGTCAGGATCTCATTGGCGACCGCGGGGGCATTGTCGGGGCTGCCGATAGCGCGGCGCGCGTCCCGGATGATTGCACGAATGCGCTCAGTGGGCTTGGTCATTGGTCTGCTCCAGAATGTTGATCCAGGTATGCAAGCGCCCCGAGGCCTGACGGGCCTCGTGCAGCAGGGTCGGCAGCAATGCGGTGGACCGGTTGGCGAGTGCCGTCAGGTCACAGTCCAAACGGGCCAGGTCCTGTACGGCGCCGGTCCAGTCGACCCAGTCGGGACCGATCGGTTGGACATCGATCTTGGCTTCGGGTGGGCGCGACGGACGGCGCGGCGGTGGAGGTCCGAGTGTGGCGTGGACTGCCTCGCGCACGGCACTGCGCAGCCCCGACATGGTCGGCGGCGCGCGCTCGACGCGGGATTTGGCGAAGTAGGCCTCCATCGCCGCCTTGCCGGCGCTCTGCGCGCGGGCATCGCGGCTTCCGGCCAATTCCTCGTAGCGATGGGCGGTGCTCGTCGTGAGGCCAGCATCGGCGAGGGCTTCGGCCTTGGTCTTCCCACCAGTGGGAAGACCAGCGCCGTGTCCATTGGATGGCTCGGCGCGATCGATATCACGGCTCAGCTCCCCGATACGGACACAGGCGCGAAGCTGGATTTCGCGGACCCAAACCTCGAGGTCGCGGTCGTCGCGCTGGCGGGCATAGGCAGCGAGCGCCGCCGCCTTGTCACGGATTTCAGACGCCTCATCGATGCGGGCACATTCGGCCAGCGCCGCCCGTGCTTGCTCGTAGCGGACCAGCGAGTTCATCGTGCCACCGACGATGCGGCGATTGAGGTGTTGACGGGCGAGGACGAATTGCCGGAGGGGCTGGGGATGTGCGCCGCAGTGATGTCGTCGGTGCGACTGGTGACGCCGGGGACGTGGCAATGCTGTGAGGGCGGCAGGTTCCCTCGCGGTGCGCGCGACCGGGACGAGCGCTGCTGGGCTTTGATCGCCAGATAGACGATCTGGCCATTGGCGAGTTGCTGCTGGACGGCAATAACCGAGCCCCGCGCGACCAGCATCATGATGCTGTCCGCGGTGCTGTTGAGCGCAACACGCGCTGCAGCCGCCAGTCGCGATGTTTCCTGCGCGCGATCCGACGCAAGGTGGCCAACGTGGTAGATCGACTGCGCGCCGGACGGAGCCGACTCAGACCAAGCGATCAGGGTGGCCTCGTCGGCGATAACAGTGCGGATGGGATCAGTGCTGCTCATCCCCATTGAAATACAGGATGGGGTTGCTGGCACCAATTCGCATGTTTTCGCTCGGCTTCGCTCACGAACAGGAGCGAAAACAAAGTAATCCGTGCGTGCTCCAGCGAAGTGGTACTGCTGGACCAGGGCGTTCATCGCGCCGTCTTCTGCTTCTGCTCGGCCTCGTACGCCTCGATGTCTTCGAGTCGATAAACGACGCGGCCACCGAGCTTGAGGAAGACAGGACCCTGGCCGACCCAGCGCCACCGTTCGAGCGTGCGCGGCGAGATGCGCCAGCGGCGGGCCAGTTCGGTCTGATTCAGGTGTTTGAGCGTCATCGTGGTTGTCCTCGCGCCGTGTCGAATGGCTGCGAGGACAATCGGGGGTCACCAGGGAGAAAGTGCAGACAGCAGAAGGGAGAAGAACAGGGAGAAATCCGCCTAGAGGTCGAAACCCCATAGCCCGTTCACCGATTTGAGGTAGGGCTTCAACTGCGCCCAGCGATCTCGGCCAAACAGACGCTGGGGGCTTCCGTGGTGGGTCAAGTCGCCGATAGGGACGCGCTTTCCGTTTCGGTAGGCATCAACCAACAGGCGGATGGCGTTCATCATCGGCTGCGACTTGAACTCAAAGTGCAGCCTACCGTTGATGGTCAGGAGCGTATTATCGGACGAGAGCACGAGCGGGCCCTCTGCAGGCACCGCCACGCCACGCAGACGCGCATCGAGGATATCGGCGCTGACTGTCAGCGTCGCATCGCTGATCGTCACGTCCCGAATCGGTACCAGCACGCCCCCGGGCACAGCAACACCGGACACCCGGCGGGCTGGGCAACTGCAGAGGATCACAATCGCCTGCCCATGCGGCCGGGCCGCCAGCGCATCGATGACTTTCTGACGAACGGCGGGATCCCACATCCGGCGTGCGAACCACACCGGGACGCGGGCCGGGCGCTTGCCGATCCGTGCCCCTCCGACCTCCCACAAGAATCCGTCGGCCAGGGACTTCGGGTCCTGCGCCCGCGGCATGCCCAGTTGGTCCGATACCGCCGCGAAGAGGCGCGACATCTCCACGCGGCGAAGCTGCAAACGGTGCCTGGGGACGGTGACCAGTCCTGAAGCTGGACTTAAGAACGCCATCGCGCCGGCATCGTCCTTCCTGATCAGAGACACCAGCGCATCGTCATCGTCTGCGCCCGACGCGGACATCGTCTCGTGGCCATGTGAAACGAGGAGACCTGCTGCCTCCAGCAACGCGACGGGGCCGGGCGAGAACTCCGCCGCGGCCCCGTTCAACATTGGCTGCTCCGATTCCAGGACGGCCAGGAGCAGGTCGGCCGCCTCTGCGGTGAGCAATCGGTCCTCATACATCCCGGAGTAGGCCCCACCGCTTCAGATACTTCTCCCCGATGAGACGCTCGCGGTCAGTGCGGTCCTTCAGGTCGCACCCCTGCGGCATCGTGATGGTAACCGGCAGCGTGCGGCGCCCGCGGATGCCGGGAATTGCCTCGAAGCGGACGGTGAATCGGACCTGCGTGATCCTGTAGCCACCCGCCATGGGGTCGTGTTCCCGGAACCGGCCATCGGCCATTTCCCAGATGCTGCGCTCGGCGCCTCGCATCGATTCCAGCGTGACCCGCTCGCCCTGGGTGTCTAGCGGCATCAACCGGACCATCGTGACACGGACCGACTCGATGTTGTCCTCGGCGTCGCGCGGAAAGTCGAAGGACGTAAAGAGGCGATCGGGGGTGAACTGGCGGATCGGGATGCGCCCGCCCTCGAACGAAACGCCAAGCATGTGCTCGGCGAACAATTTCACGAGGTCCTCGCGGGTCTCGCGCGCCTGCGCCACGACCTCGATCGTTCCCGACGCGGGCTCGTAGGTCAGGGCGGCCTCGATAACGGGGCGAAACGGGACACGGTCAAGGCGCCCGTCAATGAAGGCGCGCCGGTCGCCAGCCCGGCCTTCGCGGTACACCGCAATTTGGATTAGGCGGGCATGATCGCCCTCAAGGCTAGGGCGGGAGCGATCGCAGATTTCGACCAGCACGTTCCGGCTATCGAAATGCCCGGCAACAGCGTCTTCGAAAGTCGCGACCGGAGCACCTTCGCGCGGCACTGCGAGCTCGGCCCGGCACTTGAATGCTTCCCACATCCGCCCGTAGCGCCGGTCGTCCGCGTAGCGAACCTCCTCGGCGCGATCAAAGCCGCGGATATCGTTGAGGAACATCCATAGGGATCGGTCGTGGCCATTAGCGAGATCGTCGAGGATGTCTGGTTCGGACGTCACTGCGAAGAGCGCCGCCTGCCCAGCCTCATCGGCCATCGCGCCCACGCGATCGGCATCGTTCATGACGCGCAGGCGGGCGGAATCAGACATTGCATCGACTGCTCTCAGCAACGGAGCAACGATGTCATTGGCCGCGCCCTCCCAGACCACATCGGCGGGGAGGGTGACGTTGATGGTGGTGAAATAGCCACGGAGCGACGCAGCGGGCGTGCTCCGGATGAAGTCATGGACTGTCGGCAAGGGAACAACCTTTCGATGAACGGCGCGTCAGAAAATCCGGCGCTCCGCTAATCAGCGTATCGCACGTAGTGCTGCGCATGCAAGCGCAAATCTATGCTGATTAGCGAATTTTTGGCCTGCTAGCCGAACAGTGTCGGAGGCCCAGCCTTATCGGACAGAAGTCCTAGTTTACGCAGGCGGGCTCGCGCCGCCTCGGCCGAAACGAGGAACCCGTCCATGACCCTGCGTTCTAAGTTGCGCGCTGTCGGCGTCCCGACCACCGCCGCGCCATGAAGTCCCTGTGTACTCAGAAAATCGGACGCCGACCGACGGACGACCGATGCCGGCATCAGCACCGCCCCGCAGACATAACCTGCCTGCCACTCGAGCCAGTCGAATTCCCGGGCCTCGACCATCGTCGCGCGCTTGCAAACAGTCTTGTATTCACGACGTTCCGCTGGAAACAGTCTGGCTGGCGCTGCGAACAGTTGGTCGAACACGGCGCGGTGGTAGAACGCGTGGCCAAACTCATGCGCCAGCGTCGTTCGTAGGCGGTTCTCCCTGTTGGGCGCCTCCGACAGGGTCTTGGATATCTGAATGTGCGGCAGCGAAGCCTGGGCGAAGCGTGTAACGCCCTCAACATCATCGCCGTCGGCGGTGAGGTCCGCGTAGTGGTCGATACTGGTCACGTATTGCTCGACAAACACGATCAAATCACCGGTGGTCAAAGGGTAGCGCACGTCGCCATTCTGCTCCCGAAGGAATGCAGCAACGAGCCTCTCGCAGTCACGATCGATCTCGGCAGCGGGCAGAAAGAGACGCTGTGGGAAGCGCCCTGATTTGTCGGCAGACCAGTTCGCCACGTCGTTATCCTACTTCAAGAGGTTTCTCCGGAAAACACTGAAGGCTTGGGCCACTGCGGCCGGGTCTCTGGCCTCGCGCCGAACCTCGTCCGGGATCTTCCCGGCCAGCACGAAAAGGTAGTTCTCATCGACATCGAGAGCCTTGGCGAACTCGCGAATCAACTGGTCCGAGGTCGGGCTACGCCGATCATGCTCGATGTCATTGAGATACTGTGGGGATATCGAGCCGCCGCCGTCGTCCTTCTGCACCACGGCGGCCAGGTGTTTCTGGCTGATTCGCTTGGCCTTGCGGGCAGCGATGATAGCCTGGCCTAGCGTCGGTGTTTGCGATGTCATCGCTGATGCATCCGTCAGAGTCCTTCAATCACCTCAGTATGCGGATTGCCGTAGTCTGGGCAGGAGTCAGCCGTCAAGCAAGTTTTCGAGATTTTTGGTGCCAAGCCGGCTCGGGCAACCCGCGTGGTGTGGAAGGTGCTGCTTCGCTGGGCTACTTTTGTTTTCTTGGAATTGCGTTAGATCATTGTTTTTGCTTGTGTTTACGGGTGATCACCGTAGTTGTCGGTCCAACCATGCGCATCAGCCCCAAGACAATGCCGCTCCCGCCCCACCTCGCCGAGGTCTGCGACATCCTCGCCCGTGGCCTGCTGCGGCTCCGCAGCCGCACCGCCGATGAAATCGCGCCAGGGGCCAGCGCGACCGGGGACCGCGGAGAGTTTCGCCTACACTTGGTGCCCCGTCAGCGCGTGTCTGCAAACCGGACCAACCGGAGAGCCACATGACACGACGCGCAAAACCCATGACCGCGGCCATCGCCGCGCCAACGCCGACCATCCCCGCCATCCCACCGGCCGATGTGCTGGGGCGCCTCGCCAGGCTTCAGACCGCCGATACGCTCGACTTGAAGGACGAATGGCGGCAGCTATTTGGCCGCGAGCCGCCGCCGCACAATCGGAAATACCTGATCAGCCGCTTATCGTATCGGGTGCAAGAACTGGCCTATGGCGGCCTGAAGCCGGCGACTTTGGCCCGGCTCGAGGCGCTCGGCGAGCAACTCGACGGCGGCAACATCGTGCTGCGGCGTATCCGCGGCGACGACAAGCCGGTGACCGGCACACGGCTGGTGCGGAACTACCAGGGCGTCGAACACATCGTCACGGTGCTGGCCGACGGCTATGAGTGGGCGGGTCGACCGTATCGCTCGTTGTCCGCGATCGCACGCGCGATCACCGGAACGAATTGGAATGGCTGGGCCTTTTTCGGCTTGAAGAACAACCGAGGTGTGGCATGAGCCGGCGTCCGCTGACCACCACGGCCACGGCGCCGATGGTGCGCAAGGTCAGAGCCGCCGCGTATACGCGGGTGAGCACGGACGAGAACCTCGCTCAGGAATTCAATTCACTCGACGCGCAGCGCGATGCGTGCGAGGCGTTCATCGTCAGTCAGAAAGCAGAGGGCTGGATTCTGGTGCCGGATCGCTATGACGACGGCGGCATCTCGGGCGGCACTCTTGAACGCCCGGCCCTGCAACGCCTGCTGCGTGACATCGAGGCCGGCCGCGTGGATGTCATTGTTTGTTATAAAATCGACAGATTGTCACGATCGTTGCTGCACTTCGCCAAACTGGTCGAGGTGTTCGACGCCCACAACGTCACGTTTGTTTCGGTGACCCAGTCGTTTAACACGACGACGTCGATGGGAAGATTGACGTTGAATATTTTGCTCAGCTTCGCCCAATTCGAGCGAGAGGTCATTGGCGAGCGCATTCGCGACAAGGTGGCGGCGTCCAAGGCCCGCGGCATGTGGATGGGCGGGCCGCCGCCGCTGGGTTACGAGGTGAAGGACCGCAAGCTGGTCATCAACGACGCTGAGGCGGCCTGGGTGCGGCGGATTTTCGCCGGGTTCGTCGAGACGCGGTCCGCCACGAAACTGGTGCCGATGCTGCAGGCCGAGGGTGTGCGCACCAAAACGGGCCGGCCGGTCGATAAGGGGGCGATCTACAAGCTGCTGAACAACCGGCTGCTGATCGGCGAAATCGCCCACAAGGGGAACGTCTACCAGGGCGAGCACGCCCCGATCATATCTCGGCGCGTGTGGGACGAGGCACACGAGATCATGGCGGAAAGCACGCAGGTCCGCGCCAACGAGAACCGGAGCGAGACGCAGGCGTTACTGCGCGGGCTCATCTTCGGACCGGACGGCCGGGCTCTGTCGCCGAGCCACACCCGGAAGCATGGCAAGATATATAGGTACTACGTCAGCCAGGCCGTGCTGAAGGGCATCGACAATGGCTGCCTGGTCCGGCGCATCGCGGCCGGAGAGATCGAGACTGCGGTGATCGACCAGGTGCGGGCGCTGCTGCGGCAGCCCGAGGTGGTGATGGGCACGTGGCGCGCGGCGCGCGCGGAGGATCGGGACCTGACCGAGGCTGACGCCCGAGAGGCGCTGGAGCGGCTGGACCCGCTGTGGGACGAACTATTTCCCGCGGAGCAGGCGCGGATCGTGCGGCTGCTGGTCGAACGGGTCGACGTCAGCCCGACCGGCGCCGACATCCGGTTGCGGCTGGAGGGGCTGGCGAGCCTGATGCGGGACTTGAACCCTGGCGGCTTCGAAAGCCGGCGGGCGGCATGAACGGCACGACCAGCATCACGGTCCGCGTGCCGATGACGATCCGACAGCGCGGCGGTCGTAAGTTGGTGGTCTCGCCGGACGGGTCCGCGGCCTGGGCACCGCAGCGCGCCCGGGTCGACAGCACGCTGATCAAGGCGTTGGCCCGCGCCCACCGCTGGAAGCGCATGCTGGATGACGGCCGGTACGGATCGGTGAGCGAGTTGGCGGCGGCGGAGAAGCTGGACCGAGGGTATCTCGGGCGCATCCTGATGCTGACGCTGCTGGCGCCGGATATTGTCGAGGCGATCCTGGATGGGCGGCAGCCGGCGGAACTCGGCGTGCACGTGTTGCGCGAGGGGTTTCCGGTGGAGTGGGGGGAGCAGCGGGGGGGCTGGGGCAGTCATTTCGCGAGAGAGCGCTGATCGCCCTTTCACAATGATACTGTTCGGCCGGCTGGTGAAGATCGGCGCCAAGATCGTCCGGCACGGGCCCACTATCACCTTCCTGTTGGCTGAGGTCATGATGCCTCGGCAACTGCTCCAGAAATCCAGGACGCCATAGCGGCGCTCCGGCCATTGCCGCTGGCACGATGCTGAGGACCACCACAGATGCGGGGTCGACGCCGGCACTCGCAGGAGACGTGCGCGCCGATGCAGATTTGCGGGCTGGGATTCCTGGGCACTCGGGCTTCGCCTGCCGGCTGGTATCTTTCTTCCAGGCACCACTCGATATTGTTGTTGTCGAACTCAGGCTACGGAGCGCCCGCAGCGTGCAAAAAAAGCGGAGCGGCGGTTCACTGGAGAAATTCTCCAGCGCGTCAGCCATGCGTCATTAGCGTTGGTCGCAATCTAAATATGACACATAGGGTCAGCAACCCTGGAGACTACCGGGGAGAGGAGAACTTCGTGAAATTCGGGCTGATGACGCAAATTCAGATGCCGAGACCCTGGACGCCAGATGCCGAGGTGCACGCCTACAGGAACGCGATCGACCAGGTTGTCGCGGCTGAGGGAGCGGGGTTCAGTCATTTCTGGGTCACCGAGCAACATTTCTTTCGCGAAATCGGCCACAGCCCCTGTCCGGATATGATCCTTGCGGCCGTGAGCCAACGGACGAAGACGATCCGGCTCGGTTTCGCTGTACTCGTGATGACGATACACAACCCCTATAATGCCTATGAGCGTGTGGCGTCGCTCGACGTGCTGAGCAATGGCCGGGTGGAACTGGGTCTCGGCCGGGGGTCGACGCACTACATGGTAGAACCCTTCCATGTCGATCGCGCCACCGAGCGTGAACTCGCCGCTGAGGCGACCGACGCCATGATGAAGATGTTCGAGCATGAAAAATTCCCCGGCTATCATGGGAAGTTCTTCGATCTTGCGGAGCGCTATGTAACGCCGCGCTCCGTGCAGAAGCCGCATCCGCCGTTGTGGAGTGCCGCTTCCAACCTCTCCAGCTACGAGCGGATCGCACGGCAGGGGATGGGCGTGATCGGGGTCACCCGCAACAGCGTCAGCGAAACCAAGGAGACGATCCGCCAGTATCGCGAGACGATCCGCAGCGCCGACCCCGCGGGGTTCGTCGGTAAATTCGCCAACGAGCAGGTTGGGGCCTTCGCGCTGGCATGCTGCAGCGAGGATGACCGTCTCGGGCGCGACGTCGCGTGTGCCGCCACGCGCTGGTACCACGGCGACAATGAGGCTGAGCTTAATCCAAAGCGGTTCGCGACTGCGGGGGGCATCGAGGCAGTCGTAAAGATGTTCCGCAGCAGAACGAATGACGAGCTGATCACCGACGGCATGGCAATCGGTGGCAATCCCGATACCGTCTCGCGCGCCGTCGAGAAATGGGCTGATGCGGGGCTTGACCAGATGATATTCATCTTGCAGGCGGGCCTCACGACGCACGACCAGATCATGCGATCCATCGAGTTGATCGGCGAAAAGGTCATCCCAAGATTTGCCGACAGGGCGTGACGGCTTGACCGCCAACCGGTCATGCTTTCACGTCCCGCATCAGTCGTTTGTGCAAAAACAGGAGAGTGAAGATGCTGAAGCTCGCACTAGTCTGCTCGCGCCGTGCTCTTATCACGGCTCTCTTGGTCACAGGACTGGGCCACGCGGTATCCGCCCAGCCGCTCGTCAAGCTCGATCTTGCAGCCTCCAACACCTATTGGGGGCAGGCGCCACTGATGGCGGCCATCGACAAAGGCTATTTCCGCGAACAGGGGATAGAGGTGGAGCTGAAGCATATCCCAACTTCAATGGACCGGATCGCGGCACTCAACGCCGGCTCGGTGGCGTTCAGCAATCTCGGCCGGGTGGCGGTGATCAGCGAGATGGCGCGCAACAACCAGAGCTTCTACTACTTTGCCAATATTGACGACTCACCGGGCAATGAGGGTTGTTGGGCGCGGCCTGGATTCAGCAAGTTTGCCGATTTGCGCGGCAAGAAGGTGGCTGCGAACACGTCAGCCCAGATCACGATGAACGGGTTGCTGGCGAACGAGAGTATGACCGAGAAGGACATCCAGTTCGTCAACCTGCCCTTCGAGCAGATGTCGGTGGCGCTGGCCAATGGCGACGTGGACGCCGCCTGCGTGTGGGAACCGTTCTTCAGCGGCCTTAAGAAGGCGGTGCCGAACGGCAATCTCCTCGGGCTCGACAGCGACACGCCGACCTTCAAGAAATTCGGCACGATGGCCTCACCGGACGTCATGATCATTTCGCGCAAACTCGTCGACGAGAAGCCCGACCTCGCGCGCAAACTGGTGACCGCCATCTTCAAGGGCGTTGACTATCTCAACGCCAATCCGGAAGAAGCCGCCAAGTTGATCGCACCCCGCTACCGGAAGTCGCCCGAGGACGTGCTCGTGGGTATAAAGAGCTTCACTTTCTTCGGAACGGAGAACTGGCGTAAGCACATTCAGTTGCACACGGGGCAGATGCAGTTCCAGGCCCAATGGATGTTCGACAATGGCAAGATCCCAGCGCTGCCCGACGTGACGAAGTGGGAAAACGTCAGCTTCATACCGTAACGTTGGATAATATTTGATGGTGGATTGAGCCGAGTGCGGTTGATCTGGCTGTTAAGCCTCAGTTCGGTTGCGATGGTGCTAGCGCTCTGGGCGGTCGCGACCGGCCGGGGCTGGGTGACGCCGATCTTCCTGCCGTCGCCGGAGATGGTGTTTCAGGAAGCCAGACTGGTATTCCTCAGCGGCGACCTGGCGCAGGACATCGCGATGTCGACCAAGCGGGTGTTCGGCGGCTACGCGCTGGCGGCGCTCGTCAGCGTTCCGCTCGGCGTGCTGATGGGAGTGTGGCGGCCGGCGAAGGCGATCATGGATCCCTTCGTTTCGCTGCTCCGACCATTGCCCTCGATCACCTGGATCCCGATGACGATGCTCTGGCTCGGCATCGGGGAGTCTCAGAAAATCGCCATCGTGTTTGTCGGTTCCTGGATCTACATCCTGCTGTACACGATCGAGAGCACGAAGCGGGTCGATCCGCTGCTGATCCGGGCGGCGCGGAATCTCGGCGCTTCCGACCTGGCACTGATGTGGGAGGTAATCCTTCCGGGGGCGCTGCCGGGCATTCTCACCGGCCTCAAGGTCACGCTCGCCATCGCGTGGTCCTGCGTGTTGTCGGCGGAGATGATCGCCGCCCAGAACGGGCTGGGCGCGCTGATCTGGCGGGCGAAGGCTTGGGGCAACCTGGCGCTTGTCTTGGTCGGCATGGTCTGCATTTCGATCACCGTCCTGATCGCCGATTGGATCGCCAACCGGATCGAGCGGCTGCTGCTTCCCTGGGAACGGAACCGGCGGGTGTGAGCGCAACCTCGCCCATTTTGTCGGCCGTCGCCGTCACCAAGATCTTCTCCGCCGGCCGCGGCCGCGATGTCACGGCCGTGCAGGACCTGTCGCTCGACGTCTTTGAGGGAGAGTTCGTCTGCATGCTCGGAGCATCCGGCTGCGGCAAGTCGACCATGCTGAACATCTTTGCCGGCTTCGAAAAGCCGACATCGGGCGCGGTCATGCTGCGCGGGAAGCCGATCCTGGGGATCGAGCCGCGCTGCGGCATGGTATTCCAGTCCTATGCCCTGTTCCCGTGGAAGACGGTGCGCGGGAACGTCGAGTTCGGCCTGAAGATGCAAGGCATTTCGTCGGCGCAGCGGCGCGAGCGCGGCGCCTATTTCATCGACATGGTGAAGTTGCGGGGGTTCGAGAACCATTATCCGACGGAGCTTTCTGGCGGAATGCAGCAGCGTGTCACCCTGGCTAGGCTGCTGGCGGCGGATCCCGAGGTGCTGCTGATGGACGAGCCATTCGCGGCGCTCGACGCCATGACGCGCCAGGTGATGCAGGAAGAACTGCTGCGCATCCACGAGGCGAGCGGCAAGACAATCGTCTTCATCACCCACAGCATCGACGAGGCGCTGATCCTTTCGCGGCGGATCGTGGTGATGTCGGCGCGCCCCGGGCGGGTGAAGGCGGTTGTGGTGAACGATCTTCCTGCGCCTCGCCACGTCGACGTGCAGATGTCGCCGCAGTACAACGCCCTGAAGATGCAGATCTGGAATCTCGTCGAGAGCGAGATCCGCCAGCACGACGAGGCGACACGACGCCTGTCCAGGACCGACGAATGATCAACGCCACAGCCTGCAGGGAACGCGACGATGTCCAAGCATGATTTCACGCCCGCGGAGTTCGCTGACCGCCTCGCGCGCGCCCGCGAGGCGATTGGCGCTGCCGGGCTTGACTGGCTGCTGGTGCTGCATCCGGTGTCGATGCGTTGGCTGATCGGTCAGGACACCAAAAGCTACATGTTCTTCCAGTTCCTGGCGGTATCGGCGAAGGGCAGCGGGATGGTGCTGTTTACCCGCGGGACCGACCGCAACGAATACGTGGCCGAGACACTGGCAGGCGACATGGTGACCTACGGTGGCAGTGAGCCGGCGGATCCGATGGAGCATTTCGCCCGCTTCGTCGCCGATCGCGGGCTGGCGAATGCGCGGATCGGCATGGAAGTGCCCGGCTTCTACCTGCATCCGCACCACTATGTTCGAGTACGTGACATTCTCGGTCCGGCGCTTGTTGCGGAGGCAAACGGGATCATCGGAGGTTTGCGCGCGATCAAGTCTCCGCAGGAAATCACCTACACTCGTGAGGCGGCTCGGCTGTCGGCGAAGGCGTTGGACGCCTTGCTCGGTCACGTCGCGGTCGGGCGCAGCGAACTCGAACTCGCGGGTGCAGCCTATCACAGCCTGCTCGGCAACGGCAGTTCGATGCCGCAGAGCACGATGAATCTCGTGACCGGCGAGCGGACTTGTTACCCACTTGGCGGACCCACCGAACGCCGGCAAAGCGCGGGCGATCCGGGGCTGGTCGAAATCGGCGGCAATTTCCGCCGCTATACGTCAACCCTCGGTCGGCAGTGGAGCCTGGGCAAGCCATCGGCGCGGCTGGTCGACCTCTACGATATCGTCCGCGCGGCGGCCGATGCGTGCATGGCCGAAATGCGCGCCGATGCGCCTGCGGTGGCCGGGCACGAGGCCGCCAGCCGGGTCATCGCGAAGGCGGGCCTCGACCGGTACCGCATGCACACGACCGGATACGGGATCGCGCCGGGGTTCCCACCGTCCTGGGGCGAAGGTGTCAACGTGTTCAGCGGCAGCAATGACGTCCTGCGCGCCAACATGATCGTCTCCGTGGAGCCGAACATATTCATTGCGGAAGAGAAAATTGGCGTGCGACTCATCGACAACGTGCTGATAACTCCGAGTGGGGCAGAACTGCTCTCGACCACGTCACGCGATTTGTTCGTTCTCGATCATTGATTATTATTGCCCACGGTGTTCATTTGCGTCGCGCATGCAACGCAAGAGCGTGGGGTCCGGCACCACACCCTACTCATGGAGGATTTTCTCCGCCATCGACATCACGGGCACGCCAGCGAGAACCGGAGCCTGGACAAGCTGTTAATCGGCAGCGTGGTTCAATGCCGGTTGGCATATGAAGCACTTGGTGAAATGAAACTTCGATGGGTCCGCGGCCTGGGCGCCACAGCGTGCGCGCGTCGACAGCACGCTGATCAAGGCGCTGGCGCGTGCCCACCGATGGAAGCGGATGCTCGATGACGGCCGCTACGGGTCGGTCAGCGAGTTGGCCACCGCGGAGAAGCTGGACCGCGGCTATCTCGGTCGCATCCTGATGCTGACCTTGCTGGCGCCAGATATCGTGGAGGCGGTCCTGGACGGACGGCAGCCGGCGGAACTCGGGGTGCACGTGTTGCGGGAGGGGTTTCCGGTGGAGTGGGGGGAGCAGTGCGGGCGGTGGCTGCCTGGCCCATAGAAGCTTCCGGCAACCCGTGATCGGGGCGCCCCGGCGATCAGAACGAAAATTGGCCCAGTGGCCCAGATGACACCCAGACTGTTTCGGCGCACTGTCGCACGAGCAAGGGCATTCACAGCTCGTGCCGTGGGCCCGCCGGAGTTAATTTTCTTCATGTCAAAAACATCGTCACTGGGCGGACCATCAGCGAACGTCACCGCCGCACTTCTGGAATCGGTACGGCAGGTTGCCGAGCGCATTCCCCGGTTGCGCAGCCAGGGCGCGCGGATCTCAGAGCAGGACACCAAGAGTGTCCTCATCACGCCCACGATACAGGCATTGGGGTGGGATATCCTCGACATTGACGAAGTGCGCAACGAATATCGACACAAGCCCGCTGACAACCCGGTGGACTACGCGCTGTTTCTCAACCGCTCACCGGTCCTATTTGTCGAGGCAAAACCCCTCAGCAATAGTCTCAGCGACCGGAAATGGATTATCCAGACCCTCAACTACGCTAATGCTGCTGGTGTTGATTGGTGCGTCCTCACGAATGGCGCCGAATACAGGTTTTACAAGGTTCACGCCCAAGTCGAGGCGGACCAGAAGTTGTTCGCGTCGGTCGTCCTAGATGACCCAGATGCGCTGCCTGACGTTATCAGAGTGCTTAGCCTAATCGGCCGCGAAAACATGCGAGCGCGCGCCATCGACGATCTCTGGCAGGCTTGGCATGTCGACAGTCAGGTGAGAGCAGCACTTGAACACGTTCTGCAGGACGACTCGTTTGTGACGATCGTCCGAAAGGGTGTGCCGCAAATCGCAATGGCAGATGTACGCAAATCTCTCCAGCGCGCAAACATAACGGTAAGTTATCAAAACATATTTCCCACCACCATCGCGGAGGCTCCGATATCACAGGGGGCTGCGGGCGGGGCCAAGGCCGATCTGCTTACTATCTCACCGTCCGTGCAGTCCGACCCACCTCACCGCCCTGTGGCCGGTACCGAACGTCCCCGCCGACAATTCCAATCTACCCAGGACCTTTTTGACGGCGGGAAGATTAAGGCTGGCGATCCGCTCACCATCCGGGGGCGCGCTGGGTCACTAGCTTATGTTGTGGATGGCCGCACTGTCGATTTCGATGGCAAGCAGGTCTCCTATCTTGAATGGGGCAAGCGGGTGACGGGATGGAAGGCGGTCCAGATCTACACCCAGGCCGTGCTATCAGACGGACGAACGCTCGATCAGCTGCGAGACGAGCCACAAGCCAAGTCGGTGACGCCTGAATGACCTGTTTGGCCCCGAGGCGGGTCGCGCAATCTGGAGCGCGAGGGGTTTCCGGTGGAGTGGGGGGAGGTGGAGTGGGAGGAGCATCGGCAATCGGTCGGCATTGGATGAACGCTCCGGGAGCACATTTGACCGTTATAGGGATCGCTGCATCAGTCGGCACATGGCGCGCATCGTGCAAAGGCTCGCCAGCGGGTTCTGACATAGCGGCCTTTGCACAACCAATCCAAGTATTGCCTTCGCAATGATTACTTCAAGTTTGGGCAATTATACCGTCGAGATTAGTCGCAATCACGAACGGCACGTTGAGGGCTTCGAAGTGCGCCTTCCCGCAGGCGATCTGAGCTCTCTCGGCATCGCGAAGCGTGTTTAGGTCACCCTTGCTCTCGCTCACCAGGTATACGTCCTCGCGGCCGTCGTGCTGGCGGACGATGGCCCAGTCCGGATTGTAGGTTCCGAGCGGGGTCGAGATCTTGAAGCCTCGCGGCAGCTTGGCGAACACCTTGATCGCGCCGCTGATATCAAGCATCCGTGCCAGCGCTGCCTCGATGTTTGAGTCTGTGACAATGTGATCCTGCGGCGCGTGCTTGACCTTAACTAGCCGGTCAAGCGGCACATCATCCTCGGCAACAAACAGGGTCTGTGCCCACCATTCGTCGAGCGGCTCGTAGACGATGCCGTTGGTCATCATCAGCCGCTTGCCGGCCTGAATGATGGCAGTGACCCCGTCGACGAAGGCGGACGGGTTAACTGCCGCGTCGGCAAGCCGCCCGGACTGCACCAGGATATTGGCGATAACCTTACGGGGCAATTCCGTGCGGTTCTGCAGCTCACCAAGCAGGTCCGGCACGTCGAGGCGCGAGGTTACCAGGCGCTGCGGCATTGAGGCACTGACCTTCTCCGCGGTCACACCCTCTCGGCCGATCAGCATCTCGGCCAGCTCGAACGTAACGCGCGCCTCGCCTGGACGCGGCATATCGCGCAAAGCCTGAGCGCATCGCGCGACCAGCGCCGCGTCGTCGAAATTAAGCCGATAGGTCGTCTTACGGCTAATGCGATCCCACAGTGCTTTGAAATCGTGGCCATCCAGGATTGCGAGGTTGAGCTTAACCTGGCCCTTAGCCCGCGCGTCGCTGACCGGCACCTTGCGGGTAAGGCGATGAAGCATGTCGCGAATCAACTTCGCAGCCGGCGCCGGCAGATCGGTGGGCAGCGGCACGGTGTTCTGGGCGAGCGCCGCCCGAAGCTCGGGCTTTGCGCGGCCCTTGTCGTCAATCAGGCCTGCTTGAGCGAGGGCATGGAATACCGCCTGACTTTCCTGCACCGAGACGACGGCTGTGCCGCCGCCCGGCAATGCATAGGTAAGACCTGCGAAGAGGTCGGCCGTAACGATTCCCAGCTTGATGTTGAGGCTCTGCTCCATCTCGGTCTGCAGGCCCTCCGCGAACTCCTTGAAGCCTTCCTGCGCAATGACGGTCAGGACGTTCAGCCCTTCGTCCCGTCTCCGCTGACCATCTTTGTCAACGCATAGGCGCAGACCGCGGCCGATTGACTGACGGCGGCGCGTCTCGCTTGCCATTTCGCGCAGTGAGCAGACCTGGAAAACATTGGGGTTATCCCAGCCTTCACGTAGAGCCGAGTGTGAGAATAGGAATCGCGTTGGCTCGGCCTCGTCGAGCAGACGTTCCTTGTTCTTCATGATCAGGTCAAACGTGCGCTCGGCATCCTCGCGGGACCCGGCGTTGGAGAATTCGCCTGCCGCATCTAGCTTCGGCTCTGTGAGGCGACCCTTCTTGTCCTGGGAGAAATACCCGTCATGCGCGCTGGCCGCGTCCGCGGGTATCTCAGTGAAGAGTGACTGGAAATGCGGCTGCGCGGCCACCTTCGCATATTCCTCCTGGAAGATGATGGCGAGCGGCCCAGGCTTCGAATTGTTCGCCTCGTCGTAGCGGCGATAATCTGCCACCGCCTCAATAAAAAAGAGGCTGAGCGTCTTGATCCCCAGCGGCCGATTGCGCAGCTCCTTCTTGAAATGATGCTCGATCGTTTGCCGCACCATCGCGCGGGAGAGCGATCCCGCATCGACATCACCCCAACTGCCGCCAACCTCCAGCGTCTCCACGCCGGCACCTGGGACGATCAATTGCATCGAGCCGGCACCACGCATCTTTTGGATGATGCCAATGCGATACCCGGCATAGATCGTCCGTCCGCCCGAAGCCTCTTCCAGCAGATCGTTGTCGCTGACCCATACCGACTGGCGTGACACGCCACTCTTCATCTGCTTGGCAATCTCGACATATGCGCGCGGAAGCTGGCCCTTTCGAGCCTCCACCTGCAGCAGCTTCACATACGGGCTGTTGTCGGCATCCTGAATACGGGCGCCATCGACCTCGATCGACTTCACCAATCCCCGGTCATGCGCGTCAAAGGCATCAAGGCGATAGACCGGGTGGAACTTGGCCACATGCGTCGCCGAGTAGCGGATCGTCGCCAGCGGCTCCATCGCGCGCAAGATTTGGCGGCCGGCGCCGTTGGGATTGGCGTCCACCGACTGAGGCTCGTCCACGATGATGAGGGGCCGGGTGCTCTTCACCCATTCCACGCCGGGGATGTCACGGGTTTGTTCGCGCGCCTGTTGAAAGACCGCGGTCTTGGTGCCGAGCGACTGCACGGTGGCGATCATCACCCGGATCGACGAGGACGATGCGAAATCGATAATCCGCGACAGGTCGGAGCTGTCATAGACGAAGCTCTCGAACGGCACGCCGTCATAGATCTGGCGGAAGTGGTCATGGGTCTGCTCGATCGTCTTCTTCACGCCCTCGCGGATCGCGACCGAGGGGACTACGATGACGAACTTCGTGAAGCCGTAGCGGCGGTTCAGCTCGAAGATGGTACGCAGATAGACATACGTTTTGCCAGTGCCGGTCTCCATCTCGACCGTGAAATCCATATTGTAATCGCCGCCAGCGTCCTTCTTGCCCTGTGCGGCCACCGACAGCTGAGGTGAGGCCGGCAGGGCGTGACGGTTCTGCACGATGTGCAGGTTCTCCAGCACAGCCTCGGGCAGCAGATCGCAGCGATTGGCGTAGCCGAGCAGCTTTTCGTTGAACTCCAGCTCGCCCGCAATCTGGCGCGGCGCGACGGTGAAGAGGGATTGGCGTTCCTCCTGCCCAGTGAACAGATCGACCACGGCGTCGATGGCGCCGACCTGATGCGGCAGCTCGGCTTCGAAGACGAATTTCATGGCGGCCCGATCAAATGCTGGCGATCTTGGCGATGCGATCGCCCAGACGCTGACGCAAGATGGCGGCGAGGTTCGCCTTGGTCGCCGCGCGGTTGCCATCGGCGCCGAGTCCGGTGTCCTTGAAATAGACCGTGGTCTGCACCGGATCGAGCGCGGCGACCCAGTCCGCCATGCCCTGGCCCAGCGCCTCGGCGGCAACGGCGCTGACATTGCCCAGGCATACCATCAGCGTGCCGCCGCCCAGCGCATAGACGGTCTGGCCTGCGATGGTGCGCTTCTCTTCCGGAAGGGTCAGGTCGATGCCGGTCTTGAGCAACAGCTCGACTAGCAGGTCCTCTTCGGTGCGACCAGGCAGGACATTATCGACGGCATCGAGAATGCTCGCCTCCAAATCATCTGCATCCGGTTGCCATGGCTTTAGGTTCGACGTGGCGAGCTTGTAGACGCGGAAACCAGTGTCGACTTCCGCATCAGGGTACTCCACGCGGATAGTGCGACCCGCGCTGCGCAGACGTTCTTCAGTGAGCTTCGCGATCGTACTGAAGCGCGGATGATTTTTGACGGGCTCGGGAATCTGGACCAATACAAACCGGTGACGCGCTCCTGTTGTAGCATTCAACTGCATCACAGCATGCCCTGTCGTGCCAGAGCCTGCGAAAAAATCGAGAATTATGGCGTCGTCAGATCCCCGAGTCACTGCTTCCACGACATCATGGACAGCCCACAAGCTCTTCGGAAAGTCGAATGGGGAATCGGGAACCAGCTCTTTCAATATAGAAGTGCCATAGCCGTTGGCGTCATAACGAGTATCCTGCCATATTGATTTATAGAGGCCAAATGTCTTACCGAGTTCAATGTCGTATCCACCTGCGATTTTCTTGGCTCGAAGCATGGTTTTGATCGCCTCAACCGACTGTCTTGCATAACGCCACTTGCGTTCAACACCGTTCCTGTCGATTGGATAGACGTAAGCATCGTCGCCGACCATCTCGGTCTGCCGAGGGTGTTGTTCATCTGGAACAACATCGCCAAATCCGACGATTTCACCGTTTCGGACCAAAATCGGATAGAAGCAATTCTTAGCGTCGGAGCGCTCCGATTCACCACCCCAATTGCGAAGCGGAGCCCAGTCCACCTCGCTGGGGTCGATCAATCGATCTGCGATGACCTTTTGATTGCTCTTATAAACGAACACTGCGTATTCATGAGTGTAAGAGAAGTTTTTCCCTTGCACGCCACGGGGGTTATGAACAACCGAAACGATGTCGATATCATATCCACCTCGCGGATAAATATCCTCGCACAGGGCTATGACGTTATGAATTTCATTTTCGTCAATAGTTATGACGAGAACGCCGTCTTCCGCTAACAAATCCCTTGA
>JAPLOH010000148.1:22040-27636 GCA_026400845.1 Alphaproteobacteria bacterium
ATATAAGGCATTTAGCCATTCTGTATGAAAATGCCCGCTGCCCTTCGCATATGTAGTAAAGCGAACGCCGCCCTCACCAGCCTCCCCAGTTGCCTCCATGTATGCCTGCAGCGGACTCCGAAAATCATTCTTATATATAAGATTGTTGCCTGTGTTATATGGAGGGTCAATGTATATTAGTTTTACCATTCCTGAATAGGAGCGACGGAGAATTTTTAAAACCTCCGTATTCTCTCCTTCTACGACGATATTCTGAGTGCTATCCCAATTCACGCTTTCGCCCGGCACTGGCCGGAGTGTTCCCAGACTCGGGGTCATAGCGAACGCGCGTGCCCTGCGCTTGCCCTTCCAATTCAGCCCGTAGCGCTCCTCGCCGTCTTCCACGGCATCGCCGAGCAGTTCTCGCAGCACGTCAAAGTCGACTTTTCCGTCCGTGACCATCTCCGGAAACAGCGCCTTCAGCCGGGCAATATTGCTCCCTACGAGGTCACCGCTTCCTGCAGCTTCATCGTCGCGCGTGATTTGGGGAATAGGTTCATTGCTGTCAGTCACACTTCATCTCCGTGCGCACCGAGAGCACGCATCATGCTGAAAAATTCAAGATCGAGCGGCGGGGGCGTCGGCCAACTCCCCCACGATTGTCTGAAGCCTATCCTTCAACATCCTGACTTGAATGCCAAGCGCGACCTGTCGAGCGAGCCCTGTTTCCCGCCGCGCAGCCGCGCGGGCGGCAAACCATTCCGCTTCCGCCTGTCCATACCGCGCCAGCGCGGCCCGTCGCGACTCAGCGGATGCCGCATCCGGGGACAGCTGGAACGGTGCCTCGACAATTCGGGCGATCGCCAGCGCCTCGGCGCGCTCCACAAGTGCACCGTAGACGGCGGCCAAGGTGGTCTGCGGAAGGCCCGGTAGTGCCAGACTGGCGAGGAACGCCGCCGATGCCGGGTCCTCCTTGTCACCAACGTCCGGCGCAATGACCAGTCGCTCGACGACCATCTGGTCCGCGATCCGCTCTGCACGACGAAGGAGCGCGAGGCTGAGGCGGGTGCCTGCATTGCCTGGCAATGCCGTGGCCAGGATGATGGGCGCCGGGATAGCCCGGTGGATCAGGGTCAGCAGCCGCTGTGTCGGCTCGATACGCGCAGTCATCGCCAGCAACTGGATTGCGGGAACGGGGCGTTCGTCATCGGTGCCCGCCGCAACGCCGATCGTTCCGGGCGACAGGGTCGCCCACCAGTCCAGCCGCTCGATCGCGCTGCCGATCAGCTTCCGGTCAGCCGAATTGGCCGCGCCATGCTGCGCCAACACGTCCTTGGGCAGCCGGCGCGCCGGGGCGCTCATTGACGGCAGCGCCAGCGCGGCGCGGATGTCAGCGGGCGTGATCATCATGCTGGCGGCAGGATCGCCAACCAACAGATGACCTCCCAATCGTCCAGCCCGCTCTCTCCTCCCGCTCCCTCGATGCCCCCGGTGGTGAACAGACTTTCGACCGCGCGCTCCTCAGCCTTGCCGGTCACGCCGCGGATGGCGGCGGCGAGCAGCGCCTGCCATTGCTCCATCGCTTCGCCACGATGCGTCTCTGCGTCGAAACGCGCCCAGGCCTCGGCTTGCCGCTCTGCCGGAGTTGCGGCGGCAAGACGCAGCTGGTCCAGCATCCGTTTCGGCTGGCTGTGGGGCAGGATGATGCGATCATCCGTGCCGACATAGATCAGGGCGTGAGGAAACAGCGGGTCGCCCTTGGCGATCGACCGTTCGGCCGCCGGCGTGGCCGCGCGCAGGACGAACAGAGCGCCAGGCGGGAAATCGTCGCTGGCGAAGATGGGTGAATAGGTGCCGAGCAGCTGTCGACCCAGCGCATCACGCTCGTCCGGGGTCAGGCGCGCGAGATCCAGTCGCAGGTCGTTGAGCGTCAGGTCAGTGATGGACACGCCGGAGGACAGGTCCTCGAGATCGATCGCGCGCGACTGCAGCGTTTCGAGTTGCTGGCGACGATACTCCAGATCGTTCATCTGGTTGCCCGCTTGCGCCTCGATCAGGTTCTCCTCTCCGGTCGCGGAGACATCGAGCAGCATCATCTTGCTCGAAACGCTACGCTCCAGGCCGATGTAGCTGTCCAGGTCCATATTCGGCCAGAAATTGACCAGACGGATGACGGCATTGGGCGACCCGAGGCGATCGATCCTGCCGAAGCGCTGGACGATTCTGACCGGGTTCCAATGAATGTCGTAGTTCACCACACAGTCGCAGTCCTGCAGGTTTTGGCCCTCGGAGATGCAGTCGGTCGCGATGATCAGATCGATCTCCTCCTCGCCCGCCAGCGCCTCCGGTCGCGAACGGGCCCGCGGCGCAAAGGCGGTGAGAATTGAGCCGAGGTCAGCAGCCAACTTGGGGTGGGTAGTCTTGTTGCGTCCCGATCCCGTCACCAGCGCCATGCGATGCGGATAGTCAGTCCGGATGGCGTCATAGAGATATGCAGCCGTATCGGCGAAGGCGGTGAAGACCAACAGCTTTACGTTGCCCGGGTTGAACGGGTCGGCCAGCTTGTTCGCGATTAGTGTCTTCAGATCGGCGAGCTTGGCGTCCCTCTCCGGCGTGACGCTCTGAGCCTGCCCATGCAAGCGCGCGAGCCGCTCCCGGTCCTCGGCCAGATCCTGGCGCCAGCGCACGAGGTCTGCGTCGCCGAGCAGCACACGGACGCTTCGCCCGACGCCCAGCTGCTCGAAGGCGGGATCGTCATCGTCCAAATCGTCGATCTCAGGGGCGGCGACGCTGTCATCATGCGCGTCGATGCGAGCGATCAACGCTTCCACGACGTCCAGCTGACGGCCGATCGTCAGCGCGAAGGCGTGTACCGAGCTTTCCATGCGCTTCAGCAGGTTGACCCGCAGTAGCGCGATCAGGCTCTCTTCGCGATCAAGCTGGCGGAATACACTGGCCCCGCCGCCTGCGCCGGCAACATCCTGATTGTAGCGCCGCTCATAGGCTGCGCGACGGTTTTCCAGCACATAGCGGAGCGGCGCAAAGGCAGCGAGTTTCAGCCGCCTGATCTCGTTGTTGACGTCGATGATCGGCGGGAAGCTCCCGGTCAGGTCAACATCTGACTTGATGTTCGTCGGGCTGAGCTTCTCCGGGAATGTGCCGGTCTCGGCCGTGCCATAGTAGCGCTCAATATGCTTGCGACTGCGCGCGATGGTGAGCAGGTCGAGCAGACGGAAATAGTCGAAGCCGAGCATCTCCAGCAGTTTGGCCGGGGTGCGGCGACCTTCCGGCAATTGCTGCCAGCGGTTGAATTGGCCCTGCGCGATACGGATCGTGCCCGCGATACTGGCGATGCCGTGTCCGGCCAGCGCCTGGTCGTTCCCCTCGGTGGCAAAAGCGATCTGGTTTTTTAGATCATTGAGGCGGTTGTTGACTGGGGTGGCCGACAGCATGAGCACCCGCGTCTTCACACCGGCCCTCACCACGGCGTTCAGCAGTCGGTCGTATCGGCTCTCCCGCTCGCCCTTACCTGCCGGGCGGTTGCGGAAGTTATGGCTCTCGTCGATTACGACCAGGTCGTAGTTGGCCCAGTTGATATGGCCGAGATCGATGTCGCCAGACAGCCCACCGTCGCGGGACAGATCGGTATGGTTCAGCACGTCGAAAGCGAAGCGGTCGGCGGCGAGCATGTTGCGGACATCGTTCCGCCTCCACAGCGTCCAGTTCTCACGCAGGCGCTTTGGAGCGAGGACAAGCACACGATCGTTGCGTAATTCGAAGTATTTAATAACGGCCAGCGCCTCGAAGGTTTTCCCCAAGCCGACGCTGTCCGCAATAATGCAGCCGCCGAAGCGCTGGAGCTTGTCGATGGCGCCGATGACGCCGTCCTTCTGGAAACGATACAGTTTCGACCAAACCTGTGTCTCGCGGATCCCGGTGGCAGAATTGACGATATGCGACTCGTCAGTGCTTACCTCCATCTCGGTAAAGAGTCGGTGGAGCGCCTGAGTATAGACCGCCCGGGGGGCTTGATCGGTGGCGGCGGCAGTGATGGCATCGACGAGCGCCTCTACCGCCTCTCCCTTTGGATTAGCGGCATTCCATTCTGTCTCAAACCACTGGGTAACCATCGCCAATTCCGCGTCGTTCTCGGTCTTCTGGACGAAGCCAAGCCGGGATTGAGGCGCGATGCCAAGACCGCCGGTCGTCAGGCTGCAGTTGCCGAGAACGGCGCCATGTTGCGTCAGCAGCACCGATTGCGACGGAGGCAATCGTGTCTGCCGGATATCCGCGCTTGCGAGCGCCTGGGCCAGTGCGGTGGATACTGCCCGGTTCTGCAGGCGGTTACGGCGGATTCGGTCAGCGTCATCGCCAGCTAGCAGCGAATCCGTCGTTGCCCCAAGCAGGACGCGCCTCAAATTAAACGAGCCGGCTTCCAGCGCAGACCCCGCACCGAAAATCGAAACTTGGTCAGTCAGGACATCTAGGGTGTTGTTCTCAAACCCTTTTAGGATATCGAAAACCCGTTCACCCCCGCTATTCGAAACAAGCCGCACCTATCCTGCCTCCGTCGCCCTTCTGGCATTGAATACACTTCCTCCGATCCCGTCACGTGTGATGCTGATCAGTGGGAAGCGCATGACCAAACCGGGAAGCATGCAGGAGGTCGGTTACGAGACAACTGGGCCGTGGATGCCGAGCGCCTCGACGGATTCCCTTTCTCGGAGGTGTGACGGCAGACTTGCATGGGGTCGGAGATTCGCTCCCGGTTCCCCAACCCACCCAATCGGAACTTCAACTTACGGTGCGATACAGCACCGTTAAAACGATTATTTTCAAAGCCCTATGACCTGAGGCTAAAACACCCCGAGTCCCAGGTCGCGGAGAGAATCGCGCCTTCGGAGAGAGATTCCGGCGTTCGTTCCGCTATCGGAGCCCCAGGTCGTCCGCGCAAAACCGCAGGATTCCTGCGGTTTTGATCCCCCACGAACCCGCCGGAGAGCGGATTCGCAGAAGGGTGGTGGTGTCCCCGGCGGGATTCGAACCCACGGCCCCAGGATTAGGAATCCTGTGCTCTATCCTTCTGAGCTACGGAGACGCATACGTGGGATACACAACAAATTGGATTGCGTCACTGCCAAAAGTACTAATGCTCATTGATCAGAACCCATGCGCCCAATCGCGCAGTCCGACGGACATGATGCGCCACGGGGGATGTCCTGATCTCTGTTGAAATTGTCCGATCGAGCGCCGCTGGTTGCAGACGTTAGGCTGCGGCGCTCTGCCGTTCAAGAACTGGTTCGATGGTGAGCCTAGGGTCGTGTCCCAAGTGGTGGTGTAGGAGGCCACTTGGGACACGACCGCGCAGCCTGGCCCGGCGCGGGCTGCGGGGCGTCAAGCTGGTCACCTCGGATGCCCATGAGGGGCTGAAGGCCGCCATCACCAAGATTCTCAGTGCGACATGGCAACGCTGTCGCGTTCACTTCATGTGCAATGCCCTGGCCTATGCCGGCAAGATACAGCGCCGCATCGTCTCCGCCTGGGTCGGCACCGCCTTCGCCCAGGACGACGCCGAGGCCGCCCGCAAGCAATGGCGTGAGGTCGCCGATCAAGCCCG
>JAPLOH010000037.1 GCA_026400845.1 Alphaproteobacteria bacterium
CCGATGAAGCCGCGAATCTCCCCGAAACGCGCCGCCTTGACCATTGTTCCAACCCGCCCCGCGATGAAACGCAGCCTCTACGGGACAGCCGCGAATCGGGGCTAGATCAGGCTGAATTGAAATGAGGGGATTCGTGAGGGCCGAGACCACAGCTTTTGAAGCTCTTTGGCCTTTTTCCAAAAAAGAACCGCTTCCTTCCCTACAAAATCGCCGAATGCACGAAATTGCTGACCAAATCCAACCGCACCGAATGCCACGGATCGGGGATGCGGCAGTTCGTCAGATAGGCGAAGGACACGCCCGAATCCGGGTCGGCCCAGCAATAGGAGTTGCCGGCGCCGCCGTGGCCGAAGGTGCGGGGGGAGGCGAAGCTGCCGAGGCCGCGGATGGTGGGGGTGGTGCCGCGCAGGTGGGGGCCGATGCCGCGGTGCATCGGCATGCCCATGTTTTCATCCACCATGTCGCCGGTCCAGTTGCGGATGGCGTAGTCGAGCACGCGCGGGCCGACTAAGCGACGGCCTGCGAGTTCGCCGCCGGCGAGCATGGCCTGGTAGAAGGCGACCATGCCGCGCGCGGTGGCGTAGCCGCCGCCGCCGGGGACGCCGGCGCGGCGGAAGGCTTCGCTGTTGTTGCTGGCGACCGGGGTGTTGCCGGTGTCGGTCGGCTCATGCATGTCGGTGGCGCGGGTGAGTTGTCTCTTGCTGGTCATGCCGATGACGATTTAATCGCCGAGGCCGAGGCGGTCGGTGACGGTTTCGCGGATGACGTCGCGGAAATCGCGGCCGGTTACCGCCTCGATCAGCACCGCGGCCGTCCAGTGGGCGGTGGCGCCATGGTAGAACAGGCGGCTGCCCGGGGTGAATTCGAGCGGGTAGTTGCAGACCACTTCGCGCATCAGCTTGTGGTCGGCCCAGACCTCGGACGGCGTTTCGGCGCGGGGGAAGCCGCCGAGATGCGTCATCACCTGCAGGATGGTGATGGCTTGCTTGCCGTGCTGGGCGAATTCGGGGATGTGGTCGGACACGCGATCGACGAAGCGGAAGGCGCCTTGTTCGGCCAGCACCCACATGGCGGCGGCGGTGACCACCTTGGTGTTGGAGAACAACAGCCACAGCGAGTCGTCCTTGGCCTTCTTGCCCGCGGCGGCCTCGCCGAAGGTTTGGAAATGGGCGAGTTTGCCGTGGCGCGCGATGGCGATCTGGCAGCCGGGATAGCGGCCATCGGCGATATGCGTCTCGATCAGCGCGCCGAGCCGGGCGATCTGCTCGGGGCGCAGCCCGGCGGCATCGAGCGTGGTGGTGGGAAGGGGAAATCCGGCCATGGCGTCCTCCGCGTTTCGTTGATGCAAGCTTCCAACGTAACGCGCCGCGGCGCAACAGGGCCGCGTTGACAGCCGCCCGCCCGCGGCGCTCACTTCCCCCGCATGCAACCGCAGGGGGCCAACATGTCGAGTAGCACCATCTCCAACTCGCGGCTGGATCGTTTTCTCGCGCCGGACAGCCGCACCGCGCGCAGCATTACGCGCGCGCGGGAGGTGCTGCCGGGCGGCACGTCGCGGCATCATTATTTGTTCGCCCCCTGGCCGATCATCGCCAGCCACGGCAAAGGCTGCCGGCTCGTCGATATCGAGGGCGACAGCCGCATCGACTGCCTCAACAACATGACCGCGCTGGTGCATGGGCATTCCGATGACGACGTGAACCGCGCCATTATCGCGCAGGTGGAGAAGGGGGTTTCGTTCTCCGAGCCCGCCGAGCCCGAGGCCGCCCTGGCGCGGCTGATCGTCGAGCGGGTGCCGAGCGTGGAGAAGGTGCATTTCCGCTCCTCCGGCACCGAGGCGGTGATGATGGCGATCAAGCTGTCCCGCGCCTACACCGGCCGCTCCGCCATCGCCAAGTTCGAGGGCGGCTATCACGGCTATTACGACTACGTGCAGATGAGCACGACCTCGACCGAAGCCAACTGGGGCAGCTCGGCCGCGCCGACGCCGGTGCCAAGCTCCGGCGGCATTTCCGCCAATGTGGCGGACGAGGTGGTGGTGCTGCCGTTCAACGATGCGGACGGGGTGGAGCGGCTGCTGGCGCAGCACGGGTCGCGGGTGGCGGCGCTGCTGGTGGAGCCGCTCTCCAACCGCAACGGCATGGTGCTGCCGCGGCCGGGCTTCTACGACTTCCTGCGCGAGATCACCCGCAGGCACGGCATCGTGCTGATTTTCGACGAGGTGATCGCGTTTCGCGTCGGCACCGATGGCGCCCAGGGGCGCTATGGCGGCGACCCCGATCTCACCACCTTCGGCAAAATCATTGGCGGCGGGCTGGCCATCGGCGCGGTCGGCGGGCGCGACGAGATCATGGCGCTGCTGGACCCCGCGCATCAAGGTGCCAAGGTGATTTCGGGCGGCACCTATTCCGGCAATCCGCTGGCCGCGGTGGCGGGGGTGGCGACGCTGGAGAAGCTGACGCCCGCGGTGTTCGCCCATCTCGATGCCATGGGCAAGCGCATGCGCGATGGGGCGAATGCCATCCTGCGCCGCCACGGGGCGAAGGCCCAGGTGGCCGGTGATGGCTCGCTGTTCCAGGTGGTGCCGACCGACGTGGAACTGGTGAACTACCGCTCCATCCCCCGCGGCCCCGAGGCCAACGCCTGGCTCGACAGACTGCACCGCGGCCTGATGGTGAACGGCATGATCATCTCCCATCGCGGGCTGTCCTGCGTGTCGAGCGCGATGGGGGCGGGGGATGTCGATGAGTGCCTGGCCGCCTTCGAGCAGGCGGTGGCGGGGCTCGACGCGTGACTTTGTGGGTTCGCTACGCCGACGGTGCGGCGGAGGGTTTCGGCACGCTGGACGGCGAGACCATCGCCGCCCACGAGGGCGACATGTTCGCGCAGCCCACCCCGACCGGGGAGACGGTGGCGCTCGCCGAAGTGCGCCTGCTGGCGCCGGTGCGGCCGCGGCTGTTCATCGGGCTGTGGAACAATTTCCACGCCGTCGCCACCGCGCAGGGCTACGGCATCCCCGATTTTCCTCTGTATTTCCTGAAATCACCGGGCTCCATCATCGGGCCGGAGGAGGCGATCCGGGCGCCGGAATCCTACGCCGGGCGGATCGTTTATGAGGGCGAGCTTGGCGTGGTGATCGGCCAGCGGTGCAGCGATATCGACGAGGCGGCGGCCGAGGCGGCGATCTTCGGCTATGTCTGCGTCAACGACGTCACCGCGCCGGATTTGTTCGGCGATAATCCGCGCTTCGAGCAATGGGCGCGGGCCAAGGGCTGCGACACGTTCGGCCCCATCGGCCCGGCGATCGCCACCGGGCTCGACTGGCGGGACCTGCGGGTGCGCACGCTGCTCAACGGGCGGGAGCGGCAGAACTACGAGGTGGCGGACATGATCCTGCCGCCGCCCCGCATCGTCAGCCTGCTCTCACGCGAGATGACGCTGCTGCCCGGCGATCTCATCACCTGCGGCACGGCGGCCGGCATTCTGCCGATGCGCCCCGGCGCCACCGTTGAAGTGGCGATCGAGGGCATCGGCGTGCTGCGCAACAATGTGGCCAAGCGGGATCAGGCGGCCAGCGCCTGATCCCGGCCAATCAGCGGTAGAGATCGCCCGCCTTGGCCTTCTTGCCGCCACGCTTGGCGGCCTTGGGCGGCGGCGCGGCGAGCAGCTCCTGCATGGTGGCGCCACGGGTTTTCCAGAAATTGCTGAGAATGGTGGCATCCCAGCCGATGCAGAAATGCCGCACGCCCATTTCGATATAGCGCGCGGCCTGCTCGGGCTCGGCGATCTCGATACGGGGGTGGATGCCGAGCTTGAGCGCCGTCTCGATGGTCTTGGCTTCCGCCTTCATCACATCAGGATGCGCGCGATTGCCGGTCTGGCCGATCGACATCGAATAGTCGGAGCCGCCGAACTGCACCATGTCGATGCCGGGCACGGCGAGGATGGCGTCGAGGTTGTCCACGCATTCCTTCTTCTCGACCATGATGGCGATCACCACGTCATCGAGCGACTTCACATAGGCCGGCGAGCCGCCCTCGCGGTTGGTGCCGACGTCGCGGCGCATGCCGACGCCGGTGAGTCCGAGGCCGCGGCGGTTGCCCGGCGTTTCGGCCCGCACGGCGGCCACCGCGGTGCGGGCATCCTCGACGGTGCGGATGTCGGCGAACAGCACGGACTGGAAACCCGAGCCGATCGCGCGCATCGCCTGGTGGATGTATTCGCCCTGCTCGATCTTGATCATCCCGCCGATCCCCGCGAGTTCGAAGGCGCGGCCGAGATTGTCGAGATCATGCATGGTGAAGGGGGCGTATTCGGCGACGAACTCCACGTAGTCGTAATGCCCGCCGGCGGCGCCGATCAGCTCCACCAAAGTGGGCCAGCAGGACAGGATATGGGTGCCGAGCGTCGGCTCCCCGGCATCGAGTTTCTCGCGAAGACGATTGGCGCGCATTTTCTGCTCCTGGTTGGGTTTCCGCGATTGAGTGTGGCGCCGACGGGTTATCAGGGCAAGGCGCCCTTGCTCAGCATGGCCCCACCACCCTAGGTTGGCGCAATGCTGGCATTTCTCCTCCGACGTCTCCTGCTCGCGGTCCTGGTCACGCTGACGGTGCTGACCGTGAGCTTCGCGCTGACGCGGCTATCCGGCGATCTGGCGATCGCCATCGCCGGGCCGCAGGCGACGCAGCTCGACATCGAGATCATCCGCAAGGCCTATGGGCTCGACCGCCCGGTGATCGTGCAGTTTTTCGACTGGGTGTGGTCGGCCGCCCGCGGCGATCTCGGCCGCTCCTACCTCTACCACGAGCCGGTCGCCAACCTGATCCGCGCCCGCCTGCCGGTGACGATGACGCTCGGGCTGACCGGGCTGCTGATCGCGCTCAGCACCGCGATCCCGATCGGGATTTTCGCTGCCATGCGCGAGGGCACGGTGATCGACCGCGCGGTGATGATGGTCGCGGTGATTGGCCAGGCGATGCCGAGTTTCTGGCTCGGCCTGGTGCTCATCATCACCTTCGGCCTCCAGCTCGGCTGGCTGCCAATCTCGGGGGTCGATTCGTGGGACGGCTATGTGCTGCCCGGCATCGTGCTCGCCTTTTCCGCCATCCCCGCATTGATGCGGCTCACCCGCTCCGGGATGGTTGATGCGTTGGCGTCGGACTACATCCGCACCGCGCGGGCCAAGGGCTTGAGCCGGTGGTCGATCGTCATGAAGCATGCGCTGCGCAACGCCGCGATGCCGGTGGTGGCGGTGGCGGCGGTGCAGCTCGGTTTCATGCTCTCGGGCTCGATCGTGATCGAGAGCGTGTTTGCCCTGCACGGCGTGGGCTATCTCGGCTGGGAGTCGATTTCGAAGAACGACTTCCCTGTGGTGCAGGCGGTGGTGCTGTTTCTGGCGGTAATCTACATCCTGCTCACTTTGCTGTCGGACCTGCTGAACGCTTTCCTCGATCCAAGACTGCGGACCACCTGAAGCATGTCGATCCGTAAAATCGCCGCCTCCATCGGCGCCGTCATTGTCCTCGGCGTGCTGCTGATGGCGATCTTCGCGCCGCTGCTGGTGCCGCATGACCCCTTCGCGCAGGATCTCAACCTCCGTTTGGTGCCGCCCTCCTTCATGGAGGGCGGGCGGTCCGACCATTTCCTTGGCACCGACCAGTTGGGGCGCGATTACTTCTCCCGCCTGATCTACGGCTCGCGCATCTCGATGCTGATCGGGCTCGCGACTGTCATCACCTCCGGCCTGATCGGGGTGACGCTCGGCATGCTCGGCGGCTTTATCGGCGGGCGGGTGGATATGGTGGTGATGTTCATCATCACCTGCCGGCTCTCGATCCCGCTGATCCTGGTGGCGCTCGCCGTGGTCTCGCTGATCGGTAGTTCGCTGACCGTGGTGGTGATGACGTTGGGGCTGCTGCTGTGGGAGCGTTTCGCGGTCGTCACCCGCACCACCGTGATGCAGGTCCGCACGCTCGACTACGTGGCGGCCGCCTGGGCGGCCGGCTGCTCGCGCACCCATATCCTGCTGCGCGAGGTGCTGCCCAACATCGTGCACCACCTCGTGGTGGTCGCCACGCTGGAGATGGCGATCGCCATCCTGCTGGAGGCCGCACTCTCCTTCCTCGGCCTCGGCGTGCCGCCGCCGCTGCCCTCCTGGGGGCTGATGATTTCGGAGGCCAAGGACTACATGTTCTTCAGCCCCTGGGTGATCATGGTGCCCGGCGTGTCACTGTTCGTGCTGGTGCTCGGCATCAACTTCCTGGGCGACGGGCTGCGCGACATGCTCGGCGCGACGAGGGACGCGTGATGCCAAGGGAGCGGATAAAAAGTTTTTTTGGTTCTTTTTGTTCACAAAAAGAACTGCTTCCCTGGAGTTGGCTCTGATGAGCGCGTTACTTGAGGTGAGCGGCCTGCGCGTCCGCTTCAACGAGAAGGCCGAGGCGGTGCGTGGCGTTTCGATCACGGTCAACAAGGGCGAAACGCATTGCCTGGTCGGCGAAAGCGGTTGCGGCAAGTCGGTCTCGGCGCTGGCGGTGATGGGGCTGCTGGCCAAGGGCGGCATCCGTACCGCGGATGCGTTGTCCTTCGCCGGGCAGGATTTGCGCGGCCTCACGGAGGGCCAGATGTCCCGCCTGCGCGGCGACAAGATGGCGATGATTTTCCAGGAGCCGATGACCTCGCTGAACCCCGCCTACACCATCGGCTCGCAAATGGCCGAAGTGCTGGTGCGTCATCGCGGCGGCTCCAAGCGCGCGGCGCTGGACCGCGCGGCGGCCCTGCTCGGCCGCGTCGGCATCACCGCGCCTGGCCTGCGGCTTGGCCAGTTTCCGCATCAGCTTTCGGGCGGCCTGCGCCAGCGGGTGATGATCGCCATGGCGCTGATGTGCGACCCCGACCTGCTGATCGCCGACGAGCCGACCACCGCGCTCGACGTGACGGTGCAGGCGCAGATCCTGCGGCTGCTGATGGAACTGCAGGCCGAGCTCGGCCTCGCCATCCTGCTGATCACCCATGATCTCGGCATCGTCGCGCGCATGGCGCACCGGGTGAGCGTGATGTATGCGGGCAAGGTGGTGGAGAGTGCCTCGGCCGAGGCGCTGTTCGCGGCACCCACCCACCCCTATACGCGCGGCCTGCTGGATTGCGTTCCGATCCCCGGCAAGATCGCCCGCGGGGCGCCGCTCGGCAGCATTCCCGGCACCGTGCCGCGCATTTCGCTCGGCTTCCAGGGCTGCGGTTTTCGCGACCGCTGCGGCCATGCCGATGCGAGTTGCGCGCAGGACGTGCCGGCGCAGTCGTTCGCCGAGGGTCATGACTATGCCTGCCGCCTGCCCGCCGGCTGGGCCACGGAGCGGGCAGCATGAGCGCGACCATCGAGATCCGTGACGTCGCGAAGATCTTCCGCCAGTTCTCCGGCGTGTTCACCGCGCCACGCATGGTGCGCGCGGTGGATGGCGTATCGCTCACCGTACCCGCCGGCGGCTGCTTCGGTATCGTCGGTGAATCCGGCTGCGGCAAGTCCACTCTGGCGCGGCTGATCCTCGGCCTGCACCCGGCCAGCAGCGGCGATATCCTGGTCGACGGGCGCTCGCTGATGGCGATGCCGCGCCGCGAGCGCGCCCGGCTGATCCAGCCGGTATTCCAGGACCCGTTCTCCTCGCTCAACCCGCGCCGCAGCATCCATGACATCGTTGGCCTGCCGCTGGCCGCGCAGGGAATTTCCGGCTCGGAGATCACCAAGCGGGTGCACGCGATGCTCGAGCGGGTCGGCCTGCGCGCCGAGATGGCTGGCCGCAGTCCGGCGCAGCTTTCAGGTGGCCAGCGCCAGCGCGTGGCGATCGCCCGTGCCCTGGTGCTCGGCCCGCGCATCGTGGTGTGCGACGAACCGACCTCGGCGCTCGACGTGTCGGTGCAGGCGCAGATCCTCAATCTGCTCGCCGATCTGCGCCGTGACATGGGGCTGACCCTGGTGTTCATCAGCCATAATCTCGCGGTGGTGGAGCATATCTGCGACGAGGTGGCGGTGATGTATCTCGGCCGCGTCGTCGAGCACGCCGAAACCGACGCGCTGTTCCGCGCCCCCACCCACCCCTATACCCGCGCCTTGCTGGCCTCGGTGCTGACGCCCGAGCCCGGCCTCGGCATCCCCGATGTCGGGCTGGGCGATGCCTATCCGGACCCCGCCAACATCCCGCCCGGCTGCCGCTTCCACCCGCGCTGCCCGATGGTGACGGCGGCGTGCCGCACAGAGTTGCAAGTGCCGCGCAGGGTCGGCGAACGTGTGGTGGAGTGCATGCTGGCCTGACCAGAACGCGCTTGCCGCACTGCGGCATGACGGCTTAAAGCGGCGGCGTTTAAGCGCCTTGTCCGGAGGTTTTCATCATGCGTGCATTCGCTACCATGGCTGTGCTGGCCGCGGCCCTCGCCCTCGCACCGCCCGCCGCCGCCGCCGACCCCGAGAGCGGCCAGAAGATTTTCAAAACCCAGTGCGGCGCCTGCCATGCCGTCGCCGCCGGCCGCAATCTCGTCGGCCCCAGCCAGTTCGGCATCGTCGGGCGCAAATCCGGCTCGGTCGAGGGGTTCCGCTACTCGGCGGCCAACAAGGCGGCGAACCTCACTTGGGATGCCGCGACGCTCGATACCTATCTCACCAACCCCAAGGCGATGATCCCCGGCACCACCATGACCTTCGCCGGGATCAAAAGCGCCGAGCAGCGCGCCGACGTCATCGCCTATCTCGCCACGCTGAAATAGGTCCAGCCAATCCGCGGGGTCGTTGATTGAAGTCAATGACCCCGCCAGCCATGCGCCCATGCTCCCCCCCGAATGGACGGGGAGAAGGACCATGCAGGGTTTACGATCAGCAATCACCGGGGCAGCGGCCGTGACCGCCGCCCTCATCGGGTTCGCCCGCACGGCGGAAGCGGTTCCCAGCTTCGCCGCCCAGACCGGGCAGCCCTGCGCGGCCTGCCATGTCGGCGGCTTCGGCCCGCAACTCACCCCATTCGGACGGGCCTTCAAGATCGGCGGCTTCACCCAGGGCGGCGGCGAGGACACGCTGCGCGACAAGATACCGTTCTCGGCGATGGTGCTGACATCGTTCACCAACACGGCGAAGGCGCAGCCGGGGCCGGCCTCCCAGCACTTTTCCAGCAACAACAACTTCGCGATCGACCAGGTCAGCATCTTCTACGGCCATCGCGTGAACGACTATGTCGGCGCGCTGGTGCAGGCGACCTATAGCGGCGTCAACGGCGCATCGTCCGACCCCGCGGCGTCGAGCCTGTTCCTCGACAACAGCGACATCCGCGTCACCGCGCCGTTCGAATATGGCGACTCCACCATCCGGCTCGGCATTTCGCTGAACAACAACCCCACGGTGCAGGACCCCTACCACACCACCTTCGCCTGGGGCTTCCCCTACGTCTCCTCGCCGCTGAACCTGACGCCGGGGGCCAATCCGCTGCTGGCCGGCAGCTTCGCCGGCTCCAGCATCGGCGCCACCGCCTATGCGTGGTGGAACAACGCGCTCTACGTCGAATTCGGCGGCTATCGCGCGATGGACCAGGGCATGGCCAAGAAATTCGGCGTCTTCCCGGGCATCGGCACCATCAGCGGCGTCGCGCCCTATGGACGCATCGCCTATGAGTGGAACTGGAATGGCCAGTCCGCCCATGTCGGCCTGCTCGGCATGTCCGCCGCCGTCCAGCCCAACTACATCGCCGGCATCGGCACCGACAAAACCGACCTCGCGGCCGATGCCTCCTACCAGTTCATGGGTGACGGCACCCATATCTTCACCCTCCAGGCGATCGGCCTGCACGAGATGCAGTCGCTCGGCGCCACCGCCGGACAGGGGGGCGCGGATCGCGCCAAGCACACGCTCGATCAGGTGCGCCTCAACGCCTCCTACTATTACCAGAACACCTATGGCCTGACGGTCGGCCTGGTCCGCACCTGGGGCACCTCGGATGCCACCTACTACGGTACCAACAGCGGGCGGCCGAGCAGCACCGGCCTGCTGCTCGAGGCGGACTGGATCCCCTTCGGCAAGGAAGGCAGCTGGGGCGCGCCGCTCGCCAACCTGCGCTTCGGCGCGCAGTTCACCGCCTTCACCGAGTTCGACGGCGCGGTGAAGAACTACGACGGCGCCGGGCGCAATGCGCGGGACAACAACACGCTCTACCTCTTCACCTGGCTCATCTTCTGACCGCCCACGGATAACCTACGCCGCCGCCGGCCGTGCCCCCGCATGGCCGGCGGCTTTCGTGTCAGAGGCCCCGGAATCGCACGGCTCGGCCATTGACCACGGCGCGACGGACGACGAGAAACAGGCATGACCATACCGCGCCGTGCCCTCGTTTCCGGACTCATCGCCGCCTCAGCGATACGGCGTCCCGCTGCCGCCCAGATGGCCTTTGGGGTGGACGCAGCGCCGGCCGCAAGCCCTGTGAAACCCCGCTGGCAGCGCAACGCGGCGCCGACGCCGCGGCATGACGGCCGCCCCGTGATCACCCTGGTGATCGACGACATGGGCGTCGTGCACCCTGGCACCAACCGCGTGATGGCCCTGCCCGGCCCTCTTACTTTGGCGTGGTTTCCATTCGCGCACGCCCTGTCGCAACAGGTCGCCGAAGCCACCAGCCGTGGCCACGAAGCAATCCTGCACATGCCGATGCAGGCCAATGGCCGCTCCACCGCCTGGACCGGGCCCGACCCGCTGCGCGTGGACATCGCGCCCGAGGAAAACCTCCGCCGCCTCCAGGCCGCGCTTGATGCCGTGCCCGCCACCGTCGGCCTCAACAACCACATGGGCAGCGTCGCCACCCTCGACGGTCCGCTGATGGCAATTGTCGCCGCCGAGGCCAGGCGGCGCGAGATGCTGGTGCTCGACAGCCTCACCATTCCGCACAGCATGGTCTATCGCGAGGCGATCAACGCCGGCGTGCCGGCCGCCGCGCGGGACGTGTTCATCGACCCAATGGCCTCTGCCACCGTGATCCGCCAGCAACTCGTCCAGGTTGAAGCGATCGCCAGCCGCTACGGCCACGTCATCGCCATCGGCCACCCCTGGCCGCTTACCATCGACGCGCTGGAAAACTGGATGCCCGGGCTCGCCGACCGCGGTTTTGCCCTGTGGCCGCTCTCGGCCACGGTGGCGTGGCGGAACGACATCCGTCTCGCGGTGTAGCGCCCGGCCGCGGGCCGGGCGCCGCCCCACTCAGCGCGGCTTGAGGCCAACCCCCGACCCGGCAGAGCCGGTGCGGCCGCCGTCGATCACCATCTGGGTGCCGGTGATGGAGCCGGCGAGGTCCGAGCACAGATAGATCGCGAGGTTGGCCACTTCTTCTGCGGTGGCGTAGCGGCCGGATGGGATGGCAGCGCGGTTGGCGGCGATCACCGCGTCGGGGTCCTCCGGGTTCCGCTGGGCTTCGAGCGAGCGCATCATGCGGGTATCGACCGGGCCGGGGCAGATCGCGTTCACCCTGAGGCCGAAGCGGGCGACGTCGGCGGAGGCCGATTTGGTGAGCCCGATCACCGCATGCTTGGAGGCGATATAGGCGGACATGCCGGGGCCGCCGACGAGGCCGGCGATGGAGGCGGTGTTGACCACCGCGCCGCTGCCCTGGCGCAGCATCACCGGCAGCACGTGCTTCATGCCGAGAAACACGCCGCGCAGGTTGATGGCGATCACGCGGTCGAACATCTCCTCGTCATAGTCCATGATCGGGGCGGTTTTGCCCTCGATGCCGGCGTTGTTGAAGAAGCAGTCGATGCGGCCATAGGCGTCGAGCGTGGCTTTCACGTAGTTCTGCACGTCGGCGGATTTCGAGACGTCGGCGGGGATGAACCGGACGTCGCGGCCCTGCTGGTGCAGGATGTCGGCGGTGCCCTGGCCGAGCGTAGCGTCGCGATCGACCACCACCACCTGAGCGCCGCGCTCGGCGAAACCCACTGCCGCGGCCCGGCCGATGCCGCCGCCACCGCCGGTGATGAGGGCCACTTTTCCGGTGAAATCCATGGTTTCGTTCTTCCCTAACTCTTTAACCGGTTAGCGCATGATGCGCCGCATGCGCGGGTCGAGCGCATCGCGCAACCCGTCGCCAAGGAGGTTCAGCCCGAGTACGAGCATGGCGATCGCGACCCCCGGCGACAGCGCGATCCATGGCGCCTCGACCATGTTGTCGCGCCCGTCGGCGATGATCGAGCCCAGGGTCGGCCGCGGCGGTGGCGGGCCGACGCCGACGAAACTCAGCACCGCCTCGGCGAGAATGGCGATGGCGAACACATAGGTCTGCTGCACCACCCAGGGTGCGGCGCAGGCCGGCAGCACGTGGCGATAGAGCAGCCGCATGGTGCGCGCACCCACCGCGCGGGCGGCCTCGACATAGTCCTGCGAGCGGGCCACGAGCACCGCGCCGCGCATCACCCGCGCGGTGCGCGGCGTGTAGGCGACGGACAGCGCGATCACCACGGTACCCTCGCTCGGCCCGAGCGTGGCGGCCAGCGCGATCGCCAGCAGCAGGCCGGGGAAGGCCATCAGCCCATCCATCACCCGCATCAGCCAGACATCGACGCCGCGCCACCAGCCCGAGACCAACCCGATGAACCCGCCGGCGAGGCCCGAGACCACGGCGACGATGAGGGCGATGCGCAGCGACACCTGGGCGCCGAACAGGATGCGGCTCAGCACGTCCCGCCCGTAGCGGTCGGTGCCGAGGAGGAACACGTCATCCGGCACGCCGAGGCGGTTGCGATAATTGTTCTTCACCGGGTCGAACGGTGCCAGCCAGTCCGCGGCCAGGGCTGCCAGCACGACCAGGGCGACCAGGGTGAGACCGATAGCGAAGTTCCGCCGGGCGAGCAGGGACCTCATGCGTCCTCGCGCATGCGAGGATCGACCCAGAGATAGAGAAGATCCACCAGCAGGTTGACGGCGACGAAAATGAAGGTGGTCAGCAGCAGCCCGCCCTGGATGATCGGCCAATCCCGCCGCAGCACGGCGCCGATCACCAGGCGCCCGACGCCGGGCAGCGAGAACACCTGCTCGATCACCAACGCGCCGCCAAGGGACAGCCCAAAGCCGATGCCGATCACGGTCAGGATCGGCACCAGCGAACCGGCCAGCACGTGGCGGGCATAGACCCGCGGTTCGGTGAGGCCCTTGGCGCGCGCCGTGCGGATGTGGTCGCTGCTGGCTACCTCCAGCGCCGCGGCGCGGGTCATCCGCGCGATCGGGCCGAGTTGGGTCAGCGCAAGCGCGCCGGCCGGCATCGCGATACAGCGCAGCCAGCCGGTGAAGCTCGTCATCGGATCAACGAAGCCGCCGGTCGGCAGCCAGCCGAGCTTGACACCGAACAGCCATATCAGCAGCAGCCCGAGCCAGAAATCCGGCAGCGACAATCCGATCAGGGCGGCCCCCATCGCGGCCTGGTCCGGCCATCGCCGCGCCTTGGACGCCGCCAGCAGCCCGGCGGGGATGCCGATCAGGCTGGCGATGGTGAGCGCCACCAAGGTCAGCGACAAAGTCACCGGCAGGCGCTGCAAAACCGCCTCGCCGACGCTCTGGTTGAGCAGCACGGAGCGCCCGAGATCCCCGCGCAGCACCCCGCCATACCACTGCACCATGCGCACCAGCGGCGGCTTGTCGAGCCCGAGATCGACGCGGATGCGTTCGACATCGGCCGTGCTCGCGGTCGGTCCGGCGATTTCAGTCGCGATGTCGCCCGGCACCAGCAAGGTGAGCCCGAAGCTCACCAGCGAGACGACGAGCAGAACCGGGACGGCCGCCAGCAGCCGGACGATGATCAGCCGAAGCATGCCGGCGGCGGTCCCTACCCCTTCACTTCAGTCCGCTCAGGAGAACCAGCAATCCCACATCCGCGGAATGCGGTACGGCACGTAGTTCATCACATTGGCCCGCGTGGCCTGCACGATGCCGGCCTCGCCGACCTTCACCGCGATGGCCTGGTCGTAGATGCGGTTCTGGAAGTCCTTCACCGCCGCCTTGCGGTCCTCGAGCTTGAGCTGGGTGGCGAGGCGCTGATTGCACTGCTCCAGCACCGCGTCCTGCTTGATCTGGACCGACTGGCTCCCAGCGAAGAAGCCGACCACGTTGTATGGCCCCTCGTAGGGCTCGATGCCCATCATCAGCGGCCACAGGTTCCAGCCCTCGGGCTTGGAGCGGGCGGTGTAGACGGTCGGCCAATCCATCACGTTCAGCTTCACGTTGAAGCCAGCGGCACGCAGCTGCTGCGCCTCCACGGTGCCGGCATCGAGATGCGGCTTGTTGGAACTGTCGCAAATCAGCACCAGCTCCTCGTTGTTGTAGCCGGCCGCCTTGAGCAGGGCCTTGGCCTTGTTCAAATCCTGCTTGGCGAAGGCTTCGAGCCCGTCGGTGCCGGGGAAGTAGGTGGTGCCGGGATACTGCCAGGCCGGCCCCATGCGGTAGAGCCCGTCGGTGGCGATGGCCATGATCTCCTCGAGATCGAGCGCCGCCTGGATGGCACGGCGGATCTCGACCCGCGACGTCAGGCCCCAGTTGTTGTTCATCATCAGCGTCATGAACGCCCAGGGCAGCATCGGGTAGGTCTTGATGTTCTTGTCGTCCTTGAGCCGGCGCGACGAGGCGACATCCATCGCTTCAAGCACATGCAGCTCGCCCGTCTGCAAGCCCGCGGTGCGCGCACCGCCCTCGGGCATGATCCGCACGGTGACACTGTCGAAATAGGCGGTCTTCTTGCCGGTGAAGCCATCGCGCTTTTCGTAGGCGGTGTTCTGCACGTAGTCGTCGAACCGGGCCATTTTGACGTGGCTGTCGGGCTTGTACTCGACGAAGCGGAACGGGCCGGTGCCGGTCATGCTGACCTGGCCCATCGCCTTGCCGCCGTCCTCTTCCGGCATGATCACGAAGGGCGCGCGCGGGCTGCTGATCGCCTCGATCAGCCCCGGGAAAACCGCCGAGAGCTTCAATACCAGGGTCTTGCTGTCCGGCGTCTCATAGGCCGCCACCGGCTTCAGAACGTCGCGCGAGGTGCCGACCTTGGCGTAGCGCTCCATGCTGGCTTTGGCGTCGGCCGAGGTCATCACCTTGCCGTTGTGGAACTTCACGCCGCCGCGCAGCGTGAACTTGTAGGTCAGCCCGTCGGCCGAGATGTCGACACCCTCGGCCAGTTCGGGTTTGGGATTGGCCTGCTCGTCACGGGTGTAGAGGCTCTCGAACATGTGCATCGAGAGATTGCGCGCGGCCTGCGCCGAGGTCGCCTGCGCATCGATGGTGGGCGGTGCAGCCTGCATGGCGACGATCACATCGCCGCCTTTCCTGCCCTGCATCCCCACGCTTTGCGCAATCGCCGGCATCGGCAATCCCGTGGATGCCGCCAGACCCGCTGTACCAAGACCCGTTGCAAATGAACGACGCCGGAGCATTGTGTTCCCCTCCTTGTCTACGCCAGAACCCGATGCTGCTCAGTCTTCGGGCCTCTTGGCAAGACGCTTATCCCGTCGCACGATGGATTTCGCCGATTTCCGGCCGGAGGCGCCCAATGTCCGCCATCATTCGTTCCCTCTCCTCGACCGAAGCCGAGATCGCCGAATGGGAGCTGCGCTGCGACATGGCCGCCGTGTTCCGTGAAAGCGCCCGCCTCGGCTGGAACGAACAGATCGCCAACCACAACTCCATCATGCTGCCCCAGCGCCACCCCGGCGAGGCACCGACCTTCCTCATCAACCCGCGCGGCTGGCGCTTCGACGAGCTCACCGCATCGAGCCTCATCGTCTGCGACCTCGACGGCAACGTGCTGCGCGGCAACGGCGAACTGCGCCGCGTCGCCTTCTTCATTCACACCCGCATCCATATCGCCAACCCCGCCGCCACCTGCGTGCTGCACGTCCACCCGCAATACCTCACCGCGCTGTCGATGCTGGAAGAACCCGAATTCGAACTCTCCCACTTCAACAACACGCTGCTGAACGACCGCGTGGTGTTCGACACCAACGCCGTCTCCGGCGCCAATTCCTTCTCCGAAGGCGACCGCATCGCCGGCCTGCTCGGCAACAAATCCATCCTGGTGATGGGCCACCACGGCGTCACCGTCGTCGGGCCGGATCTCGCGTCCGCCTTCGACGAACTCTACTTCGCCGAACGCACGACCATGTACCAGATGACCGCCTGGACCAGCGGCCGCAAACTCAAGCAACTCCCCGAAACCTCGCGCCAGAACTACAACGGCCCCTGGGGCGAACGCCTCGACGCCCGCCTGCACCTCGACGCCGTGCGCCGTGTGCTCGATCGGAGGGAGCCGGACTATAAGAGCTAATCGTCAAGCAAGGCTCCGCCGGCTAGGGGCCTCAAGGCCCCTAGGACCCCGCCACTGCTTGCGGCTGGGGCGACGGCCTTCGGGTGATAACTCCGTTCTTGCTTGCGCCGCAGGCAATCAAACCACCTGCCGCGCGAACTCTTTGGGATGATTGGCTGCGCCTCTCTCCGCACGCGAGATCGCGGGATCACAACCGAAGGCCGCCCATCCAGCCGCGAGCCGGGTAAAGTTTTTTTGCTCCTTTTTGTTCACAAAAAGAAGCGCTTTCCCCTCCTGCTGCTTGGGCTTGCCACATCGCCGCCAACCCGCCCATGATCCGCCCCTAATCGCACTGACCCGGAGACCACGCATGCGCATTTCGCCCTGGATGCTCGCGGGGGCGTTGTTCCTCGCCCCATTTGCCGTGCAGGCCCAGCCCTTGCGCGTGGCGCTGGAGTTCGACCCGGCGCCGCTCGATCCCGCCACTGACGGCAGCTACACCAACCGCGTCGTCACCACGCTGATGTGCGACAGCCTGATCGATCTCACGCCCGACCTCAAATTCGTCCCCGAGTTGGCGACCTCGTGGGAATGGTCGGCCGACCGGCTATCGCTCACCCTCAAGCTGCGCCCTGGCGTGTTGTTCCAGGACGGTACGCCGTTCGATGCCGCCGCCATGGCCGCCAATATCGAGCGCTACAAGACCGTCGCCTATTCCACCCGCAAGGCGGAGATGGCCGCGATTTCGGGCGCTGAGGTGATCGACCCGCTGACGCTGCGCGTGAACCTCTCGCGCCCCTACGCGCCGCTCATCATGCTGTTGGCCAACCGGCCGGGCACGCCGTATTCGCCGAAAATCCTCGGCCTTTCCCGCGAAGAGATCGCCAACAAGCCGGTCTGCGCCGGGCCGTTCGCCTTCAAGGCGCGGGTGGTCACCGACCACATCACGCTCGAGCGCTTCCCCGGCTATTGGAATGCCGGCGCCATCAAGTTCTCCTCGGTGGTGTTCCGCACCATCACCGACGTCAATATCCGCAAGGTCGACCTCGCTGCTGGCGCACTTGAGGTCTCGCAGTCGATCGCGCCGACCGATGTCGCCTCGGTGTCGGGCAATGCGAAGATGAAAGTCGCCAAGTCCCCGTCGCTCGGCTTCGTGCCGATCGAGTTCAACGTCGGCAACGGCAAGGCGGCCGACACCCCGCTGGGGCGCGACCCCAGGGTGCGCCGCGCCTTCTCGCTGGCGATTGACCGCGCGGTATTGAACCAGGTCGCCTTCGAGGGTCAGTACGTGCCTTCCAACCAGATGGAAGCGCCGGGCAGCACCTATTTCCACCCCGGCCATCCCGTCCCCGCGCGTGATGTCGATGCGGCGAAGAAGCAGCTCGCCGAGGCCGGCGTGAAGACTGTCGCCTTCACGCTGCGTATCGGCACCGACCCGCTCGACGAGCAGGTGGCGCAGATCGTCCAGGCGATGGTGAAGGATGCCGGCTTCGAGATGAAGATCCTCAAGCAGGATGCCGCCGCCCTGGTCGCCGCCACCCAGTCCGGTGATTTCGAGGCCTCCATGCTGCTGTGGTCCGGCCGCGCCGACCCCGACGGCAATCTGCCGCTCTGGGTCACCAGCAAGGGCTTCGTGAACTGGGGCAAGTACAACAACCCCAAGCTGGATGATGTGCTCACCCAGGCCACCACCGTCGGCGACATTCCTGCCCGTCAGGCCTTCTATCGGCAAGCCGTCGACATTTTCATGAACGATCAGCCGCATGTCATCCTCTACCATTACAGCAAGATCTGGGGCCTGTCGGGCAAGCTGCAGGGCTTCGCCGGCCGGCCTGACGGGCTGTGGCGGCCGGAGGGCATGAGCCTCGCGCCGTGAGGCGCGGCGCAGATGAGCCCAGCGGGGGCCGAGCTTTTCGTGCTCGGCAACGCCTCCATCGACGTGACGCTGAACGTGCCCCGCCTGCCGGCGCCAGGTGAGACTCTGATGGCGCGCGGCATCGTCCGCGCGCCCGGCGGCAAAGGGCTCAACCAGGCCGTTGTTGCCGCCCGGGCGGGTGCGCGGGTGCGCTTCTGCGCGCCCATCGGGCGGGAGCCGGAAGCGGCGCTGCTGCACGCGGCCATGGCGCGCGAACCCTTCGCCGATCTACGCCTGATCCTCGCCGAACAGCCGACCGATCTCTCGACCCTCATCGTCGCCGCATCGGGCGAGAACAGCATCATCAGCACCGGCGATTGCGCCGACGCGCTGACCCCCTACATCGCCAAGACCTTCGCCCGCCCGATGCGCGCGCAGGACTGGCTGCTGATCCAGGGCAATCTCTCCGAGGCCGCCACCTGGGCCGCGGTGTCGCTGGCGCGGAACGTGGTGTTCAACACCGCTCCGATCCGCTGGATCTCGCCCCGCATCCTCGCCGCATCAACCGTGGTGGTGGCCAACCAGGTAGAGGCGGCCGAGATCACCGGCCTCACCGATCCGCATGAAGCCGCCCGCGCCCTCGGCGGAGTGATCGGCATCGTGACGCTGGGTGCCGAAGGCTGCATCCTCGCCGAGAGCGGCCGCACCCGCCACATTCCCGCCCCCGCCGTGACCGCCGTCGACACCACCGGCGCCGGCGACGCGTTTTGCGGCGCGCTCGCCGCTTCCCTCACGGCCGGCGTGCCGATCGAACCCGCCATCATCGCCGCCCAGCACGCCGCCGCACTCTCCGTCACCCGTCCGGGCTGCTACGGTGCCCTGCCCAGCGCCGCCGAACTGCAATCGCTCACCCAAGGAGCCCACACATGACCGCCATCGTGCAATCCCTCTCCAACAGCGAAGCCGACGCCGAGGAGTGGCAGCTCCGCTGCGACATGGCCGCCGTTTTCCGCATCTCCGCCCGCCTCGGCTGGAACGAGCAGATCGGCAACCACAACTCCCTCATGCTCCCCCAGCGCACGCCGGACGAGAAGCCGACCTTCCTGATCAACGCCCGCGGCTGGCGCTTCGAGGAGCTGACGGCCTCCAACCTCATCGTCTGCGACCTCGACGGCAACGTGCTCCGCGGCACCGGCGAACTGCGCAAGGTCGCCTTCCACATCCACGCCCGCATCCACCTGCGCAACCCCGCCGCCACCTGCGTGCTGCACGTCCACCCGCAATACCTCACCGCGCTGTCGATGCTGCAAAACCCCGAAATGGCGCTCGCGCACCACAACAACCTCGTGCTGAACGATCGCGTGGTGCTCGACGTGCTGGGTGACGAACCGGTCGCCGACACGTCCGAGGGTGACCGTATCGCCGACCTGATGGGCAACAAAACCATCATGATCATGGCCAGCCACGGCGTCACCGTCGTCGGCCCCACGGTGCATGACGCGTTTGACGAACTGTTTGGCGCCGAGCGCACCACGATGTACCAGATCACCGCCATGTCCACCGGCCAACCGCTGCGCCGCCTGCCCGAACGCCTGCGCCGCCACAACCACGGCCCCCGCAGCAGCCACGCCGACGCCCGCCTCCACCTCGACGCCTGGCGCCGCATCCTCGACAAGCAGGAACCGGAATATGCAAGCTGATCCTGCTGACTTCCTCGCCGCGAGCCGGGTGATCGATTTCGATCACCCGGCCGTCGCCGCCAAGGCCGCCGAACTCCGCGGCACCAGCACGAACCCGGTGGACATCACCGCCGCCTGTTTCGCCTTCGTCCGCGACGCAATCCCCCACTCCGTCGACATCGAGGCGGAGACGGTCCCCTGCCGCGCCTCGGACGTGCTCGCCGCCGGCACCGGCTACTGCTACGCCAAAAGCCACCTCCTGGCCGCCCTGCTGCGCGCCAACGCCATCCCCACCGCCCTGGTCTACCAGCGCCTATCGCTCAACGACACGGGGCCGCCCTTCATCCTGCACGGCCTCAACGCCGTCCACCTCCCCGACCTCGGCTGGCACCGCATCGACGCCCGCGGCAACAAACCCGGCCTCGAGACGGTGTTCGACCCCACCCGCGAATCGCTCGCTTACCCCCCTCGCCTGCCCGGCGAGGCCACCCTCCCCGGCCTCTACGCCGACCCTCTGCCGGTCGTCGAAGCCGCCCTCACCGACGCGCCAGGTTGGCGCACGGTGATCGAGCGGCGGCCGGATATCGAGCCCGAGGGGTAATTTTCAGAGAACGGAACGCAAGGCTCCGCCGGCCAGGGGGGGGGCGGAGCGCGATGAAGATGGACGCGTTTGGTGGCGGCCGGGATTTCCTGTATCCTTGCCCCATCCAACCCCATGCAGCAGGAATCCGCACGATGAGCGAAGCCAAGCTCGGCCCCAAGCAGGCCCAATGGATCATCGATCACGCCGACCGCTACATTTCCAGCGGCGGCACCGATGGCCACATGTACACGCTGAAGCCCGCCGGGGGGGAGGAGATGTCCGTTCCCTCGCTGCTGTTGACCACCACCGGGCGCAAGTCGGGCGAGAATTTCATTTTCCCGCTGTTCTACGGCATGACCGGCAACAGCTACATCATCGTCGCCTCCAAGGGCGGCGCGCCGGCCCACCCGAGCTGGTATCTCAACCTCGTCGCCACCCCCGAGGTCGGCGTGCAGGTCGGCACCCAGAAGATTCGCGCCATCGCCCGCACCGCGACCGGCGCCGAGCGGGCCGCGCTGTGGGAGATCGCCATCAAGTTCTGGCCGCCCTACGTGGAATACCAGAAGAAATCCGCCGGCCGCGAAATCCCCGTCGTGGTGCTCGACCCGATTTCCTGATCGTCGCCCCCATCGCTTGGCGTTGGCATGACCGCACGCCCGCCGGCACGCTGTTCGTCGGCGGGCTGGCGACCCCCGCCCGGGAATTCGACACCGCCGTCATCGCCTGTGCGTGACGGCGGCGTTGCTTTTGCGGGGGGGGGCGTAGGCTGACGATGTAGAGCCGGAACGGAGGGCGGATATGGCGACCTATAGTTGGAACGGCGGCTCCGGCGTCTGGACTCTGGCATCGAACTGGACGGTCGGCGGCATCCCCGCCACCGTCAGCCCCGGCGCATCCGACGACGTGGTGATCGCCGCGGCCGGCGTCTACACGATTTCGCTCGGCACCGCGTCGGCCGCCTCGCTCACGCTGACCGATCCGAACGCGTCGGTGGTGATCGGCGGCGGCTTGACCGTGCAGGGCAGCCTCACCAATGCCGGGACGATCAAGCTCGCGACCGGTGCGTCGCTGACCGACCTGGGACAAAGCGGCGCATTTTTTACCAATAGCGGCAGCATTGTCGTCGGCAACGGTGGCTCGCTGACGATCTTCGCGGCGGCTACCACGGCCGGGCTGGGCACGCTGGTCAACAACGGCGGCAACATGGCGCTGACGCTGGTGCTGGACAATACCGGCGCGGTGTTCGTGCCGCCTTCGGTTGGCAGCAACGGCTGGATCGCGGGTACCGTCTTTCATGGCGTGATTTCGACCGGCGCGGGAGCGAAGTTCGGCAACATCCTCAATTCCGGCGTGCAGCTCGTCGGCGTGACCGTCGACGGCGGACTGTATCTCGAAGGTGCCAACGGCAGCATCACCGGCGGAATTACCCTGCACCAGGCAGACGGCACCGGTGCGGGCACGCTGACGGTGGACGGGAATCTGAACATTCTCGACACTGAGAGCCTGGACAACGGTACCCTCACGCTCAGCCCCGCGATCTTCGGCGGCTTCGGCAATTCGCTCAACGTGTGGAACGGCGTGACGTTCGGCCCCGGCTTCACGCTGAAGAGCCCGGAGGGCGGCTATGGCACCGCCATGACCGGCGCCGGCGGCGTGGTCAACCAGGGCACGATCAGCGCACAGCAACCGCTCTATGTCACCACGGCCTCACTGACGAATTCCGGCCTGATCGCGACCGGCACCAATTTTATCAACTTCGGGATGCTGTCACGGCCCGGACCATCGCTGACGACCTTCAACACCACCGACGGCATCGTCACCAACGACGGCATCGTGCTGTCCGGGGGCGGCGACGTGGTGTTTCGCGGCTCCGTGCTTGGCAGCGGCACCATCGCAGTCTCCGCCAACGGTACGATCAACGGCGCCATCGAAATGACTGGCTTCTACGACCGGCAGGTGTTTGCCTTCCTCGACAGCAGCGCGAGCCTGCTGAAGTTCGACGCGCCGTCAGGCATCAACGCGGTGCTCGGCTTCCGGCCCGGCAACACCATCGAATTGGTCGGCACGCCGGCCAGCGTCGTGTTCAACAACACCACGTTGAGCGTGCAAAGCGGCGGCACCACAATCGCCGGCTTCGTGCTGCCCGACGTGGCGCCCGGCTGGTCCTTTCAGGCGACCACCGACGCCTTCGCCAACACCTTCATCACCGAAATCCCCTGCTTTGCCGCGGGCACCAGGCTCGCCACAGCGGAGGGCGAAGTCCCGGTCGAGCAGCTTCGCGAGGGCGACCTTCTGCGCACTGCCGGCGGCGCGCTGGCCCCGGTGCGCTGGATCGGCCGCCGCACCGTCAACTGCGCCCGCCACCCAAGGCCGTGGGACGTACTACCCATCCGCGTTGCCGCCGGTGCTTTCGCCCCCGGGCAACCCCTGCGGGACCTGTGGCTGAGCCCGGACCACGCGGTGTTCCACGCCGGCCACCTTATCCCGGTGCGCTACCTCCTCAACGGCCGCACGATCCGTCAGGTCGAGGTGGAGAGCGTCACCTATCTCCATGTCGAACTGCCCGCGCATGATATCGTGCTGGCGGAGGGGCTCGCGTGCGAATCCTATCTCGACACCGGCAACCGCGCGGCGTTCGCCGGCGCCATTACCGACCTGCACCCCGATTTCGCCCGCGCCGCCTGGTCCCGTGCCGCCTGGACCCGTGCCGCCTGTGCGAAGCTGGTCATCGACGGCCCCATCCGCACCGCCGCCCGCCGCCATTTGCTGGCCCGCGCCGAGGCGGGCGGGCATCGGCTGACGAATGATCCCGGGCTCGTCATCGCCAGCGGCCCACGCATCCTGTCGCCCTTCGTGGCCGGGCCAAACTGGCGGCTCACCGTGCCGGACGGCGGTGCCGTCGATCTGCGCTCCCGCGCCTTCATCCCGGCCCACACCCGAGCCGATGCGGACGACACCCGCCGGCTCGGCGTTGCCATCGCCAATCCGCGGATCGATGGCAGGGCGATCCCGCTCGACCACCCCTGCTTTGGCGCCGGCTGGCACGCCCCCGAGCCGGACTGGCGCTGGAGCGATGGCATGGCCCGCCTGCTGCTGCATGGCGGGGCGGAATTTGCGTTCGATCTCGTCATGGCCGGCCGCTACTGGGCGGACTGCGCGCCCGCCGTGCTTCCCACGCGGGCGCTGGTTGCCTAGTCTCCCCGCGACGGACCGGGAGACCACACCATGAGCGCGCGCTACCGCATCGGCTTCGACATCGGCGGCACTTTCACCGACTTCATCCTGCTCGACGCGGAGCGCCAGGATATCCGGCTGCACAAATGCCTCACCACCCCCGCCGACCCCTCGGTCGGCGCACTCGAAGGGCTCGGTGAAATCGTCGCCGCCGCCGGGCTTTCGCTCGCCGATATCGGCGATATCGTCCACGGCACCACGCTGGTCACCAACGCGCTGATCGAGCGGCGGGGCGCGAAACTCGGGCTGCTGACCACCAAGGGGTTCCGCGACATCATCGAGATGGGCACCGAGCAGCGCTACGACATCTACGACCTGTTCCTGCAATATCCCGCGCCGCTGGTCCCCCGCCGTCGCCGCCTGGAAATCCCCGAGCGGCTCGATCGCGACGGGCTCGTCGTCACCGAGATCGACCTCGACGCGGTGCGCGCCGCGGCCAAGACACTGGTGGATGACGGGGTGGAGGCGATCGCCGTCGGCTTCCTGCATGCCTACCGCAACCCCGCCCATGAGCGTGCCGCCGGCAACGCCATCCGCGCACTTTATCCGGACATCGCGATTTCGCTGTCGTCGGACGTGGTGGCCGAGCTGTGGGAATACCAGCGCATCGCCACCACCTGCGCCAACGCCTTCGTGCAGCCGCTGATGGACCGCTATGTCCGCCGCCTGGAGCGCGAGCTGTGGCAGCGCGGTTTTCGCGGGGCGCTTTATCTGATGCACTCCGCCGGCGGCCTGGTGTCGCCCGACACGGCGCGCGCCTTCCCGATCCGTCTGCTCGAATCCGGCCCCGCGGGCGGCGGTCTCGCCACCGCTTTTTTCGGCAAGCTGGCCGGCAAATCCGACGTGATTTCCTTCGACATGGGCGGCACCACCGCGAAAGCGTGCCTGATCGAGAACGGCGCGGCTTCGGTGGCGGCCGAAATGGAGGCGGCGCGCGTGCATCGCTTCAAGAAGGGCTCGGGCCTGCCGATCAAGGCGCCGGTGATCGACATGATCGAGATCGGCGCCGGGGGTGGCTCGCTGGCCTCGGTTGACGAGGTCGGTCTGCTCCGCGTCGGCCCGCATTCCGCTGGCGCCGATCCCGGCCCGGCCTGCTACGGCCGCGGCGGCACACAGCCGACGGTGACCGACGCCAACCTCGTCCTCGGCTATTACGACCCCGGCTTCTTCCTCGGCGGCCGCATGTCGCTCGACACTGCCGCCGCGAAAGCCGCGCTCGAAAGCGTCGGCGGCAAGATCGGGCTCGATGCGGTGCAAACCGCCTGGGGCATTCATCGCGTGGTCACCGAAAGCATGGCCGCCGCCGCCCGCATCCATATCGTCGAGAAAGGCCGCGATCCGCGCGCCTACGCCATGGTCGGCTTCGGCGGCGCGGGGCCCGCCCATGCGGCGGGGGTGGCGCGCATCCTTGGCGTCGGCGAGGTGCTGATCCCGCCCGCCTCCGGCGCCGCCTCGGCCCTCGGCTTTCTCGCAGCACCCCTCTCCTTCGAGCAGGTGCAGTCCCAGCCGCTGCGCCTCGATGACCCCACGGCCGCCGAGCGGATCGACGCCGTACTGCGCGAAGTGGAGGCCGCGACGCAAGCCCGCATCACCGCCGCCGGCATCGCCGGGGCGGATGTGGTGACCGAGCGCACCGCCGACATGCGGCTGTTCGGGCAGCTCCACGAAATCAACGTCAAGCTGCCGGAGGGCGCGATCACGCCCTCCAGCATGCCCGCCATCCGCGCCGAATTCGCCCGCGCCTATGCCGAGCGCTACACCTCGGTCTACGAGGGCATGGCGGTCCAGCTGGTCTCCATCCGCATCCGCTGCCGCGGCCCGATCCCCGAGCTCACCCTCGCCCAGGCCGAACCGGCCGCCACCGGCGCGGCGCAGAAGGGCAGCCGACGGGCCTATTTCGGTGACGGCTTCGTGGATACCCCGGTGTACGACCGCTATGCGCTCGGCGCCGGCGCGGAAATCGCCGGCCCCGCCATCATCGAGGAGCGCGAGGCGACCACCATCCTCGCGCCGGGCGACCGCATGACGGTCGATACCACCGGCACCATGCGGATCACCATCGCCATCACCGAGGCCGCCGCCGCCCGCATCACGCCCGCGACCCCGCTCGCCGAGGCGCGCGCGCTGATCGAGAGCGATCCGGTGTCGCTCGAGATCATGTGGGCGCGGCTGATCACCGTGGTGGAGGAGATGTGGCACACCATCGTGCGCACCGCCTTCTCGCTGATCGTCTCCGAGGCGCAGGATTTCGCGACCGACCTGCTGGACCCCGATGGCGAAAGCCTGGCCCATTCGCCGCGCGCCATGCCGGTCTTCAACCTCACCGTGCCCATCGCGGTGAAGGCGCTGCTGAAGAAATACCCCGCCCACACCTTGAAGCCCGGCGACGTGCTGATCACCAACGACCCCTGGCTCTGCGCCGGGCATTTGTTCGACATCGCCGTCGTCACCCCCGTGTTCCGCGATGGGCGGGTGGTGGCGTTGACCGCGACGGTCGGCCATGTCGGCGATATCGGCGGCACCAAGGATAGTTTGCGGGCGCGCGAGATCTATGACGAGGGCTTCCAGATCCCGCCGATGAAGCTCTATTCGGCCGGTGAGCCCAACGAGACGCTGCTCACCTTGCTGCACGAGAACGTGCGCAAGGCCGACGAGGTGCTGGGCGACCTGCACTCCTTCGTCGCCGCCAATCAGCTCGGCGCCGACCGGCTCGTCGAGTTCATGAACGACTACGGCATGCACGACCTCCGCGCGCTGGCCGCCGTGGTGCAGGATCGTTCCGAACAGGCGATGCGCGAGGCCATTCGTGCGTTGCCGGACGGCATTTATGAGAGCGAGATCCACAACAACCCGCTCGGCACCAGGCTGCGCTACCCGGTGAAGGTGACGGTCGCCGGTGACACCATCGAGGTCGACTTCGAAGGCGCGCCGCCGCAGCAGGTGCAGGGCGGGCTCAACTGCACCTTCACCTACACCGCGGCGCACACGACCTATCCGCTGAAATGCATCCTCTCGCCGCAGATCCGCAGCAATGCCGGCTGCTACCGGCCCTTCACGGTGAAGGCGCCCGCCGGCTCCATCCTCAACTGCGACAGGCCGGTGGCGGTGAACCTGCGCACCCGAACCGGCTGGTATATCGCCCCCAACATATTCCGCGCGCTGTCCGAGGCGGCGCCGAACCAGGTGCAGGCGGCCACCGGCCTGCCCCATGCCGTCAACATCTACGGGCGCGACGCCGATGGCCACACCTATGCCGACCATTTCTTCATGGGCGGCGGCCAGGGCGCCTGCTCGCGCTCCGACGGCAAGTCCGCTTTGCTCTACCCGACGTCGGCGGCCAACACGTCGATCGAGCTGATGGAAACCCGCGCCCCGGTGCTGGTGCTGGAAAAGACGCTGGTCACCGATAGCGGCGGGCCGGGCCGTCAGCGCGGCGGCATGGGGGTGCGCACCTCCTTGCGCAAACTGCACGATGACGGGCGGCCGACCTTGTTCTCGGTCTATCCCGAAGGCGTCGGCATCGCCAACGAAGGCCTGTTCGGCGGCCGCCACGGTGGCGGCGTGCATGGCGTGGTGCGGGATCTCGACGGCAATGTGGTGCACGATTGCGGCACCGGCGAGCTCCTCAGCATCGATCGCACCGACCGCATCGTCGAGGTGCAACTCGCCGGCGGCTCCGGCTACGGCGACCCGCAGCAGCGCCGCCGCCAATCCCTCGATGACGACGTCGCTGACGGATATGTCAGCCCGGCGGCCGCGGCCGGCGCCTATGGTGGCGGCAGCAAGCCGGCCACCGCCGCCGAGTAGCGAACACATCCGCGTGGGGAAGGGTCATCTCTCCATAGTTTAATCGCCGGTTATGCCGCCGGCGCGGCTGAGTGCGGCATTCTCTGGTGGGCGTGGCCACGAGGCTACGGCATCGTATCGCGCATGGCGTGCGACAACCCGTGGGCTGCGCCATTTTTCGCCGCCAGGCCGCCCAACGATAGGGACCAACAGAGCAACGATGCCGACGACTTTCGCCCTGCCAACCTACAGCACGATCTACGCCTTCGGCGGCAGCCAATCGGATGCCGGCAATACCTCGATCCTCAGCTCCGGCGGCAGGCCGACCTCGCCGCCCTATTTTGCGGAGACCTACGCCGTGCCGGGAAGCGCGCCGGTTACCGCGAGCGTCTACAGCAACGGGCCGACCTGGGTGCAGGACCTTTCGATCAGCCTCGGGCTCGGGGTGCTGGCGCCGAGCCTTGCCGGCGGAACGGATTTCGCGTACGGCGGCGCCACCACCGGCCCGACCCCGCAAAACCCGGGGCGCAACGCCCATTCGCTGCCGCAACAGATCGCGGATTTCCAGGTCGCCATCCCGAACCCCTCGGCAAGCGCGCTCTACACCATCAGTATCGGCGTGAACGATGTCACCGCGCTGATCGGCAACCCGTTGCTGTCGCAAACGGCGATCCGCAACGGCATCACTGCGTCGGTCAACAACGAGTTGGCGTCGATCAACCAACTCATCGCCGGCGGTGCCAGTCACATCCTGGTCACCAACATCCCCGATCTCGGCCTGGTCCCGTCGGTCACCGAGGGGCTTACAAATGGCACCAACACGCCGTCGGCAGCATTCGACGCCCAGGCGACAGCGGCTGCAGCCCTCTACAATTCGTTGCTGGCAACCGGCATCGCCGCCATCTCGGCAACCGGGTTCGACATCAAGATCGAGGACCTGTTCCTGCTGATCGACAATGCGTCGGCCAACCCGGCCTCGTACGGTCTGCTCGACACCACCACGACGGTATGGTCCGGTGGGGTCGGCGACCCCACCAGCGGTACGTTGATCTCGACGAACCCCTTGGTGCAGAACCAGTACCTGTTCTTCGACCACATGCACCTCACGCAAACCGGCCAACTCGCGGTCGCATCCGGCGCGCAGTCGATCCTGTCCGGCGGCGTGCAGTGCTTCGCCGAAGGCACGCGGATCGACACCAAACGGGGGCCGATCGCGGTTGAGCGTCTCTCCGCCGGAGATCTTGTCCGGCTGGCCGAGGGCGGCGAGGCGCCGGTGGTCTGGCTCGGCCATCGCACGATCGACTGTGGGCGCCATCCGCGCCCGTGGGATGTCCAGCCGGTCCGGGTGCGGGCAAATGCCTTCGCCCCCGGGCGCCCACGACGCGACATTCTGCTTTCGCCCGACCACGCGATCCGCGCCGGCGGCGGGTTGATCCCCGTCCGCTATCTGGTCAACGGCGCGAGCATCGTCCAGGAGGCGGCCGGGCGGATCACCTACTGGCATGTTGAGCTCGCGGCCCATGCGTTCATCCTCGCCGAGGGCCTCGCCTGTGAGTCCTATCTCGACACCGGCAACCGCGCCGCCTTCGCCAATGGCGGCATGGTGGCGCTGCACCCTGACTTCGACTCGCGGGCGGTGGCAGAGCAGATCTGGGCCGAGCGCGCCTGTGCGCCGCTGATCCGCGAGGACAACGCCCTGAACGCGGTGCGGGCCACCCTGCTGCGAAGAGTGCCGCGGCTCGGTTTCGCAGTGACCCGCGAACCGGGGCTTCATCTTATCGCCGGTGGGAGCCGCATCGCACCGAGGCTGGTGCACGGCGGGATGCACCGCTTCGCCCTGCCACCGGGCGTGACGGAGGTGATGATCCGCTCGACCAGCGGCGTTCCGGCCGAGCACGATCCGGGCAGCCAGGACCGCAGGCGCCCCGGCGTCATGATCGCCGCGATGATCTTTCGCCGCTCCTGCCAGCGGCCTGATGTGCCGCCCGCCGGGCCGCATCTGGGGTTCAACCCCGTCGAGCATGCCGGGGCCAAGACGCGGCGCTGGACGGACGGTGCCGGCGTGGTCGCCATCCCCGAAAGCTTCGCCGGCCAGCCATGTCTGCTCGATCTCCACATCGTCGCGGTGCAGCCGAGCTGGCAGTCGGTGCCGTGCGTGAAAAGGGTTGCAACCGCCGCCCGGCGCGGCCAATTTTCCGCCCATGCCTGATTTCATCCGCCAGATCCCCGAGGGCGACAACCGCGAGCGGCAAGTCTGCCGCGATTGCGGCCATGTCGACTACCAGAACCCGAAAATCGTCGTCGGCGCCGTCGTCGCCCACGAAGGCCGGGTCCTGCTGTGCAAACGGGCCATCGAGCCCCGTCGCGGCTACTGGACCTTGCCGGCCGGCTACATGGAGCTCGGCGAAACCACCGAGGAGGGCGCCGCCCGCGAGGTGATGGAGGAGGCCGAAGCCACGATCACGCTGGAGGGCATGCTCGCCGTCTATTCCATCAGCCGGATCGGCCAGGTGCAACTGATTTTTCGCGCGCGTTTCGCCAATCCGGACCACCCTCACTTCGCCGCCGGGCCCGAAAGCGAGGACGTCCGCCTGTTCGCCTGGGACGAGATCCCGTGGGACGAACTCGCCTTCCCGACCGTCCGCTGGTCGCTCGACACCTGGCGGGAAAATCCCGTCGGGCCGCTCGGCGCGCCGTCCGGCAATCCGGCGGAGGACCCGCGCGGCCAGAAGCGATCGCAACCCCGGCCCGGCTGATCGTTCTATAACCCAACCAATCCGCGCGCAAAATCCCGCGCGTCGAACGGCCGCAGATCGCCGGCCTGCTCGCCGACCCCCACCGCGTGCACCGGCAGGGCGAACTCCTCGGCCAGCGCCACCACGATGCCGCCCCGCGCACTGCCATCGAGCTTGGTGACCACGAGCCCGGTCACGTCCACCATCTCCTTGAACACCCGCACCTGCTGCATGGCGTTCTGCCCGGTGGTGGCATCGAGCACCAACAGCACCGAGTGCGGTGCCGTCGCGTCCTGCTTCTTCAACACGCGGATGATCTTGCGCAGTTCTTCCATCAGCGCCGCCTTGTTGTGCAGCCGCCCGGCGGTATCCACCAGCAGGACATCGGAGCCGGCCGCCTGCGCCTTGGAGAGCGCGTCGAAGGCCAGCCCCGCAGCGTCGGAATTGGCGGGAGCGAAAATCACCGGGGCGCCGGTCCGTTGGCCCCAGATCTGCAACTGCTCCACAGCGGCGGCGCGGAACGTGTCGCCCGCCACCAGCATCGGCTTCAGCCCCTGCTCGCCATAGCTCTGCGCGAGCTTGCCGATCGTGGTGGTCTTGCCCGTCCCGTTCACGCCGACCACCAGCACCACATGCGGCTTGAGCGCCCGGTCGATCTCGAGCGGCCGGGCGACCGGGGCCAGTATCGCGGCGATCTCCTCGGCCAGCGCCTGCTTGATCTCGTCCTCGCCGACCTCCTTGCCAAAGCGGGTGCGGCGGAAACTCGCGATCACCTGGCCGGCCACCGCCGTGCCAAGATCGGCGGAAATCAGCAGATCCTCCAGCTCCTCCAGCGCCGCATCATCCAGCTTGCGCTTGGTGAACACGGCGGTGATCCCGCTCGCCAGCTTCTCGGTGCTGCGCGCGAGCCCCTGCTTGAGGCGGGAGAAGAAGGCGCCAATGGCCATCAGGCGGGCTCCGCGATCAGGGTGCCACCTTCGGCGCCGACGATGCGGGCGGCGAACAGCTTGCCCGGAATGCCCGCCACCTTGATGGGCGAAAAATGTTCGGTGTGCCCGCCGCTCTCGGTCTCGGCCAGCACCATGGCGAGGCTGCCGACCTGCCCGTCATGGAACCGCCGCGCCGCCCGCGCCGAGGCCGCGCGCAGCCGGGCGGCGCGCTCCTTGCGCAGCGGCTTCGGCACCGCGGGCATCCGCGCCGCCGGCGTGCCGGGCCGCTCGCTGTAGGGGAACACGTGCAAATAGGGGATGTCGTTCGCCTCGACGAAATTCAGCGTCTCGGCGAACAGCTCCTCCGTCTCGGTCGGGAATCCCGCGATGAGGTCCGCCCCGATGGCGATCCCCGGCCGCAGCGCCCGCGCCCGGGCGATGGCGGCGGCGGCATCGGCCGCGAGATGGCGACGCTTCATGCGCTTGAGGATGAGGTCCGAGCCCGCCTGCAAGGAAAGGTGCAGATGCGGCATCACCCGCGGCTCGTTGCCGATCAGCCGCCAGATATCCTCGTCGATCTCCACCGGATCGAGCGAAGACAACCGCAGCCGCGGCAGGTCCGGCACCAAGGCGAGCAGGCGGCGCGCCATCTGGCCGAGGCTCGGTGCGCCCGGCAAATCCGGCCCGTAGCTGGTGAGGTCCACCCCGGTCAGCACCACCTCGCGATAGCCCGAGGCGACCAGGGTCCGCACCTGCTCGACAATCGCCCCGATCGGCACCGAGCGGCTCGGCCCACGGCCATAGGGGATGATGCAGAAGGTGCAGCGATGGTCGCAGCCCTGCTGCACCTGCACGAAGGCCCGCGTGCGGCCAACAAAATCGGTGACGAGATGGCTGGCGGTCTCGCGGATCGCCATGATGTCGGCCACCGCCGAGGGGGCATCCACCGCCCAACTCTCCGGCTTCAGCTTCTCCGCATTGCCGAGCACGCGGGTGACGCCGGGCAGGCTGGCCCAGGCATCCGGCGCGATCTGCGCCGCGCAGCCGGTCACCACGATGCGCGCCTCCGGCCGCTCCCGGTGCAGGCGGCGGATCGCCTGGCGCGCCTGCCGCTCCGCCTCGCCGGTCACGGCGCAGGTGTTGACGATCACCGTATCGGTGAGGTCGGCGGCATGGCCGCGCATCACCTCACTCTCATAGGTGTTGAGCCGGCAGCCGAAGGTGAGGATATCGACGCTCATGCCGGGAAGGCCGACAGGTCGATCATGCCGCGAAACGCGGTCGCCACCGGCCCGGTCATCATCACATGCCCGTCGTCGCGCCACTCCATGTCGAGCGCACCGCCATCGGCGATGATGCGGGCGCGCCGCCCGGTGAGCCCACGGCGGGCGGCATTCACGATGGTGGCACACGCTCCAGACCCGCAGGCCAACGTCAACCCCGCACTCCGCTCCCACACCCGCAGCCGGATGCGGTCGGGCGCCAGGATGGTGGCGAACCCGATATTCGCGCGCTCAGGGAACAGCGGCGCATGCTCCAGCACCGGGCCGAGCGCCTCAACGTCGAGCGTCTCAACATCGGGCACGAAGAACGTCGCATGCGGATTGCCCATCGAGGCCCCGGCAGGGTCACGCACCGGCCCCTCCGCCAGCGGCAGATGCAGCGTGTCGGCCGCATAAGCGAGCGGAATATCCTGCCAGCCCAGCCGGGCCGGCCCCATATCCACCGTCACCGTGCCGTCCGCATTGATCACCGCCGGCAGATTGCCGGAGATCGTCTGCACCACCAGCTGCGTCCGACCGGTCTCCGCCGCATAGAGCGAGGCAACGCAACGCGTCGCATTGCCGCAGGCCCCGGCCTCGGAGCCATCGGGGTTGCGGATACGCATGAACACATCGGCGTTGGAACCAGCGGGCGGCCGCTCCATCACGATGAACTGGTCGCAGCCGATGCCGGTCCAGCGGTTGGCGATGGCGGCGGCGCGGGCCTCCGTGAGGCCAAGCTGGGCCGGCCGCTCGTCGAAGATGACGAAGTCGTTGCCGCAGCCATGCATCTTGAGGAACGGGGCTTCCATGGCCGCGTTATATGGGAGGCCCCGCTCCGTTGCCATGCAGGGCTTCTATGCGGGAAGCGACACCCAGCCGCCGGACTTGGCGCTGGCGGTGATCGCTTCGAGGGCCATGGCGATATCGACGGATTCGGCCTCCGTGGCCCCGTTCCAGCCGCTGCCGGTCCGCACCAGCGTGGCGAAGCTCTCGGCCTCCAGGCGGAACCCGTCGGCGCCGTCGATCTCTTCGGCCACCAGCGGGTTGGTGTTGGGCACGCCGCGCTTCACGCGCAGCATCAGCTTGCCCTCGGCGGGGGCGTGGTTGGCGTAGCTGGTCTCGATCACCCCGTCATCGCCCACGATGGTGGCGTGGCGGTGGGCGGAGGAGGACATGCTGGTGGAAATCTGCGCCAGCGCGCCCGAGGGGAATTCCAGCGTGGCGGCCACCGTGAGATCCACGCCCGTCGTGGTGTTCCGCGCCGTCGCGTGCACCCGGGTCGGCCGTTCGCCGGTCACCAGGCGCACGAAGCTCATCGCATAGGTGCCGGCATCGAGCAGCGCTCCGCCGCCACGCGCGGGCACCAGGCGGATATTGGCCGGATCACCCTTCGGCGTGCCGTCGGCATGCACCAGGCCGAAGCCGAAGGCGGCGAACACGGTTTGCACGCGGCCGATGGCGCCGCCACCCACCAGTTCGCGCACCTTCAGCGTCTGCGGCTGGGACATGTAGGGGTAGGCCTCGCGCAGATACACGTTGTTCGCCTTCGCGGCGGCGAACATCGCCTCCGCCTCGGCGCCGCCCATGCAGAGCGGCTTCTCGCTGAGGATATGCTTGCCGGCCTGCGCCGCCTTGATCGCCCACTCCGCATGCATGTCATTGGGCAGCGGAATGTAGACCGCCTCGATCTCGGGGTCCGCCAGCAACGCCTCGTAGGAGCCCAGCGCGCGGGGAATGCCAAGCTCGGCGGCGAAGGCCTGCGCCTTGTCGATCCCCCGGCTGGCCACCGCGGCGACGGTCGCGAGGCTGGAACCGGCGACGCCGCGGGTGAATTGCCGCGCAATATTGGCGGCGCCGAGGATGCCGTAGCGAAGCGGCTGGGTCATGTTCGTCTCCTGTGGTTGCCCGGAGAATGCGGCAGTTGCGCGCCCTCGACCAGGGGCGCGCGCGGAAGCCCGCCGCGGACGAGCCTCCGTGGCGTGGGCTTTGCCGATGCAGGCACGGCGAACGGCCAAGGCGGCGGATGCGGCGGCGGCCGGCGATACGCGCTGCGCAGTTCGGCCCAGCCAAGCGCGCGCGGGAACGGAACCTGCGGCGATGGGATGCGCGACGTTGCCACCCCCAGAGTTTCGGCCGGATCAATCCTCCGGGCCGGCCGGTCGCGCCGGTTGTCCTGGGCGCGATCGTGCGGCGCGGCCGCACCGTCCCGCCTCCCCTTACGCGGCGAAGACCCGACCGGCGGTAGCACGCCGCACTCCAGCCGGGCAATCAGCCGCGCCATGGCGTCCCGCCACGCGTTCAACTGCCGCCACAGCGGGCCGGCGCAGGTGATGAACACCCAACGCCGCAAGGAGAAGCGCGGCGCGGCGGCGAACAACACCGCATCCAGACAGCCAAGCACCGCCACGAGCACGCAGCGGAGCGCATCCGCGGCGGGCTGGGCAGGCTCGGGAAGGGTGGCGTTGTTGTTCATGATTTGTTTCTATAGAACTCCAGCCGCCAGCGCAAGGGCAAATTTTCCGAAATAGAAGAAATTAAGGCGGTGCGATCAGCGACAGCCGATTGCCCGGCGCCGGCTCCGGCGTGCGAATGCCCACACTGAAACTCGCCGTGCCGCCACCCACCGGCGTTGTATAAGTCATCGCCACCCCCGGCGCCGGCACACTGCGTCCGGTGAGCGCCGCCGCCCCAGCGGGGACGCCCGGAATCGAGGAGGGCGCCACCAGGCGATTCCGCGGCGGAGCCATCCCGTCATAAGGTCCGATCGCATCGAACCGCAGCGTCGGCGCCGCCACCGCGCCTGGTGCCACCGCGACGCAGCAGGTGCTCTGCACCGCCTGGGCATGCGCGGTTCCAGTCGCCGCGACCAGGGCGACGATCGCGGCAGCGTACGCGAGAGGGTGGAACCGGCGAACCATGGGCTAAATATAGGGCAAACGAACGCCACATGCACGTGCTCCACCGCATCAAGCACAGGGAGAGCCGCCACCAAAAGCAAGCTGTTGTTTTAACTATTGAGCATTGACCTCCGACCAATTTGACGCTTATATCAAGGCTCCCATTCCTATGAGGAGCGAAATATGCCCCCTATCCGGACCGACGCGACCAGCCAGACCCAGTCCGTCCGGCAGACTCTGGAACCGCTTCTGCGCGAAATGCGGGCAGCCCGCGCCCCCGTGGCCCCCGAGTGGGTCGGCCCGCGCGAACTGCGCGCGATCAGGCGCCACATGCGCTGGACCCAGACCGACATGGCAACCCGCTTGAACGAGGCCATCGGCGGGAAATACCGCCAAACCGACATCAGCCAATACGAACGCGGTGCTCGACCCAACCCACCGCTATTGCGCGACCTGACCATATTCTTCCACGCCTACGAGTAGGGCGCTGGCGAAACCCGGTCCGCTCCTATCGAGCCCCTCGCGCGGGCCGAATTCGTGCACAGGATCACTTGAATGCTGAGCTACATTACGGTCGGGGCCAAAGACATCGCGCGCTCCGAAGCGTTCTACGCGTCGGTTCTGGTGCCGGTCGGGCCGGGCCGTATCGGTGGCCCTGGTGCAGTGTACGTGAAGAAGTCATTCGACGGGCACGAGGCGACTGCTGGGAACGGCTGCATGACCGCATATCAGGCCCAGGCGCAGAAGGTGGTCCGCACCCGTCACGAAGCGGGCCTCGCCGCCGGCGGTTCGGATGAAGGCCCCCCCGGATTCCGGGACGAGTACAGCGACCGGTTCTATGTCGGCTATCTCCGCGACCCGCTTGGCAACAAGCTCGCCATCTTCAGCGCAAACCCGGCCGAGCCCTGTCGACGGCAACTTGGGGACCGAAGAACCGAACGGACAAAAGTTTTTTGGTTCTTTTTTCCAAAAAAGAACCCCTTCCTTCTCCTACCTTGCGCCCCATCGTCCGCATCGCTATAAGCCCGCCCTCATCTGCGAGTCCGGGCCTGTAGGGCATGCCCGGCCGCGATGCCTGCGTTGTGCGGGGGCTTTGTTTAGAGGAGTATCAAATGCCCAAGATGAAGACCAAGTCATCGGTCAAGAAGCGCTTCAAGATCACTGCCACGGGCAAGGTTCTGGCCGGCCCCGGCAACAAGCGCCATGGCCTGATCAATCGCTCCCAGAAGATGAAGCGGCAGGGCCGCGGCAGCCAGGTGCTGACGGAGGCCGATGGCCTCACCGTCAAGCAGTGGGCGCCGTACGGTCTGGCCTGAGGGAGAGCATAAATGGCACGCGTCAAGCGGGGCGTAACGACACACGCCCGTCACAAAAAGGTCATCGACGCCTCCAAGGGCTTCTTCGGCCGGTCGTCCACCAATTACCGCATCGCGCTGGAGCGCCTCGAGAAGTCTCTCCAGTACGCCTATCGCGATCGTCGGGTGAAGAAGCGCGAGTTCCGCGGCCTGTGGATCCAGCGCATCAACGCCGCCGTGCGTGAGCATGGCCTCACCTATTCGAAGTTCATCTTCGGGCTGAAGGCGACCGGGATCGAGATGGATCGCAAGATTCTTGCGGCCATCGCCTATGACGATCCGGCGTCGTTTAGCGCCATCGTGCAGCAGGTCCAGGCCGTTATGGCCGCGGCTGAGGAAGCCCCCGCTTCCTAGATATCAGCCGTCCGGCCTGTCCCCTTCCAGGGACGCACGATAAAACGTAAAGGGCTGCCCGCGAGGGCGGCCCTTTTTCGTCCGCACTCCCAGTGATGCAGGATGCCATGACCGACGATCTCTCCGCGTTGATTTCCGAAACCGAGGCCGCCCTGGCCGCATCCACCGATCTGCGGACGTGGGACGCGGTGCGCGTCGCGGTGATGGGCAAGAACGGCAGCTTGACCAACAAGCTCAAGGAGCTCGGCAAGGTCGCGCCGGAAGAGCGGCGCACCCGCGGCGCCGCGCTCAATGTGGTGAAGGACGCGATCACCGCCGCGATCGAAGCGCGCCGGGCCGCCCTCGATGCGGCGGCGCTCGATGCGCGCCTCGCCGCAGAACGGATGGACGTGACCTTGCCGCCGCGCCCGGTGGTCAATGGCCTGATCCACCCGATCAGCCGCACCATGGAAGAGATGGCGGCGATTTTCGGCGCCATGGGCTTCGCCATCGCCGAGGGCCCGGACGTGGAGGATGACTGGCGCAATTTCGGCGCGCTCAACATCCCCGCTCACCACTCCGCCCGCGAGGATATGGACACCTTCTACGTGCCAGCGCTGGAAGCCGGCGGCCGCCGCCGGGTGATGCGCACCCATACCTCGCCCGTGCAGGTGCGCACGATGATTGCGCAGGAGCCGCCGATCCGCGTGATCGTGCCCGGCCGCACCTACCGCGCCGACCATGACGCGACGCACAGCCCAATGTTCCACCAGGTCGAGGGCCTCGCGATCGATCGCGGCCTGACGCTCGGCCACCTCAAGGGCTGCCTGATCGACTTCCTGCGCATTTTCTTTGGCATCTCCAACCTGCCGGTGCGCTTCCGCTCCAGCTATTTCCCCTTCACCGAGCCCTCGATGGAGGTCGATATCGGCTGGAACCGCAAAACCGGCGAGCTCGGCGGCGGCGGTGACTGGCTGGAGATCCTCGGCTCCGGCATGGTCCACCCCAAGGTGCTCGCCAATTGCGGCATCGACGCGCGGGAGTGGCAGGGCTTCGCCTTCGGCATGGGGATCGAGCGGGTGACGATGCTGAAGCACGGCATCCCCGATCTGCGGCCGTTCTATGAATCCGACATTCGCTGGCTGCGCCATTACGGGTTCAACCCGCTGGCGGCGGCCATGCTGCACGAGGGCGTGTGAGATGAAGTTCTCCCTCTCCTGGCTCAAGACCCATCTTGAGACCACCGCATCCCTGTCTGAAATCACCGACGCGCTGACCATGATCGGCCTCGAACTCGAGGGCGTGGAGGATCGCGGCGCGGCGCTTTCCGGCTTCAAGGTCGCGCACGTGATCGAGGCGGTGCAGCACCCCAATGCGGACCGGCTGCGCGCCTGCAAGGTGGATGACGGCAGCAAGATCTACTCGGTCGTCTGCGGCGCGCCGAACGCCCGCACCGGCATGAAGGGCGTCTTCGCCGCCGCCGGTCTGTATATCCCCGGCACCGACATGACGTTGAAGGTCGGCGAAATCCGCGGCGTGAAGTCCGAGGGCATGCTGCTCTCCATGCGCGAAATGGGCCTCGGCGATGACCATACCGGCATCGTCGACCTGCCCGCGGATGCGCCGATCGGCACGCCCTACCCGGTCTGGGCCGGCATGGATGACCCGATTATCGATATCGCTGTCACCCCCAATCGCGGCGATGCGCTCTCCGTGCGCGGCGTGGCGCGCGATCTCGCGGCGGCCGGCATCGGCACGCTGAAGCCACTCGCGATGCCCAGCATCGCCGCCCAGGGCGCCAGCGCGGTGCAATGGGCGATCGAGATGCCGGAGACCTGCACCTGGGTGCTCGGCCGCACCGTGCGCGGGGTGAAGAACGGCCCCAGCCCGCAATGGCTGCAGGACCGGCTGACCTCGATCGGCCTGCGCCCCATCAACGCCCTTGTGGACATCACCAATTTCTTCACCATCGACCTCGGCCGCCCGCTGCATGTGTTCGACGCCGACAAGATCGCCGGCGGCAAGCTGACCTTCCGCCCCGGCGCCGGCGAGACCTTCCGCGCCCTGAACGGCAAGGACTACACGGTGCGCCCCGTCGATTGCGCGATCGCCGATACGGCCGGCGTGCAATCGCTCGCCGGCGTAATTGGCGGCGAAGCCACGGGCTGCGATGAGGGCACCACCAACGTCTTCATCGAGTGCGCCCTGTTCAACCCGGTCGCCGTCGCGCTCTCCGGCCGCCACCACGGCATCGTCTCGGACGCCCGCAGCCGCTTCGAGCGCGGCATCGACCCCGCTTTGCTGCCGGCGGCGACCGACATGGCGGCCGCGATGGTGATGGAACTCTGCGGCGGCGTCGCCTCCGAGGTGGCAGCCGCCGGCGCCGAACCTGGCTGGCGGCGCACTGCCACGCTGCGCTTCGCCCGCCTGTCGGAGTTCGGCGGGCTCGACGTTCCCGCCGATGAGGCGGTGACACGGCTGGAACGCCTCGGCTTCACCGTCGCGGCGCGCGATGCCGCCTCGGTGACGGTGAACGTGCCGTCCTGGCGCAATGACGTCGCAGCCGCTTCGGCGCTCGAGCCGGACCCGGCGATGGCGCCCGAAAAGGCCGCCAAGGCCGCCGCCGGGCGCGATGCGATGGAGCCGGAGGCCGACCTCGTCGAGGAAGTCCTGCGCCTCGGCGGCCTCGACGCCGTGCCGCCCGTCTCGATGCCCGCGCTCGCCCCGGTGCCGCTGCCAACGCTGACGCCGCGCCAAACTCGCAACGCCCTGGCACGGCGCATCATCGCTGCCGCCGGCTATGCGGAGTCCGTTACCTTCAGCTTCATGCCCGCCAAGGAAGCCGCGCTGTTCGGCCCGGTCCCCGAGGTGCTGCGCCTGATGAACCCCATCGCCGCCGATCTCGACCAGCTCCGCGCCACCCCCCTCGCCACCCTGGCGATGGCGGCCCAACGCAACGCCGCGCGCGGCTACGCCGACGTCAACCTGTTCGAAATCGGCCCCGCCTTCCGCGAAGACGGGCAGACGGTGATGGCCGCCGGCATCCGCGCCGGCCTCACCCCCCGCGCCTGGAACGCGCCCCAGGCCGGCGGTGACGCGATGGCGGCCAAGGCCGACGTCTGGGCCGTTCTCTCCGCGCTGGGTGTCCCGATGGAAGCCCTCACGGTCACGGCCGATGCACCCCCCCACTACCACCCCGGCCGCTCCGGCACGGTCCGTCAGGGCCCCAAGACGGTGCTCGCCACCTTCGGCGCCCTGCATCCCCGCGTTCTGGCGGCGCTCGACCTCGCCGGCCCCGCGGTCGCTTTCGAGATCGACCTCAACGCCATCCAGGAACCCAAGCGCCGCAAGAAGAGCCTGCCCGACCTGCCCGCCTTCCAGCCGGTGAAGCGCGACTTCGCCTTCGTGGTCGATGGCGCCGTCACCGCCGACGCCCTGATCCGCGCCGCCCGCGGCGCCGAGCGCACGCTGATCGCGGGTGTGGCGCTGTTCGACCGCTACGAGGGCGACAAGATGGACGCCGGCAAAAAGTCGCTCGCCATCGAAGTCACCTTCCAGCCGCGTGAGCGAACGCTGACGGACGCTGAAATCGAGGCGGCCTGTGCCAAGGTGGTCGCGGCGGTGGCGAAGGCGACGGGAGGTGTGTTAAGGTAGCCTTCCTTTCGAGGAGGACTCACCATGGTTGCCGTTCTGCCGGTTCCACAGTCTGAACTGAAAAAGCTTGCCGAAGCCAATCTGGCACTTTCCAGTGAGGCCAAGGAACTTTTGGCGATGATCGAGCGGGTGCCCGACGCCGACCTGCGCAACAAGATGTGGGCGTCCGTCAGCGTCATGATTGGGGTCGGCGAGACGATCGATCGGACAGTGCGGGCGGCCGCCTATACGGCGAACAACGTCAACACGGTCGCCGCATAATGTCCGGTATTACCGGAGGTCCCGGCCCCACCGGGTCTACCGGCGACCCTGCACCAGTGCCGCCGGGGCGTGGTGCCTTGCTGCTCGACCGGCTTTCGTCGTTGTCGTCCAATTTGGCGGAGTCGGTCGGGCTGGTGGAGCGGCCGCAACCGCAGGTGTCCCAGGCCGACAAGGACCGGTCCTGGATCGCCAAGCAGATCATCACGGTCTTCGTCTCCGTCATCGCCTTCTTCTTCGCGTTGCTGACCCTGAACGGCATTCTGACAGGTGACTGGGCAACCGTCGTCCTGCACGGAACGGAGATCATCAAGACCGCGGTTCTCCCCATCGTAACCCTGGTTCTTGGTTTCTATTTCGGCAGCCGCGACGGCAAGGGCTGACAGGACGGCCGGACAAGTCTATCTCCCCCCCATGACCGACACTCCGCTCTCCCTGATCCGCAACTTCTCCATCATCGCCCATATCGATCATGGCAAGTCCACGCTCGCCGACCGGTTGATCCAGCATACTGGCGGGCTGACCGCGCGCGAGATGACCGAGCAGGTGCTCGACAATATGGAGCTCGAGAAAGAGCGCGGCATCACCATCAAGGCGCAGACCGTCCGGCTCGACTACCCAGCCAAGGACGGCAAGACCTATGTGCTGAACCTGATGGACACCCCGGGCCATGTCGACTTCGCCTATGAGGTGAGCCGCTCGCTGGCGGCCTGCGAGGGCTCGCTGCTGGTGGTGGATGCCTCGCAAGGGGTGGAGGCGCAAACGCTCGCCAACGTCTACCAGGCGCTCGATGCCAACCACGAGATCGTCCCCATTCTCAACAAGGTCGATCTTCCCGCCGCCGAGCCCGAGAAGGTGAAGCAGCAGATCGAGGACGTGATCGGGCTTGATGCCTCCGAGGCGGTGATGATCTCGGCCAAAACCGGGCTCAACATCGAAGGCGTGCTGGAGGCGCTGGTCACCCGCCTGCCGCCCCCCACCGGGGACAGCAAGGCGCCGCTCAAGGCCCTCGTGGTCGATAGTTGGTACGACCAGTATCTCGGCGTCGTCATCCTGATCCGCATCAAGGACGGGCATATCCGCAAGGGCCAGAAAATCCGCTTCATGGCCCGCGGCACGGTGCATCACGTCGACCAGGTCGGCGTTTTCCGGCCGCGCCTGGAAGTCATGGAAGACCTCGGGCCGGGCGAGATGGGGTACATCACCGCCTCGATCAAAACGGTGGCCGACGTCGCGGTGGGCGATACCATCACCGATGACCGTGTGCCGGCCGCCCAGGCGTTGGCGGGCTTCAAGCCCTCCATCCCCGTGGTGTGGTGCGGGCTGTTCCCGGTCGATGCCGATGATTTCGAGAAGCTGCGCGACAGCCTGGCCAAGCTGCGGCTGAACGACGCCTCCTTCCATTACGAGCCGGAATCCTCGGCGGCCCTCGGCTTCGGCTTCCGCTGCGGCTTCCTCGGGCTGCTGCATTTGGAAATCATCCAGGAGCGCCTGTCGCGCGAGTTCGATCTCGACCTCATCGCCACCGCCCCCTCCGTGGTCTACCGCATCCACCGCACCTCCGGCGCGGTGGAGGTGCTGCACAACCCCGCCGACATGCCGGACCCATCGCTGATCGACCATATCGAGGAGCCCTGGATCAAGGCGACGATCATGGTGCCCGACGACTATCTCGGCTCCATCCTCACCTTGTGCTCCGAACGCCGCGGCCAGCAGGTCGACCTCACCTATGTCGGCAACCGCGCCATGGCGGTCTATCGCATACCCCTCAACGAGGTGGTGTTCGACTTCTATGACCGCCTCAAATCGGTCAGCCGCGGCTACGCCAGCTTCGACTACGCGATGGACAGCTATCAGGAGGGCGACCTCGTGCGTATCTCCATCCTCGTCAACCAGGACCCGGTGGACGCGCTGTCCTTCATCGCCCACCGCAGCCAGGCCGACCGGCGCGGGCGGTCGATCTGCGAGAAGCTCAAGGACCTGATCCCGCGCCAGCTCTTCAAAATCGCCATCCAGGCGGCGATCGGCGGGCGGGTGATCGCGCGCGAAACCATCGGCGCGCTGTCCAAGGACGTCACAGCCAAGTGCTACGGCGGCGATATCTCGCGCAAGCGCAAGCTGCTGGACAAGCAGAAGGAGGGCAAGAAGCGCATGCGCCAGTTCGGCAAGGTGGAAATCCCGCAATCGGCCTTCCTCGCCGCCCTCAAGATGGACGCCTGAGCATGACCCCGTCGGACTACGTCACCGACTACCTCGCCCACAGCACGCGGGCGTTGGACGCCTTCGCGGCCGACGCCGCGGCACGGGCGATGCTGGTCAGGATGGCCGAGGCGACGGCGGCCAGCATGCGCGCCGGCGGCAAGCTGCTGATCGCAGGCAATGGCGGCAGCGCGGCCGATGCCCAGCACATCGCCGGCGAGTTCATCAGCCGGCTGATGTTCGACCACGCGCCTTTGCCGGCGATCGCACTCACCACCGACACCTCGGCGATCACCGCGACGGCCAATGACTACGGCTACGAGAAGGTGTTCGAGCGCCAAATTCAGGGCCTCGGCCGCAAGGGCGACGTGTTCCTCGGCATCTCCACCTCCGGCAATTCGCCCAACGTGGTGCGCGCCCTGGAAGCGGCGCGGGCGCAAGGGCTGGTGACGATGGGCTTCTGCGGCGAGGCCGGCGGGAAGATGGCCGCGCTCTGCGACATGCTGCTCGCCGCCCCCTCGACCTGGACGCCCATCATCCAGCAGATCCACATCACCGCCGCCCACATCTACTGCGCATTGATCGAGCGGGAAATGTTCCCGAAAGGCATCAAGGCCGGTTAACCGGCACTCACGCGGTCGTGATCCGGCATTTCCATCCGCCGGTCACGATGCTTTGATATCGAAGCCCTACGATTGCCGGTACCGTTTTGCTAATCTCGCGGCGCGGGAAGGTGAAACCATGTTCGTGCTGATTGTCGCCAGTGATGAGCTATCTGCCCGCGCCGTCGCAGTGGCGCTGGGCACGAGCTGCGATGCGACTGCGTTGTGTGCTGGCGGAGTGAGCTCGGCCAGCGCCCATCACGCGCGGGAGGCCACTCAGTACGATGCTGTGCTGCTCATCGCGTCGGAGGCGGCGAACACCGCCCCGTCGGACTGCGGCACGCTGCGCCAGATATGGTCGCATTGCCCCATCCTGGCGCTCTGCGAAATGGCAACGGAGCGGGATATCGTCGCCTGCCTCGATGCCGGCGCCAGCGATGTCGTGGCCCTGCCCTATCGCGCCGCCGAGTTGCGCGCCCGGCTGCGAGCGCAGATACGCGCCTTCGCCAACAGCGCCGAGCAGGTATTCCAGATCGGCCCGTATCGCTTCGACCCCTCGGCGCGCTGTCTGCAGCAACTCTCCACCGGCGAAGCCGTCCGGTTGACGCACAAGGAGACCGAAGTTTCTCCTGCGCGCCGAAGGTTCCACAGTGTCGCGCCAGAGGCTGCTGCGCGAGGTATGGGGCTACAAGGACGGCGCGGACAGCTACACGGTCGAGTCGCACATCTATCGGTTGCGCCGCAAGCTGGAGGCCGACCCCGCGCGTCCGCGCTTCATCCTCAGCGAGGAGGGCGGCTATTGCCTGGTCGCCGCCCCGCCACGCCCCTGGCCACCGATCCGCGTCGTTGAACCGGTGCCGCTCGCAGGGTAGTGCGGGTCACGCCTACCGGCCCACCGTTCAGGCGGCGCGGCGGCGAACTTGGCCAGTGATTTCCTGGCGGTGGGTGACGGTCAGGACGCCGATGGTCTGACCGATGTTGCCGACCACGAGGTGGACCATTTCGGCCGGCATGGCGGCCATCGCGATGTCGATGCGCATCGTGGTGCCGGTCATCTGTGCCTCGAAGCGGTCGGGCGTGAGGTCGCGCTTGGCGAAGGGTTGCAGCAGGCGCGACAGCAGACCGGGCGCGGGGTCGGCATGGACAGTGATGCGCACGGCGGCGAGCAGGCCGACAAGGGCCCAGGGTTCGGTTGACATGATTTGTGAGTCCGGAACGGGAGAAATGCGGCAGGCGCGTGAAAGCCCCGGCTGCTAGGCAGCCGGGCTCGTAATTCGCGCAATCTGCGTCCGGAACATCATGCGACGACTATAGCCGCAGTTTCAGGCGAGCGCCAGAGTGCCTTCGGGCATCGGCGCGTGGAATTCGTCCTCGCTGACCCCATAGATGTCCTGCACCTTCGCGGCAGTCAGGTCGGCGGGGGTGCCGTCGAAGACGATGCGGCCGGACTGCATCGCCACGATGCGGTCGCAATAGATGCGGGCAGTGTCGAGGTGATGCAGATTGCACAGCACCGTCAGCCCGTCCTCGCGGTTGATGCGGCGCAGCGCGTCCATCACGATGCGCGCATTATGCGGGTCGAGGCTGGCGATCGGCTCGTCGGCCAGCAGCAGGCGCGGCTCCTGCAACAAGGCGCGGCAGATCGCCACCCGCTGTTGCTGGCCGCCCGATACCTGGCCGGCGCGCAGCAGCGCGACCTCCAGCAAATCAAAGCGCTCCAGCGTCTTGAGCGCCAACGCCCGCTCGCCGGCGCTGAACAGTCCGAGCAGCGAGGGCAAAGTGGCACGGTGGTTGAGCCGGCCCATCAGCACGTTGGTCAGCACATCCAGCCGACCAACCAGATTGAATTGCTGGAAAATCATCGCGCAACGCCGCCGCCAG
>JAPLOH010000267.1:0-8096 GCA_026400845.1 Alphaproteobacteria bacterium
GGCAGGCAGGCAGGCGGGCAGGGCGGGAGGCGGGCAGGGGAGGCGGCCGGGCAGGCAGCCGCCATCGGGGCGGATATCGATGCGCTCGGGCCGCACCGCGAGCGCGGCGGGACCGGGGGCACGCTCGCCGGCGCTGGGCAGCAGGAGGCCGCCGGCGCGGAACCTCCCGGGCGCCTCCAGCACGCCGCGCAGGATGTTGCAGCGGCCGAGGAATGAGGCGACGAAAATATCGGCCGGGCGCTCGTAGAGCTCCTCCGGCGAGCCGATCTGGCGCACCCGGCCGCGATCCATCACCACCAGGCGATCGGCCATGGTGAGCGCCTCCTCCTGGTCATGGGTGACGAAGAGGGTGGTGAGGCCAAGGCGCTGCTGCAGGGCGCGGATCTCGACCCGCACCTCGGCGCGCAGGCGGGCATCGAGATTGGAGAGCGGCTCATCGAGCAGGAAGACGCCGGGGTTGACCACGAGGGCGCGGGCGAGGGCCACGCGCTGCTGCTGGCCGCCGGAGAGTTGCGAGATGCGCCGCTCGGCGTAGCCATCGAGCCGCACCAGGCGCAGCGCCTCGGTGATGCGGGTTTCGCGCTCGGGGCGGGCGACCTTGCGCATTTCGAGGCCGAAGCCGACGTTTTCCGCCACCGTCATGTGCGGGAAGAGCGCGTAGCCCTGGAAGACCATGGCGGTGTCACGCCCGTACGGCGGCGCGTGGGTGACGTCCGTGCCGCCAATCAGCACGCGTCCGGCGGTGGGCTGCACGAAGCCGGCGACCATGCGCAGCGTGGTGGTCTTGCCGCAGCCGGAGGGGCCGAGGAGTGCCACGAGTTCGCCCTGCGCGACCTCGAGATCGACGCGATCCACCGCGACGGTGGCGCCATAGGTGCGGCGCAGGCCGTCGATGACGAGATTGGTCATGAGGTGATCTTTCCGCGCGTCACGACACGACTCGGGAGAGGTTCACGAAGCGATCGGTGATCAGCATCAGCGCGCCGATCATGACGATCTGCACGGTGGCCACCGCCGCGAGTGTCGGGTCCACCCGGAATTCCAGGTAATTCAGCATCGCGACCGGCAAAGTGGAGCGGCCGGGGCCGACGAGGAGGAGGGTAAGTTCAAGGTTTTCAAAGCTCTGAATGAAGCTGAACAAGGCGCCGGCAACCACGCCGGAGCGCATCATCGGCAGGGTGACACGGCGAAACACCGTCCAGGGCCGGGCGCCGAGATCGGCCGCGGCTTCCTCGGCGGCGGGGTGCAAGCCGGCGAGGGAGGCGGCGACGAGGCGGACGGTCCAGGGCACCGTCAGCAGCACATGGGCGGCGATCAGGCCGGGCAATGTGGCGACGATCTGGAAATCGATCGCGTCGTCGATTTGCACGAACATTACGTAGAGCGCGGTTCCGAGCACCACGCCGGGCACCGCGAGAGGCCCCATCAGCAAGGTGTTGACGAAGCCGCGCGCCGGCAGGCGGGCACGCACCAGGGCGTAGGCGGCGGCGGTGCCGATGGTGACGCCGATGACGGTGGCGACCACGGCGAGTTGCAGCGAATTGACGAAGCCGCGGGAGAATTCGCGCTGCTCCCATGCGTTCACGTACCAGCGCAGCGTGTAGCCCTCCGGCGGGAAGGAGACCACTTCCTGGTCGAAAAAGCTCAGATACATCACAGCGACCATCGGCAGCAGCACGGTGGCGAACACCATGCCGACCCCGCCGCGCCACAGGTAGCTGCGAACCGTTTGCATGGCTGCAATCTGCGGGGTGATGACGCGGCGCACAAGAGGGCTCGCACGCCCTGCATGGTCTCGAAAACGCCCTGAGCCCGGACCGAGTGATAGGGGCGGCGGTATGTCCTTCGCGTCGGTCATCCCGAATTCTCCCTCATCTTCCCCCGGTGTGCCGCGATCTGCGGCGCCGCTCAAGCGCCGTGCCCGCGGACCACACGACCAAGAGGCGATCGAAAGCGCCATAAGAATTTTCGACCGCGATCTTCAGGAGCCATGTCCTGTCTGGTATGCTGCCCCATGCCCTCGCCCACCGACGACATCCTCACACCGCGCCTCACCCTCCGCCTCATGGGCCGCGAGACCGTCGAGGCCTGTCTCGCCGGTGACCACGCGCGGGCGGAAGGCCTGCTCGGTGCCGCCATTCCGGGCGAATTGCGGGGCAACCTCACCACCCTGGAATGGGCGCGCACCGAACTCGACACCGATCCCGCCTATGCTCCGTGGTCCGCGCGCGCCATGCTGTCGTCCGCCACCGGTGCGATGGTTGGCGTCATCCGATTCCATACCCGGCCGGACCCCGACTATCTACATCCCTTCGTCCGCGACGCCGTCGAGTTCGGCTACACGGTGTTCGCCGCGCATCGCCGACAGGGCTACGGGACCGAGGCCGCCCGCGGCGTGATGGTCTGGGCGGGGACGCATTATCGCACCAGCCGCTTCGTCGCTTCGGTGTCACCCGCCAATAGCGCCTCGATCGCCCTGATCGCCCGTCTCGGCTTCGTAAGGATTGGGCAGCATGTCGATGAAGTCGACGGCATCGAGCACATTTTCCTCCGCGATGTCGCCGCGTCGCGCGCGGAATAGGTCCCCTACGCCGCTACCATTTCCGCCTGCATCGCCCACATCCGGGCGTAGAGCCCGCCCTGCGCCAGCAGCCCGGCATGAGTTCCGCGTTCGGCCACCACGCCCTCGTCGAGCACGATGATCTCGTCGGCCTCGACCAAGGTGAACAACGAGGCGGCGAGGCAGCGAGAAGGGTGTGCGCCTAGCGGATCGCTCCCATCTCGCCGTCTCGCTGCCTCGTTGTTCAACTTTCTTGCAACCTGCTCCCATCGTGATGTCTCGCGACCACCCTGGCTTCGCGCGGCGCGGGGGGTGACGGCGGCGGAGCGGCGGGTTAGCGTCGGGGAATGATCGCCGTCGATTGGGGTACCAGCAGCTTCCGCGCCTTCCGCCTCGCCGCCGACGGCGCCATCGTCGCGCGCGTGCAGGGGCCGGATGGCATTCTCGGGGTGCAGGACCGCGATTTCGCCGCCGTGCTGCGCCGCCATATCGGCGGTTGGATCGAGGATGGCGAGCGCCAGGTTTTGCTGTCGGGCATGGTCGGCAGCCGCCAGGGCTGGGTGGAGGCGCCCTACGCCCCCTGCCCCGCCGGCGCCGCCGAGATCGCCGCCGCTTTGGTGCGCGTGCCTTTTGTGGGCGCCGAGGTGCTGCTGGTGCCCGGCCTGTCCGACCATGACGAGGGCGGGGTGCCCGAGGTGATGCGCGGCGAGGAAACGCAGATCCTTGGCGTGATCGATTACCTCGCCGACGGGCTCGCCTGCCTGCCCGGCAGCCACTCCAAATGGGCGCGCATCGGCGGCGGGCGTATCCTCGGCTTCCGCACCTTCTTCAGCGGCGAGGCCTTCGCGGCCATGCGCAGCGCCACCATCCTCGGCCGCATGATGCAGGACGGCGAGACCGACCCCGCCGCCTTCGCCCGCGGCCTCTCACGCTCCGCGGAGGCTGGGCACCTGCTGCACCATCTATTCGGCGTCCGTACCCTCGGCCTGTTCGGCCAGCTCGCCGAGAGTGAAAGCGCCTCCTACCTTTCCGGCCTGCTGATCGGCCACGAGGTGCGCGCGGCGATGGAGCCCGGCGCGCGGGTCCATCTGATCGGCGCGCCCGCCTTGTGCGGCCTTTACGCGCGGGCCATCGAGGCCGCGGGTGGCATGGCCATTCTCGAAGACAGCGACGCCGCCGCGTCCGGCCTATATCTGATCGGACGCACCGCGCCATGGCGTTGAAGCCCTTCCTCGATCGCTGCCCGCTGATCGCCATCCTGCGCGGGGTGAAGCCCGACGAGGCGGTCGACATTGCCGCCGCGCTGGACGACGCCGGGATCGCCATCGTCGAGGTGCCGCTCAACTCGCCTGATCCGGTGGAGAGCATCGGCCGCATTGCCGCCCGCTTCGGCAGCCACATGCTGGTGGGCGCCGGCACGGTGATGAGCGAACGCCAGGTGGTGGAAATCGCCGATGCCGGCGGGCGGCTGATCGTCACGCCGCATTCCTCTGCCGAGGTGGTCAGCGCGGCCAAGCGGCGCGGCATGATCGCCTGTCCCGGCATGTTCACCCCCACCGAGGCCTTCGCCATGCTCCACCTCGGCGCCGACGCGCTGAAGCTGTTCCCCGCCGAAGCCGCCTCGCCCGCCGTGCTGAAATCGCTGCGCGCCGTGCTGCCATCCGGCACCATGGTGCTACCGGTCGGCGGCATCGATGCCGGCAACATGGCGGCCTGGCGCGCCGCCGGGGCGGCCGGATTCGGCATCGGCTCCTCGATCTACAAGCCCGGCGACTCCGCCGAGACGGTTTCGGCCAAGGCCCGCGCGTTGCTCGCGGCGCTGTGAGCGCCGCGTTCGCCGACTTCTCCGCCCTGCAAATCCTGGTGATGGCGCTCGGCCTCGGCATGGCCTCGCTGGCGCGCGGCTATTCCGGCTTCGGCTTCTCGGCGCTGCTGGTCGCCTCCTGGTCGCTGGTCGGCGCGCCCTCCCAGGCGGTGGCGGTGACGCTGGTGCTGGAGGTGGTGGCGAGCATCGTGCAGGCCGCATCGGTGTGGCGCGACGTGCCGTGGAAGCGCGTCGGTTCGCTCCTCCTCGGCGCGGTGATCGGGGTGCCGATCGGCGTGCTGTTCCTCGCCAGTGCCGCGCCGAACGCGATCCGCATTGCATTGGCGGTGTTCGTCCTCGTTGCTGCCGGGCTGATGCTGGCGGGCTGGCGGCGGCAACGGCGCAGCGGGCCGGCGGGGGTGGCGGCGGTGGGCGTGGTCTCCGGCATCGCCAATGGCGCGGTGGGCATGGGCGGGCTGCCGGTGGCATTGTTCCTCACCGCCGAGGGCGACAGCCCGCGCGCCATCCGCGCCGCGGCGGTCGCCTATTTCTTCCTGCTCGACAGCGGCAGCTTTGCGCTGCTCAGCGCCCAGGGCCTGGTCGCCGCGCCGACGCTCGGCCTCGCCGCCGCCGCCTTCCCCATCCTGCTGCTGGGCATGTGGATCGGGGCCAAGCACTTCCACGTCACCACCCCCGAGACCTTCCGCCGCATCACGCTGTGCCTGCTCGTTTTGCTCGCCGTACTGGTGCTGCTGCGGGCGCTTGCCTGAGCCTTGCCCCCACGCGCGCGCAGGGCTATGCGGCCGATGTTCGATGGAGGACCGCCATGAGCGACATCCCGGGTTTCCGCCCCGCCGCCCCCGGCTCGCAGCCGGATAACGACACGCCGTCCTATGGCAGCACCCGCCTGCGCCACCCCACGCGGCCGCTGATCGCCTTCCCGCACACGATCACCGAGGCGACCGGCCCCACCTTTTCTCCGCGCCACTTCCCCGCGCTGGCCGATCTCACCCTCGTCGACGGCCAGGCCGCCCAGGGCGAGCGCATCATCGTGCGCGGCCGCATCACCGACGAGGATGATCGCCCGGTGCCGCACACCATGGTGGAAATCTGGCAGGCCAACGCCGCCGGCCGCTACAATCACCCCGGCGACCAGCACGACGCGCCGCTCGACCCGCATTTCAAGGGCGATGGCCGCGTGTTCACCGATGCGGATGGCTGGTACCAGTTCACCACCATCAAGCCCGGCGCCTATCCCTGGCGGAACCACAAGAACGCCTGGCGGCCCAACCACATCCATTTCTCCTATTTCGGCCCCGGCTTCGCCACCCGCCTGATCACCCAGATGTATTTCCCCGGTGACCCCTTGCTGGCGATCGACCCGATTTTCCACTCTGTGCCCGACGCGGCCGCCCGCAACCGGCTGATCTCCAGCTTCGACCTCGACGTCACCCAGCCCGAATGGGCGCTCGGCTACCGGTTTGACGTCGTGCTGCGCGGCCGCGCCGCCACGCCCATGGGAGTGTGACCATGTCCATCGCCACCGCCGCCCAGACCATCGGCCCGTTCTGGCACCTGATCGAGGACAAAAGCCTCGCTGACCTCACCCGCTTCGGCGCCCAGGGCAAGGCGCTGACGCTGACCGGCCGCATCACCGATGGCGAGGGCAACCCGGTTGCCGATGCCTGCGTGGAACTCTGGCAGGCCAGCCCCGCCGCCGACGCGCGCTTCCCCGGCTGGGGCCGCTCCGGCACCGACGCCACCGGCACCTTCCGCTTCACCACGCTGAAACCCGGCCCGGTGCCCGGCCGCGGCAACACCCAGCAGGCGCCACATGTTGCCATCAACATCCTCGCCCGCGGCATCATCACCCGGCTCTACACCCGCGCCTATTTCCAGGGCGAAGCGTTGAACGAGGCGGACCCGCTGCTGAACCTGATCGAGGACCCCGCCCGCCGGGCCACACTGATGGCGCGCCCCGATGGGCCGGCGACCTGGCGGTTGGACATACGGCTTCAGGGTGACGGCGAGACGGTGTTCATCGAGGTGTGACCAGCAACGAGCGCCAGCCGCTCAGCTGTACATCTCGACGCTGCCGTCGAGCGCCATCAGCCCGGTTTCGACGGCGAGCTTGGGTTGGCGTTGCTTCACCTGGGCGCGGAATTCCGCCAGGGCGGCGCGATGGGTGGCGGTTTCGGTCGCCGCGTCGGCCACTTTTTCGGCGCCATAGGCGATCTTCGCCGCGCCGCAATCGCGGTGGTTGATGGCGATCACCTTGGGGATCTGGTGAAGCTGCATCGAGGCGGCGAGATTGTCCCAGAACGCCTTGTGCCAATCGGCGAAGGCGGGCGCCACCGCCCCGATGGCCGCACCGGCGATGGAGAACTGGCTGTATTTCCCGGCCAGCCCCCGGCCGCGCATGTAGCCGAGGCTGGGCTCGGGGAAGCGCGGGTCGATGCAGGTGAGCAGCATGCCCTCATAGTTACCCTCGGCCGCCCAGGACAGCGCGGGCATCGCCGCGGCAAGTCCAGCAGCGCCGGCGAGGGTGAGCATGCGGCGGCGGCCGAAGCGGTGCTGGAGCAGATCGGCGCAGCAGGTGCAGGCAGCGGCAAGGCCAGTCGACTGAGTGGTCGGCATGCAGGTGTTCCCCCGTGGTGGCGTATTGAAGTAAATCGGCGAGAATCCTTACCAAATCATCTCCCGGGCGCCAATCATTTTCGACCCTGCACCGCGCCTGGGCCTCACCCCGCCGTCTTCGCCTTCCAGGCCTGCGCCTCGTCGAAACTTGCCACCCCGCCATGGGCGGCGGACCAGGCGACCGGGTTCTCCAGGAACTTGCGCACCTGGCCCAGCGCGGAATCGGTGAAATAGGGCCGCTCGCGGCAGGCATCCAGTACGTCCCACCAGGTGCAGAGATGGTGCAGCGTGACGCCCATTTTGCTCAGCGTTTCGAAGCTGCCGGGGAAGACGCCGTAGAAGAACACCACGAAGGTGTGGTTGCAGATCGCACCGGCGTCGCGCAGCGCCTGGCAGAACTGGATTTTCGAGCCGCCATCGGTGGTGAGGTCCTCGACCAGCAGGGTCTGCTTGCCCTCCGGCACATCGCCCTCGATCAGCGCGTTGCGGCCGAAACCTTTAGGCTTCTTGCGCACATAGGCCATCGGGGCTGCCATGCGGTCGGCGATCCAGGCGGCGAAGGGAATGCCCGCGGTCTCGCCGCCAGCCACCGCCTCGATGGTCTCGTAGCCGATGTTGCGGCCGATTTTCTCGACCGCCAGCTCGCAAATCTTGGCGCGGGCGCGCGGAAAGTAGATGATGCGGCGGCAATCGATGTAGACAGGCGACTTCCACCCCGAAGTGAAGGTATAAGGCTCCTCGGGGCGGAAATTCACCGCCTTGATTTCCAGCAGAATGCGTGCCGCGGTCAAAGCGGCGTCCCGGTCCCAATCGCTCATGTGGAGTTTTTCCATAACCGCGCCTCGCATCCCTTCCGCCACGCCATGCGGCCCCCAACGGACCCTGCGTGCAGCCGCATCTCCTAGCTTCGCGCACGCGCGGCGTCCATTGGGGACGTGCGCATGACGACCACGCATACCACGGAAACCGCCGCCTCAGGCCCGCCGGAAGCCCCGGAGGCACGGGTCTGGGTGCTCGATGACCCGCGCGCCGGCACCGCGGCACAGGCGATCGGCATCGCCGAGCGGCTCGGCCTGCCGTTCCGCCGCATTCCGC
>JAPLOH010000267.1:8115-15822 GCA_026400845.1 Alphaproteobacteria bacterium
CATCATTACGGATACCAAACTGGCCCACATCGCCGGCCTGGCGCCCGGTGGATCGCTGCTCGGCATTCCCGCCGCCGCCCGCCAGGCGCTCATCGCCGAAGCCACGCGGCCCGACTCGGCGCCCGATCTGGTGCTCTCGGCCGGGCGGCGCTCGGCAGCGGTGGCGCTGTGGCTGAAGTCGCAATTCGGCAGCCGGCTGGTGCATTGCATGAGCCCCGGCCTCGGCGGCCTGCTGCGTTCGGACATGTTCGACCTGCTGGTGACGCCGACGCACGACAACCCCGTCGCCGCCGGCAACGTGCTGCCGATCATGGGCGCGCCGCACCGGGTGACGCCGCTGGCGCTGAAACAGGCCGCCGTGGCCTGGGAGGAGCGGCTCGGCCATCTGCCGCGGCCGCGCGTGGCGCTGCTGGTCGGCGGGCCGCCGGGCGGGGTCGACATGCCGCCGGCGCGGGCCCATGCGGTCGGCAAGAAGGTCGCGCGGCTCACCGGGGCGCAGGGCGGCACGGTGCTCGCCACCACCAGCCGGCGCACCGGCGCGGAAGCCACCGAAGCGCTTTCCGCGGGGCTTGCGCGGGTGATGCATTTGCTGTTCCGCTGGGGCGAACCGGGGCCGAACCCCTATCTCGGCTTTCTCGCCACTGCGGATGCCATCGTGGTGACGGCCGATTCGGTTTCGATGATCTCGGAGGCCTGTTCGACCGGCGCGCCGGTGTTCTACGTGGTGCCGGAGCAGGCGCGGCGGCGACAGATGCGCTTCATCGAGCGCTTCGAGGCGGCCGGGCTGATCCGTCCGCTCGAAGACAGCATCGCCCCCTGGCCACGCCGCATGCTGGACGAAAGCGCCCGCGTGGCCGACGAAATCCGCCAGCGCTTCGACCTGCCCGGCACGACGATGTGACCCGGCCGCAGCAACGATCCAGGAAAAGGCCATCAATATGAGCAAGACCTACCGCATCGCGGTGATCCCCGGCGACGGCATCGGCAAGGAGACCACCCCCGAGGGGCTGCGCGTGCTCGACGCCGCGGCGCGGCGCTTCGGCTTCAACCTCACGCTCGATCACTACGACTGGTCCTGCGAAACCTACAAGAAAACCGGCAAGATGATGCCCGATGACGGGCTGGACCAGGTGCGCGGTTCGGACAGCATTTTCCTCGGCGCGGTCGGCTGGCCCGGCGTGCCCGACCATATCTCGCTGTGGGGCCTGCTGATCCCCTTCCGCCGCAGCTTCGACCAATACGTGAACCTGCGCCCGTGCCGCCTGATGCCGGGCGCGGTGACGCCGCTGGCCGGCCGCACCGAGAAGGACATCGACTTCTACGTGGTGCGCGAGAACACCGAGGGCGAATACTCCTCCTCCGGCGGCCGCCACTTCGAGGGCACCGACCGCGAATTCGTCTCCCAGATGACGGTGATGACCCGCACCGGCGTCGATCGCATCCTGAAATACGCTTTTGAACTCGCGATGACCCGCCCGCGCCGTAAGGTGACGTCGGCGACGAAATCCAACGGCATCACCTTCACCATGCCTTACTGGGACGAGCGTTTCGCCCTGATGGGCAAGAACTACCCCGAGGTCGCCACCGACCAGTTCCACATCGACATTCTCTGCGCCCACCTGGTGCAGCATCCCGACTGGTTCGACGTGCTGGTGGGCTCCAATCTGTTCGGCGACATCCTCTCCGACCTCGGCCCCGCCGTCGCCGGCTCCATCGGCATCGCGCCCTCCGCCAACATCAACCCCGAGCGCATCTACCCCTCGATGTTCGAGCCGGTGCACGGCTCGGCGCCGGATATCGCGGGCCGCTGGATCTGCAACCCGATCGGGCAGATCTGGTCGGGCGCGATGATGCTGGAGCATCTCGGCGAGCCCGCCGCCGCCAAGGCGATCGTGGACGCCATCGAGACCCTGCTGCGCGAGGGCGGCCCCCGCACGCGTGACATGGGAGGGCAGGCTGGCACCGTCGAAGTCGGCAAGGCCCTGGCGGAAATCGTCGCGGCTTCCTAGATAGAAGGGCCGAAGGGGACAGGCAGGCCATGGGACGCGATTTCAGCCATATCACACGCAACTGCGAACGGGCGGTGGTGACCGCATACCGGGACCTGCGCGCGCGCGGCTGTGCGGACATGGCGGCCTTCCAATCCTGCACCACGCTGTATCGCATCCACCACCCCGAGGCCTCGCTCAACGAGGCGCGGCGGCTGGTGTCTGAATGGGTGGACCATCACCTCGTCCGCGGCGCGAAATCGCCGACGGACGGGTGTGAGTGCCCGGCCTAGGGGGAGCGGCCTAGCTTCTGGCCCAGGCGATGCTGGCCATGGCCAGCGTGTCGATGGTGTCGATCAACGGCACGCCGATCTCGGCATAGGGGCCGGATTTGATGCCGAGCGGGATTTCCGTGCAGCCGAGGATCACCGCCTTGGCGCCGCGCCGGGCGAGCGAGGTGGCCACCTGCGCCAGCGGGGCATAGGCCTCGTCGATCCGGTTCGCTTTCACCAACGCGATCGCCGGCGAGAGCAGCGTCTGCATCTCCTCGTCCGACGGCACGATGCAGTCCCAGCCACGGGCCTCGAGGTGGTTCTGGTAGAGCCGCATCTTCAGGGTCGCCGCGGTGCCCATCACGCCGATGGTGCCGCTCGGCACCTCGCGCGCGAGCTCGCCGGTGGCGGCCTCGACGATGTGCAGGATCGGCAGCCCGGCCGCCAGCAGGTCATCATACCAGCCATGGGCGGTGTTGCAGGGGATGGCGATGGCGCCGCAGCCGGCGGCCTTCAGCCCATTGACCCCGCGCAAGAGAAATTCGAGGGGATCGGCGCCCCCCTCCAGCCGGCCGCGCGTGCGATCGGGCACGCGGGGGTCGGACCACAGCACGGTCGGGATATGCTCCTGGTCCCGCGCTGCGGGTGTGAGCAAGGTGAGGCGGAGCATGAACTGGGCGGAGGCGAGCGGGCCCATGCCGCCGAGCACGCCGAGGATTTTTTCGGTCATGCTGTCAGTGTGCCGCAACTTGACGGCAAGGCAAGCGGCGACGACATCTGGCAGCCATGACACGCATATTCGACTTGCAGGGCCATCGCGGCGCGCGCGGCCTGTTCCCCGAAAACACCATCGAGGGGTTCCGCGCCACGTCCGCCATCGGCGTCGACAGTATCGAGCTCGACGTCGCGGTGACCGCCGACGGCGTGGCGATAGTGAGCCATGACCCGACGCTCGACCCCGACCTCACCCGCGGGCCGGACGGCAAATGGATCGAGGGGCCGGAGCGGGTCATCCGCGCGATGACGCTGGCCGAAATCCAGCGCTACGACGTCGGCCGGATCCGCCCGGGCAGCACCCTCGCCCGCCGTTTCCCCCACCAAATGCCGCGCGACGGCGCCGGCATGCCGACGCTGGAGGAAGTGTTCCGCGCCCTGCCCGGCATGCGCATCCACGCCGAAATCAAGACCCTGCCGGATCGCCCGGCGCTCACGGTGCCGCCCGCCGTGATGGCCGAGGCGATCGTCGCCGCCGCGCAGGCCACCGGCGCACTCGGCCGGCTCGCGGTACGCTCCTTCGACTGGCGCGGCCTCGCCTATCTCGCCGGCGCCCATCCGGCGATCCCGCTGGTGTGGCTGACCAGCCCCGGCGAGGCCAAGGCGCCCGGCCTATGGTGGGACATGCCGGACCACACCGGCTCCACCCCTGCCGCCGTCGCCCGCGCCGCCGGCCGCAACGGCGAATGGCAACCGGCCTGGGCGCCGCGGCATGACGGACTGACACGGGAAGCGATCGCCGAGGCCCACGCGATCGGCCTGCTGGTAATGCCGTGGACGGTGGACGACGCCGGCGACATCGACCGGCTGATTGACTGGGGCGTCGATGGCATCTGCACCGATCGGCCGGATGTCGCCCGTACGGTGATGCTATCGCGCGGAATGGCGCTGCCGACCGCGCGTTAGCCCGGCTCAGGGCGGGTCGAGGAAGTTCGCCGAGGCGGAGGCGCGCGAGACCAGCGCCTGAAGCTGTGGGTCATTCGCCGCATCAACCTGGGTGAGCCGTTCCATTGGCACGAAATACTCGTGTGGATGCGGAATCTGACTTTCCGCGAAGCCCTGGTAGTGCTGTGCCGTGAGGGCATACATCACCCGCATGTCGCGCACCGGCAGCACCAGGGCGGTTTCCGGCACCGCGCGCAGCACGCCGGTCGCCTTCCACCGTGGGGTCGGGTCGGTCGGGGTGATGGCGGCAATCAGCCACGGCACCGGGCAGACCGCCATGAGGGAATGGGTGGAGGGAGCGAAGCGGGAGCGCTTGTCGAGGAGGTTGGAGATCGTCGCGCAGGCTTCGATAGCGAAGATATCCACAAACGGCTCGGCCGGCGTGCCGCCGAAATTCAGCCACAACCCGTCCGGCAGGGTTTTCAACCGGGTGCTGCCGGGAAACTTGAGGAACGGATGCGCCAGCGCCGACTCTTCCGCCGGTCGGCCACGCAACCAGCGCCAGGTGCCGTTGCGCTGCTGACTGATACCGGGCGGGCGTTGCGGCCATTGCCGGAGCCGGACGCGCACCAGTTCATCAAGGGAACTCATCTTGCTCATCTCTTTGTCTCGTAGATCGCGACAAATTCGCTCATGTGACGTGAATTCCAATAGTTAGTTCCGGCACAGGTTCGTCAAACAATCCGCTGATGTCACAGATTTCCCGCTAGTTAACCAACGAGTCAACGTTTCCTTACCAATCATTACGCCACGATATGAACGTTATATTTACATTACATTCTTAGAAAAATTTATTATCCCCCGATCTCGGCCTAAACCAACGGCAGAATTCCGCGGATTTGCACGACATGGTGCGCTGATCCATCCACAGGCTGTGGATAAAGTTATTCACAGGGAGTCGTCGCTTTGACCGCTTATGTCACGCTGTTCACGATTCCGTGATCGTTATTCCGCGCTAGACCGGATCAATCGCGTGACGGACCCGTCACGATGACACCAGCCAGCGTACCGAGAGCCTCCGTGGCGCCTCGAAAAAAAGCCCGGGAGGGCGTACAAAAAACTGCCCGGCGCCGCAAACCGGCGCCGGGCAGTGCATGGGCAGTCAGGAGGCGTCAGCCGCGCTGGTCGAGCGGCACGTAGTCGCGCTTGGGGGCGCCGGTGTAGATCTGGCGCGGACGGCCGATGCGCTGCGACGGGTCCTCAATCATCTCTTTCCACTGGCTGATCCAGCCGACGGTGCGGGCGACCGCGAACAGCACGGTGAACATGCTGGTCGGCAGGCCCATCGCCTTGAGGATGATGCCCGAGTAGAAATCGACGTTCGGGTAGAGCTTGCGGTTGACGAAGTACGGGTCGTTCAACGCGATCTTCTCGAGCTCAAGCGCGAGGTCGAGCATCGGATCGTCCTTGATGCCCATTTCCGCCAGCACCGCGTGGGCGCTCTCCTGCAGGATCTTGGCGCGCGGATCATAGTTCTTGTAGACGCGATGGCCGAAGCCCATCAGGCGGGTGTGGTTGTTCTTGTCCTTCACGTCGGACATGAACTGCGGGATGTTGTCGATGTGGCCGATGTCGGCCAGCATCTTCAGTGCCGCCTCGTTGGCGCCGCCATGCGCGGGGCCCCACAGCGAGGCGATGCCGGCGGCGATGCAGGCAAACGGGTTGGCACCGGAGGAGCCGGCCAGGCGCACCGTGCTCGATGAGGCGTTTTGCTCATGGTCGGCGTGCAGGATGAACCAGCGCTCCATCGCCTTGGAGAGCACCGGGTTGACCTTGTACTCCTCGGCCGGCACCGCGTTCATCATATAAAGGAAGTTGTCGACGTAGCCGAGGTCGTTCCGCGGATAAATGAAGGGCTGGCCGATCGAGTACTTATAGGCCCAGGCGGCGATGGTCGGCAGCTTGGCGATCAGGCGGAAGGCGCAGATGCGGCGCTGCTCGGGGTCGTTGATGTTGAGGCTGTCGTGGTAAAACGCCGAGAGGGCGCCGACCACGCCGCACATCACCGCCATCGGGTGGGCGTCCCGGCGGAACCCGTCGAAGAAGCGGCGGATCTGCTCGTGCAGCATGGTGTGCCGCATCACGCCGGTCTCGAACTCCTTTTTCTGCGCCGGGTTCGGCAGATCGCCCCACAGCAGCAGATGCGCGACTTCCAGGAAGCTCGACTTCTCTGCCAGCTGCTCGATCGGGTAGCCGCGATAGAGCAGCACGCCGAGATCACCGTCGATATAGGTGATCTTGCTCTCGCAGGACGCGGTGGCGCCGTAGCCGGGATCATAGGTGAACACCCCGAGCTGGTCGTAGAGCTTTCGGATATCGACCACATCCGGCCCCACGGTGCCGGAGATCACCGGCAGGGCGGCCGATTTGTTGGTGCCGTCAACGGTGACGGTGATGGTTTTGCCAGTGGCTGCCGTCGCGTTCATGCGTCTTTCCTTCCCGGCGCGAATTTTCCCGCGCCTGCTGCTCGTCGGCCCGACCCTATTCCGGCCTCGAAAAACCTGCAACCTTCGCGGATGCAGCATGAGGCCAACAGGTTAAGCAAGTCTGCATGGGTGCCGCCTAGAAACCGCCGATCCGCCACAACCCGAGCCCGGCGGCGCGGGCGTGCGCCTCCTCGATGGCCAGACCGGGCATTTCCGCGCGCGCCCGCGCCCAGCCGGCACGCACCAATGCGCTGTTCAACTCCCGCCCACCGGCCTCGCAGATCGCGCGCGGGAAGCCTTCCTGGTCGCGCCCGGTGAAGCGGCACAGCACATCACGATCCCGGAGCAGCCCGGCCAGCGCCGCGGCAGATTGGGCGCCGCAATCCGCCGCGCCCTCGGCCGCACTGCACGCCTGGCCGCGATGCGGCGTCTCGCCATCGACCACCGCGACCCGGGCCGGCCCGGCCGATACCGCGCCGGTCAGCGGCGGTACCCGTCCCAGCAGTTCGGCCGGCGCGGCGAGCAGGATGAAGAACAGGCCAAAAGTGCCGATGAACAGCCCCGCCATGACGGCACCCGGCAGTCGGCGCCGCGACCCGCGCGCGGCGGCCGACGAGGCGCGAAAAATGCGACGGGGCTGGCGCAGCGACACGCTGCCTCTCCTGCGGTTCGGTGAGCTCCAGGCACGACTACCGCGCCCCCGAGGCGCGCGCAACCGCCGATTCGACTCGTTCCGCATCCCAAGAATCATGCATGGGCAAGCCGCTCAGGTCCAGAAAACCGGCGCCTTGCGCAGCCTCCGCCATGCCTCCTCGATCCCGGGGCGCTGCGCCCCGCCGGCGGCTGCGACGAAGCCGTGCACCGCCCCGCCGGCAAACCCCTGCCCGGTCCCGCCGAGCCGCGCCATGAGGCTCCGCGCGGTCGCGCCATCGTTGAGATGGCCGAGCAGATCCTGCACTGTCTTTAGCCGGGCCATAAGCCGCGCGCTCTCGCGGCGGGGAAACAGCGGTGCGAAAAGCTCGGCGGCGTAGCGCATCCGCTTGGCCTCGATGCGAATTTCGTGCAGCCGCGCCTCCGCCAGCCCATCGAGGTTCCGCCCCGGCGCCAGCAGCCGGCGCCACTGTCGGGTCAGCGCGACGGCGGCGAAACGGGCGAGGCCCCGCGGCTCGGCTCCCTCCGCCGCGTCCCAAGGTGCGCAGCTCGCGGCGAGCGCGAGATCGAGCACCAGCAGGCGAAACGCATCATCGGCGAGATGCGCACGCAGGTCCGCATAGGCGTCGCGGTGCTGGCGCCGGGCGGCCG
>JAPLOH010000329.1:0-8538 GCA_026400845.1 Alphaproteobacteria bacterium
CTGCATGCTCTACGAACTTATCCCCAACATGCCGGAGCACAGGCTCGCCCCTCTCATGACAGCCTTCGCCAAGGCCATGTCACAGGCCAGCCAATTTAATGGACTGTTTGCAAAATCGAAATGAGGGGATGGTTGAGGGTTCCGACTCAAAAAATCCCTCACGTTCTCATTGAAAAGGGCCTTGTGAAGTCTGCCGTCCGAATTCGATAGGAGCTTCACAAGTTCCTTGCACGGGAGAACCCCCAAATAAGCTTGGCGAATTCCCTTGATAGAGGGTAATGTGGCGTACTCATTTATCTGAACTTCACGCTCAATACGAAGATTGACCTCCTGATATCGTTGCTGCAATTTATCGGAATCGACAAAATGAAAATCAACTCCAGAGAATAAATTGTACGACAAAAGCTCTTCTCGCCCCGCTTTGACACGGGCGTCAATTACCGCATCTCCTTTGTATGACCCCGCGTAGCAATAATACAGATGAAGACGAGGTTTAACCCTCATTTTTACACTATTTTGGAAAACTATATCAGAAATGACCCTCTTGTCCCTCACGCTATCATTGGCCGGCATGTATTTATTGCCGAAGAACTCCTTAACACCTTGAATAAAACTTCCTATTTCAGCCGCGTTCAATTTCCTGGATGTTTTGGCCTGTATAAAACAGAAATCAGCTTCTATCTTCTGACGCGATGCGATTTCTTGAACCTGCGCATGCGATTTTACCGGAATATCATTTAAGAAAATACCGATCGCGTCGATTCCAGTGTCCTGACCACCTGCTACAACCACATCTTCCAGGATGACATGCTCAGAGAAGTCCCTATGGCAGACGCAGTACGCAGCGAAGAACTCAAAGATATCAGGCTCACCTTTGCCTGATAGATTGTTCGCCTCCGAAAACTCCCTTAAGTAAGATCTAAGTACCGGGTCGTCCATTGCTGCCTACTCCGCGTCGTATTTAAACTGGTCGCGTATAGTGATCGCACGTCTTTCGTTAGAAGGAAAGACCTAATACTGATCGGCTTGCCAAGTCCCTCCCTCACCCCACTGAGCCTTGGCGATGTAGCCCCCCCTACACCAACTCCACCCGCAACTCCCGCCCCACCATCGCCGCCGCCCGCTGCAACGTCTCCATCGTCACATTCCCCTTCGCCTTCAGAATCCGATCCAGTTGCGCCCGGCTCGTCCCCATGCGTTCCGCCAGCACCATTTTGCTGATGCCTTGCCGCTCCATCTCCTGCGCGAGTTGCCAAGCGACAACCCGCGTGATCGCCTCGGCCTTCGCGGTCTCGCGGATGCCGTCTTCTTCGAGGAACGCATCAACGGGCGTGCCCCAATGCGGATTCTGCGTGCTCATGCCTTCATCTCCTTCATACGCTCGCGCGTCTATGACGCGCACGCGCGCGATCTCCATATCCGCGTCGGCCATGGTCTGCGTCTTCTTGATGAAGCCGTGCACCACGCCGATCCGGCCAGCGTCGACGAAAAACACCACCCGGGCGATGCGGCGGCTCGGCAGGTTGCTGCGCACCTCCCACAACCCACCCCCTAACGGCCGGCAGAGCGGCATGCCGATGGGCCAGCCGAACTGCACCGTCGCCAGATCGGTCCCGATCACCCGCCGATCCTCGACCGGAAGGCTACGTAACCACTCCAGCACCGGTTCCGCCCCACCGGCCGTGCGGTAGAAATAGGCCGGGAGTTCCGAAATTTGCCTGGGTGTCATATCCGGCCTTTCGCGGATTGACGTATCACATATAATACATGTCGCAAAGTCAATTTTGCCCCCTGCATACCCCCCGGGCGAAATCTCACTCCCGAACGTAAGGCCCCGAGGCACCCTCATGCGCATCAATTCCAAAGGCCAGGTCACCATCCCCGCCGATATCCGCGCCCGTGCCGGCCTCGTGCCCAACACCGAGGTCACCATCGCGTATGACGGCACGTCCGACCGTCTCGTCCCCGCCCCCCGCACCCCCACAAGCGACGCCACCCTCGTCGCCCACCTCCGCGGCCGCGGCGACGTGCCGATGACCACGGATGCCATCATGGCCCTCACCCGCGGCGAATAGATATCCCCCCTCCCAACGCCCCTGCGTAGTTTCCGCCTCTATCCTCCACAGCCCACAAAGGCCCAAAGCTCCCCCATACCGCCCTCGGGATCACACCAGGAGCCCCCCATGAAACCCCTCGCCGCCGCCCTCTTCGCCGCCCTCGCTTGCATCGCCACCCCCGCCTTCGCCGGCGAGTTCTCCGTCGTGCAGGACAAGACGACCATGAAATGCAGCGTCGTCGAAACCGTCACCACCACCACCCACACCGTCATCGGCGTCGCCGGCGCCTACCAGACGATGGACGACGCCACCGCCGCCATGTCCAAGGTCACCACCTGCACCAAGTCCTGACCGCCGCCCTCACACCCCCGGCGGATACCCCTCGTACTGCGGCAGATCATCGGTGATCTCGAACCACGGCGCCTTGAACGCGACGAAACAATGGAACCCCGGCCGCACCAAGGGGTCCCCGTCCAGGCTGCCCACCGCCAGCCCATAGGTTTCCAGCCGCGCCGGGTTCTGCACCGACGCCTCCGCGTCCTCCGAGTTCCAGTTCACCACCGGCGAGCCGCAGCGCCCGCAGAACCCGCGATGAAATCCCGGCGATGACGCATGGCTGCGCAGTTCGCCTGCGCCAGAAATCCACCGGAAATCCGCCCGCTTCACCCGCGCCCGTGTGCGAAACGCCGCCCCCTGCGCCTTGCGGCAGGCGTTGCAGTGGCAATTGCCGACGCCCATCAGCGGGCCGTCGATTGCGAACCGTACGGCACCGCATTGGCACCCACCCGTCAACGCCATGTCCGCCCCCTCCCGCCTACCGGCCGCCATTCTACAATTGCGCGGCGTCCTCGCATAATTCGCTTGCATTCCGCGCGTAAGTTAAATATGATTACCTTTATGTCTTTTTTGATCGCCCAACTTGTCCTCCTCTTCGCGACCCTGCGTGCCCTTGCCGGGCCGTTCGGGGGAAAGGCGGCCGCGCGCCTGCAACTCATCAGCTATGTCATCGAGACGCTGCGCTACGTCGAACATCTGTTGGACCTCGCGCGCGCCGGATTGCTGCCCGTCCCGCCCGCCGCCCCTTCCCGCGCCACCCCCGTGCGGCATCCTGTCGCACTGCCGAAGCTGCGCGATGTTACAGGTCAGCGGAGCACGCGCATCCCGCCGCGCGGCCCCCGGCGTCGGCCACCACCACCCGTCGTGCCCCCGCGCGCCTCCGGGCCGCCCGCACCGCGCCTGCTTTGTACCCATTGCCGGCCCCGCCGGCCTCGCCCAGGGGGGGGGCGGCTCTCTACCGCGCCTCGACATGCGCGTCTCAAAGAAGATCCGTTTTGCCGCATTGGCGGACTCGCGAGTAAATTATTACGTTAACGACATAAATTGACATCGCCGCTCGAAAACGCCCGGCCCGCCTGAACCCCGACCCCTCTCCCCCTGCAAGTGCGGGGGGTAGAGGGGGATCGGCCATCGGTACGCTTCAAATCGCCCAAATGCGATTGCCCTGACGCCGCGGGGGGCTTGCGCTGGAGCCGCCGTGCCACAAAACTCGTATGCGACAACGGAGACGACGATGGCGACGGTTGAGATCTATACCCAGGACTGGTGCGGCTTTTGCGCACGGGCGAAGGGGCTGCTGAGCGGCAAGGGCGTCGCCTTCACCGAAATCGAGGCGCCGCACGGCTCGGCCGAGCGCGAAGTGGCGCGGCAGCGCTCCGGGCGGACGACGATGCCGCAGATTTTCATCGACGGCGCCCATATCGGCGGCTGCGACGAACTGGTCGCGCTCGACCGCTCGGGCGGCCTCGACAAGTTGCTCGCCGCATGACGCCCGCATGATCCACTACCAACTGCGCTGCGAGCAGGCCCACGAGTTCGACGGCTGGTTCGCCGACAGCGCCGGCTTCGATCTGCAGGCCGCGCGTGGTCTGGTGGAATGCCCGGGCTGCGGCTCGGTGAAGGTTGAGCGTGCTCTGATGTCTCCGGCGGTGCCCAGGAAGGGCCGCGCGCCGCGAAAAACCCGCAAGCCGGCCGCGGCCGAGGCGCCCCCGGTGGCGATCGGCGGCGAGAAGGTGCCGGACCAGGTGCGCGCCATGCTCCAGCGCCTGCGCGACGAGGTCGAGCGCAACTGCGACTATGTCGGCGATACGTTTGCCGACGAGGCGCGCAAGATCCACAACGGCGAAAGCGAGGCCCGCGGCATCTACGGCGAATCGACGCCCGAGGAGGCCGACGCCCTGGCCGAGGACGGCATCGAGGTCTCGCGCATCCCCTGGGTGCCGCGCGCCGACGGGTGACCGGCGGATATCTGGAATTACGGGGGACAGGCCTTGGAATCGATCTATTTCGTCATGGCCTGGGCGTGCCATCGCAAATGCGTGCACTGCTACGAGGAGCGTTTCCGGCCCTATACGCGGGGCGCGCTGGAGCGGGTGGTGGCCGAAGCGGAGGCCAATTTCCCGCGCATCATCGCCAATCTGCCGGAGCGGATGACGTATCTCGACCCCGATGACCCGCTGCCCAATGGCAGCCCGCGCGAGAAAATCGGCCGCATCATCCTCTCGGGCGGCGAGGCGCTGCTCGATGCCACGCGCGAGCGGGTGACCTACCGGGTGATCGATGCCCTGCGCGACAAATATGCCGACCAGGGCGGCGTGCGCATCGCGGTGCAAACCACCGGTGACCTGGTGACCCCGGCGATCATCGGCGAGTTGCTGGCGCGCGGGGTGTGGATGATTTCGGTCGCCGGCGTCGATGATTTTCATGTCGGCATCGCCGGCGCGGAGAAGCAGGCGGAATACAAGGCCCGGCTCACCGGGATGTTCAGCGCCGCTGGCATGCGTCCGTCCGGCCATGCCTCGCCGGTGCGGGCCTGGCACGAGGAGGCGGGGCCGGTATTCAACTTTTTCGGTGCCACCGAGGGCACCTGGATCGGCAAGATCTGGCCGCGCGGGCGGGCCTGGCAGAACGGGCTGTCGACGGCGACGATGGCGGATAACTTCTGCGCCCGGTGGTCCGGCGGGCTCAACTTCCTCAACCATCCCTACGCCGGTTCGGAGGTCTCGATCGAACCGGACGGCTCGGTCTATCCCTGTTGCGTGAAAACGGCCCGCCCGCTCGGCTCCCTGCTCGAGGAGAAGCTGGTCGATATCCTCGATGATCTCGCGGGAGACCCGGTGTTCGAGGCGATCAACGCCGGAAAGCCGGAGCGGATGGGCATCGCCCATGGCTGGCCGGTCGAGCGGTTTCTCGCCGCCTCGCAGACCACGACGCCCAAGGGAACCGACTATGCCAATCTCTGCATCGGCTGCGATGCGTTTCACCGCGATGTCCTGGGCCCGGTGCTGGCGGCTGCCCGGACGCGGCGGATGGACCGCGCGGGGATAGAGGTGTGATCATCGGCGTCGCGAATCTATGCGCGGGCATCGGGCGGGAGTGAATGGCATGATCTGGGACAGCATCATCGTGGGCGGCGGTTCGGCGGGCTCGGTGCTGGCCAACCGGTTGTCGGCGCGCAGTGGGCATCGGGTGCTGCTGTGCGAGGCCGGGCAGGACACGCCTGTTGGCAAGGTGCCGCCCGAGATTCTCGATAGCTATCCCGGCACCGTCTACTTCGACCCGCGCTTCCACTGGAGCGAACTGCGCGTCACCACCCAGGTGGTGCAGCACAACGCGCCCGCGAGCGAGCGCCCGCCGCTGCGCAAATACGAGCAGGCCCGGGTGCTCGGCGGCGGTTCCTCCATCAACGGCCAGATGGCCAACCGTGGCGCCCCCACCGACTATGCGGACTGGGTAGCCCGCGGCGCGGCAGGGTGGGGCTGGGACGACGTGCTGCCCTATTTCCGCAAGGTCGAGCGCGACATGGATTTCGACGGCCCGTTGCACGGCAACGAGGGCCGCATCCCGATCCGCCGCATTTTCCCCGATCTCTGGAACCCCCACGCCAAGGCCGCCGCGCAGGCCTTCGCCGAGGCCGGGCTGCCGTATCTTCCGGACCAGAACGGCGCATTCGTCGACGGACATTTCCCGGTGACCATCTCCAACGCCTATGACCGGCGGGTCTCGGCGGCGATCGGCTATCTCGATCCCGGTACAAGGCTGCGCGACAACCTCACCATCTCAACCGACACCCAGGTGCGCGAACTGCTGTTCGAGGAGCGCCGCTGCGTCGGGGTGAAGGCAATCGTGGCGGGCCGGGCGCAGGAATTCCGCGCCCGCGAGGTGATCCTGAGCTCGGGGGCCATCCATTCGCCGGCCCATCTGCTGCGCTCCGGCATCGGGCCGGCGATGCATCTGCGGGAGATGGGCATCGAGGTGCGCCACCACCTCGCTGGTGTCGGCCAGCGGCTGATGGACCATCCCTCGATCGCGCTGTCCTCCTTCGTGCGGCCCGAGGCGCGGTTGAACGATCTCACCCGCCGCCATATCCTGGTCGCCGCGCGCTATTCCTCCGGCCTCGCCGACACGCCGCAGGGCGACATGTTCGTCGCCACCGCCACCAAATCGGCCTGGCACGCGGTGGGCGAGCAGATCGCCTCGATGATCCTGTTCGTCAACAAGACCTTCTCCGAAACCGGCCAGGTCCGCCTCGCCAGCCGTGACGCCGGGGCCGAGCCGGTGGTGGAGTTCAACCTGCTGTCCGACCGGCGGGACCTTGAGCGCCTGATCGACGGTTTCCGCATGCTTGGGCGGATGCAGCTGTCGGAGACGATGCGTGCGGTGAGCACCGACCCTTTCCCGGCCGCCTATTCCGACCGGGTGCGCAAGATCGGTGTCGTCAACACCCGCAACCGGGTGATCACCGGCGCGCTGAGCCGCCTGCTCGACGGGCCGGCGGCGCTGCGCAGCTGGATGATCAACAATCTCGTCGTCGAGGGCCACAGCTTCGCCGAGGTGATGCAGGACGATGACGCGGCCGAGGCTTTCATCCGCAAGGCGGTGATCGGCGTCTGGCATGCGTCCTGCACCTGCCGGATGGGCAGCGAGGACGACCCCATGGCGGTCACCGACTCGGCCGGTCGGGTGCGCGGGATCGACGGGCTGCGGGTGGTGGACGCCTCGGTGTTCCCGGTTGTGCCGTGTGCCAACACGAATATTCCGACGCTGATGACGGCGGAGAAGATTGCTGACGCCATCATCGGGGGCGCGTGACGACTATACCTTCCGGAGCGCCATGAACGCCGCCACCAGCATCAGCACCATGCCGCCCGCCTCGATCAACTCCACCCGCTCGCCCAGGATCGCCATCCCTGCGGCGACCGAAATCACCGGGCAGATGAAGGCATAGGTGCCGGTGCGGCTGGCCCCCCAGTCGCGCACCAGAATGAAATACATCGTGGTTGCCGCGAGGGAGCCGGCGAACACCATGAACAACCAGGCAAGCCACGCCTCCAGCCCCCAATTGCCGGTGATCACCGCGTCCACCCCGGGCTCGGCCGCGATCGACACCACCAACAGGCTGACGCCGCCGAGCAGGTTGGTGGTCGAGGCCAGCACCGCCGGCGGCAGGCTGCGCATCAGCGGGCGGGACAGCACCGAACCCAGGCAGTAGCAGAGGTTGCCGATGATGATGCCGATCGCCCCCAGCCCCTCCATCAGGTCGAGCCGCCCTTCGGACAGTTTCGGCCCGTAGAGCAACAGCAACCCGGCGACGCCGACCCCGATGGCCGCGAACTGCCGGCGGTTGAACCGCTCCTGCCCCATCATCACGGCGAACCCCAAGAGCGCCAACGGGGTGAGCGCCGAACTCAGCACCGAGGCGAGCCCGCTTGATACGTGTCTCAGCCCGTAGAGCATGACGAAGACATTGAAAGTGATGAGGATCTGCGACAGCCAGAACAACCGCGGCAGCAACCGCCAGGGCACCCGCAGCCCGTCGGCCGACATCGCCTGCCAGGCGAGCAGAACAGCGCCAGCAAAGGTCCAGCGCAGGCCGGAGAAGAAGCCGGGGGGCACAGCGGTCACCCCGATCTTCATCGCCACCCAGTTCAACCCCCAGGTCAGGCACAGAAAGGCGAACATCAGGCGCTGGCGGGTTGACGTGGGGAGGGGCATGGTCCCTTGGGGGAAGCTTCGGGCGGCACCTTACGGCCGGTCAGTTGAAGGTAGGTGTTCTTTTTTGAAAAAAAGAACCAAAAACTTTCACCCGTTGGCACCGTGCTCTCCCTGGTGAATATGCGGCAAACGGATAGAAAGTTTTTGCCTCTTTTTTCAAAAAGAAGCGCTTCCTTCCACCCCACGACCGTCGCCGCGCCTGAAGGACCCGCCCATGACCCTGCCCGCCCCTCTCGCTGCCGCCTTCGCCGCCCTCGCCCTCGCGCCCCGGCGGGTCGAGCATCCACCGCTGCGCACGGTGCCGGATGCCCATGCATATTGGGACGATCTGCCGGGCCTCGGGGTGAAGAACCTGTTCATCAAGGATGCGGGGAAGCAGTACTGGCTGGTGGTGCTGCCGGCCGACCGCTCGGTCGATACCAAGGTTCTC
>JAPLOH010000329.1:8561-21317 GCA_026400845.1 Alphaproteobacteria bacterium
CGCCACCATCGGTTCCAAGCGCATCTCCTTCGGCTCGGCGGAGGATCTGGTACGCATTCTGGGCGTCGAGCCGGGCTCGGTGACGCCGCTGGCGATGATCAACGATGCTGCGCGCGAGGTTCGCCTGGTGCTCGATGCCGGGATGCTGGAGGCCGCGGCCGTGCTGGTTCACCCGCTGGTCAACACCGCGACGTTGATCATGCCGCCGGCTGATCTGCTGCGTTTCCTCGCATTTTGCGGCGTGGCGCCGGCGATCGTGGATCTTTCGCCGGCCTTCAGGGCGGAAGCCTAGCCGATCCGGCCGCCGGCGCGGCCGGTATTGGTCGGGCAGGAGCACGGCGCGCCGGCCGGGCCGGGCTGGTCGAGCGGGCAGACATAGGCGCCAGCGTAGCAGGCCTCGCCCAGCGGCCGCGGCGGCGGGTAGTAGGCGGGCGCGCCGTAGTAGACGGGTGGGCCGACATAGATCGGCGGCACGACAAACACCGGTCCCCAGCCATAGCCGCCGCGCCAGGCATGCGCGGTTCCCGGCAGGATGGCGGTGGCAACGGCGATCAGCACGATCAGCGCGCGACTCATGGGGCAGCCCTCGCGTTGGGGGTGAACGTTGACGGCACAGAATTATAGCCGGGGATGGCCGCGGAAAAAGATGATTGCCAAAACTTCATCCGGAGGATCGACCAGTGAATTCCTGGTAAATCCGCCACAGGTGCGTGGCATAAATGCAGCAGACCCCTGGTTTGACGGTGGGAAAGCTTGACTTCCCCCCGCCATTTCACGATACGCCGCAAGCACGCGCGCCATGGGCGCGCCCGCTGCCGCGCGCCGCTCATCGGCGCGGCCCATGAGGCAGCGGCCATGAAAGCACCGCACGTTTGACCGACACACTGCCGCAGACTGAAGCAACCCCTGCCACGGCCGAGCCGCACGCGCTCCAGGACGCCCCGGCCCCCGCCATCGCCGCGCCAGAACCGGCGCCCGAATCGGCGCCCGAACCCGAGGCCATCCCGCTCGCGGAGCCGCCGATCGCCTTCGAACCCGCCGCATCCGCCGTGCCGGAGGAAGCGCCCGAAGCCGAGGCGGAACCCGAGGCGCCCGCGCAGACCTTCGAGGAGCTTGGCCTCTCCGACCCGATCCTGCGGGCCATCGCCGAGAAGGGCTACCGCTCGCCGACGCCGATCCAGTTCGCCGCCATTCCCGCCGTGCTCGCCGGGCGCGACGTGCTGGGCTGTGCCCAAACCGGCACCGGCAAGACCGCCGGCTTCACCCTGCCGATGCTCGACATCCTGTCCGGCGGCCGGGCCCGGGCGCGCATGCCGCGCTGCCTGATCCTCGAACCCACCCGCGAGCTCGCGCTCCAGGTGGCCGAGAATTTTGTCGACTACGGCAAATATCTCAAGCTCACCCACGCGCTGGTGATCGGCGGCGAGAGCATGTCCGATCAGAAGGACGTGCTGATGCGCGGCGTGGACGTGCTGATCGCCACCCCCGGCCGCCTGATGGACATGTTCGAGCGCGGCTCGATCCTGCTGTCGGACTGCAAGGTGCTGGTGATCGACGAGGCCGACCGCATGCTCGACATGGGGTTCATCCCCGACGTCGAGAAGATCGTCTCGCTGCTGCCCGCCAGCCGGCAGACGCTGTTCTTCAGCGCCACCATGGCGCCCGAGATCCGCAAGCTGGCCGACGCGTTCCTGCAGAACCCCAAGGAGATCACCGTCTCCAAGCCGGCCTCGGTGGCGACCACCATCACCGAGGGGCTCACGCTGGTAGGCGAACTCGACAAGCGCGAGGCGCTGCGCCGGCTGATCCGCAGCGAAGAGGTGCAGAACGCGCTGATTTTCTGCAACCGCAAATCCGAGGTGGACATCCTCTACAAGTCCCTCTCGAAGCATAAATTCAGCGTCGGCGCCCTGCATGGCGACATGACGCAGCCGGTGCGCTTCGCGACGCTGGAAAAATTCAAGGCCGGCGAGTTGCGTCTGCTGTGCTGCTCCGACGTCGCGGCCCGCGGGCTCGATATCGGCGGGCTGAGCCACGTGTTCAATTTCGACGTGCCGCACCACGCCGAGGACTACGTCCATCGTATCGGCCGCACCGGCCGCGCCGGGCGCGAGGGCCGCGCCTTCACCATCGCCAGCCCCGATGACCGGCTGGCGGTCGAGGCGGTGGAGAAGCTCACCGGCCACGCCATACCGCGCGTAAGCATCCCCGGGCTCGATCCGGTGGAATGGTCCGAGGGCGACGGTCGCCGTCGCGGGCGTGGCGGCAAGGCCCCCGCGCGCGGACGTGCCGCCAAGGCGCCGCCACGCGAGTCCGCCCGCGATACGCCTCGCCCCGAGGCGGCGCCAGCCGAGGAAGCCGCCCCGGCCGCCCGCGCCGAACGGCCGGAGCGCCCCACCCGCGCTCGCCGCATCCCGCGCGCCCAGGCGCCGGCCGCCAACCAGGTCGCGCCCGAGACGATGGAGCAGCCCGATCTGCCCCTCGTCCCCCCGCCCGCTTACATCGCGCCGATGGACGCGATACCCATCCCGCCGCGGCCCGAGCGTGCTCCCCGCCGCGACGAACCGCGCCGGGACGAACCGCGCCGGGACGACACCCGCCGCGAGGAGTTCCGCAGGGATCGCGACGAACGCCGCCCGCGTCGCCGTGACGACGATCTCGGCCCCTCCGTGCTCGGCTTCGGCGACGATGTGCCGGCATTCATGCTGATCCCCGCCCGCGCCAAGCGCCACGCGGCAACCCACGAGGACATGGAGACCACCCCGTGAACGTCATCTCCCCGACCAGCCGGAAGGGCAAGCTCGGCCCCTTCAAGTGGGACGACGCTTTGCTGCTCGAGGACCAGCTGACCGAGGACGAGCGCGCCATTCGCGAAGCCGCGCATGAGTACTGCCAGGAGAAGCTGTTCCCGCGCGTGCTCATGGCCAATCGCAATGAGCATTTCGACCGCGAGATCATGAACGAATTCGGCGAGATGGGCTTCCTCGGCGCCACGCTGTCGAGCCATGGTTGCGCCGATGTCGGCTACGTCGCCTACGGGCTGATCTCGCGCGAGGTTGAGCGGGTCGATTCCGGCTATCGCAGCGCCTTCTCGGTGCAGTCCTCGCTGGTGATGTATCCGATCTACGCCTTCGGCAACGAGGCGACCAAGGACAAGTACCTGCCCAAGCTGCGCACCGGCGAATATGTCGGCTGCTTCGGGCTCACCGAGCCCGATGGCGGCTCGGACCCCGGCGCCATGCGCAGCCGCGCCAAGGCGGTGGACGGCGGCTACCTGCTGAACGGCAACAAGACCTGGATCAGCAACGCCCCGATCGCCGACGTGTTCGTGGTCTGGGCCAAGGACGAGGCCGGGGATATCCGCGGCTTCGTGCTCGAGAAGGGCATGAAGGGGCTCAGCGCGCCCAAGATCGAGGGCAAGTTCAGCCTGCGTGCTTCCAGCACCGGGCAGATCATGATGCAGGACGTGTTCGTGCCGGCCGAGAACATGTTCCCCGAGGTGAAGGGCCTCCGCGGCCCGTTCTCCTGCCTCAACAACGCTCGCTACGGCATCTCCTGGGGCGCGCTCGGCGCCGCCGAGTTCTGCTGGCACGCCGCGCGCACCTACACGATGGACCGCGTGGTGTTCGGCAAGCCGCTGGCGGCCACCCAGCTGATCCAGAAGAAGCTCGCGGACATGCAGACCGAGATCACCATCGCGCTGCAATCGGTGCTCCGCCTCGGCCGCCTGATGGATGAAGGCCGCGCGGCGCCCGAGATGATCTCGCTGTGCAAGCGCAACTCCTGCGGCAAGTCGCTCGACATCGCGCGCGTCGCACGGGATATGCACGGCGGCCACGGCATCGTCGACGAGTATCACGTCATCCGCCACGTCATGAACCTCGAGACGGTGAACACCTACGAGGGGACGCATGACGTGCACGCCCTGATCCTCGGCCGCGCCCAGACCGGCATTGCCGCATTCTGATCCCGCGCCCTCGCGGCGCGGCGTGATGCTGACGATCGAGCGCGTCGCCACCGATGGCGACGGGATGGCGATGGGTGCCGAGGGCAAGCCCGTCTACATCCCGTTCACCCTCCCCGGCGAGACCGTCCGCATGGCCGATCCGCCAGAGGTGACGGCGGAAAGCCCTGACCGCATCGCACCGGCCTGCCAGCATTTCGGCACCTGCGGCGGCTGCGCGCTGCAGCATTGGCGCGACGCGCCCTACGCCGCCTGGAAGACCGCGCTGCTCGCCGATGCGCTGCGCCGCGCCGGCTACCCTGACGCGCCGATCGCGCCGATCACGCTCACCCCGCCAGGCGCCCGCCGCCGTGTCGATCTCGCGATCCGCCGCCATGGCGCGACGCTCACCGTCGGCCTGCACGCGCGGGCCAGCACCACGGTGATCGATCTCGCGGAATGCCCGATCCTGCATCCCGCGCTCGCTGCCCTGCTCGCCCCGCTGCGTATCCTGCTGCGCAGCCTGGCGCTGCTGCGGCGGGAGGGCTCGGCGGTGCTGAACCTGCTCGACACCGGGCCCGATTTGCTGCTGCACACCGATGCGCCGGCCACCGTGCCTGACCGCACCCGCCTCGCCGAGTTCGCCCGCGCCCATGGCATCCCCCGCATCGCCATCGCCCACGGCAAATCAACGCCCGAGATCGCCGTGCTGCTCGACAAGCCGCGCATCGACTTCGACGGCGGTATCGTCACCCCCGCGCCCGGCGCCTTCCTCCAGGCCTCCCGCGCGGGCGAGGCGGCCATTCGCGCCGCGGTGATCGCCGGGTTGCCGGGCAAGCTGACCTCGAAATCCCGCATCGCCGAGTTCTACGCGGGCAACGGCACCCTCACCTTCGCGCTGGCCCGCCACGCCCGCATCGAGGCCTTCGAGGGCGACCCCGCCGCCGCGGCCGCCCTCACCGAGGGGCTCCGCGCCGCCGGTATCGCCGGGCGCAACAGCGTCCAGGCGCGCGACCTGGTGCGCCAGCCGCTCACCGTGAAGGACCTCGCGGCCTACGCCGCCGTGGTGCTGGACCCGCCCTTCGCCGGCGCCGGCCCGCAAATGGTGACGCTGGCGGCCTCGGTCGTCGCGCGGATCATCTACGTCTCCTGCAACCCGGCCGTGCTCGCCCGCGAGGCGAAGCTGCTGCATGACGCAGGCTATCGCGTGCTGGCCGCTACCCCCGTTGACCAGTTCCTCTGGTCCTCGCGGCTGGAGAGTGTGGTGGTGTTCGCCAGGAAGTAGATAAGCGGGCGAATGAGTGCGGCCTTAAGGTCGACGACGGAGCCGAAGGCAACGCGGTTGAGGTCTTTTTTGATCCCGGACGGACTTTAACACCCCATCCGCGCCGCCAAATCCTCGATATCCGCGGCGACCACATCCCAGGCCTGATCGGCCGCGAAGTCCCGCTTCTGGTGTGGTCCGTATTCGCTGACGCGCGGGAAAAACGCCGTCCTGAGGCCGCATGTGCGCGCCGCGGCGAGATCGCCGTTATGGGCGGCGGCCATCATCACCTCTGATGGAGCGAGGCCAAGCAAAGCGGCGGCGCCGAGATAGGTCTCGGGGTCGGGCTTGTAGTGGCGGAACAGCTCGGCGGCGCAAATCATGTCCCAGGGGATGCCGGCGTGCTTGGCCATATTCAGCAGCAGCGACACATTGCCGTTGGACATGGGCGCGATGATGTATTTCGCCTTGAGGCGGGCGAGGCCCGGTACTGCGTCCGGCCACGGCGTGAGGCGATGCCAGCCGCGGTTGAGGTGGTCGAGATCGGCCTCGCTCAATCCGCTCACCCCGAACTGCACCACCAGCTGGTCCAGCGTGGCGCGATGCAGGTCGTCGAGCTTGGTCCAGGGCTGCTCGCCCTTGCGCACGCGGTTCATCGAGGGGGCGTAGTTGGCGCGCCAGGCGTCCACCAGCCCCACCCAGTCCGCCGCGATGCCGCGCGCCGTGCCGAATGCGGTCAGCTCGGCGATCAGGCTGCCGCGCCAATCCACCACCGTGCCGAACGTGTCGAAAATGATCGCCTTGACCGTGCTCATGCGCCGCACTCCGTGGTGTCGAGGAAAAGGGCCACCGCCGGGGTTCGCCGCATCGCGGCAAATTGCTCGGGCGTGGGAAGTTGCGGCTTGTCGCGCAGGGCATTGACCATGCAGAGGAAGCCGAGCGGCTCGCCGGCGGTGGCGCGGAACTGGTGCCAGGTCCAGGGTGGAATGGCGACGAGATCATTGGTCGCCACCGGGCGAACCTCCTCGCCCACCATGCAATCCCCGCTGCCGCGCAGGATCAGCACGGCGTGGGCATGCTCATGGCGCTCCAGCGTGGAATACCCGCCGGCGGAAACCTCGAAATAGCGCAGTTCGCAGCCCATGTCGGGCTCGTGGAACAGCACCTGGCGCGTCACCGACTTGAAGGGCGTGGTGGCGTCCTCCTTGTAGGGCAGATGCGCGACCCCCTCCCAGCGATAGTCCTGGAAGGCGCGGAACGGCGGCGAGCGGTCCTGGTCCATGGGTCCTCAGCTGTATCTATGCGCGGCGACGGCGTCGACGAAGGTGGCGACTTCCTGGGTCAGAAGCTCGCGGGTGGCGAGCAGGGCGCCGCCGATCAGCAGTATGGTATCGGCGCCGTAGAAATCCAGCATCTCGGAAATGCGCGCGGTGGTCATCCCCCCGGCCGGCGTCGGCAGGCAGGGACGCTTGGCCGCCCAGTCCGCCCGGCAATTGGCCGCGAGCGACAGGCAGGTGGCGGTGCTGTAGCCGAAGCGGCCGCCATGGTTGGGGTAGACCACCGCATCGGCGCCGAGCAGGCGGAACAGCTTGCCGTAGAACAGCGGCGGCGCGATGCGCGCGATGCCGGAGAGCGTGGGGTGGGTCATGAACCCTGCCTGGGGGAACTCCCGCACCAGCGTCGCAAAGGTCGGGATGCCCGCGATGATCGGCGCGATGAGGAACTCAGCTATCCCGCGGGACAGCGCATGGCGGATCTGCCCCCGCATGGCATCGAGATTGCCCGACAGGCTCGGGATATAGCGTGTCCGCTTGCCCGTCCGCGCCGCCACCCCGTCGAGCGCCTCGGCCACGCGATCGACTCGTGCGGTAAACGGCGAATAGGGCTGATCGGCCAGCCCATGGTCGTCCTTGATGAGATCGATGCCCCCCGCCGCCATCCGTCCGGCGATCGCCGCCAGTGCCTCGGCGGGCAGGCCTTGCGGCTTCAACGCCCCGCTGGTCACCGCCCGTTCGAAGGCGCCGGTCCGCGTGCGCAGGCCGGGGGTGCCGATGTTGGGCCCGGGATGGGCGGCGAGAATGCCGTCAGGCAGATCGGCGTCCACCAGCTCCACGCCCTCCTGGATCGAGGTATTGCCGAACAGCATGTTGAACAACTGCCCGGCATCGCCGCCCACCGTCTCGGCGGCGAGCCCGATACGCACGAGGTAGCGCCCCGGCGCGATCTCGCCGATCTCCTCCACCCGCCCGACGATCCCTTCCAGCACCCAGGGATCGTCGATGCCCTCGACCGGCATTTCGACGCTTTGCTCGACCGCGATCCCCCGCGCCCTCGCCTCGATCGAGGCCGCGTCGGCGGTGACGTGATAGGTGGCGATGATGCGCGCGCTCATTCCGGCTTAGTCGCGCTGTGGCGAAGAAAAGGCAAGCAACCGGGTGGAACCCGGCTCACGACGGGTTGATCGCGTTCCCCCCGCGGCTCCCGGGCTCGTGAACTCCGGGGCCGGATGGTCGGTGTTATGCACGCAGTGCGAACCGATCGGTGGAGGACGTCATGGGAGTTCTGGTTACGAGTGCCGCCGGCCTGGTCGGCCAGACGCTTGTGAACACCGCCAATTTTGTTGCTTTCGGCTGGCTCGGCATTGCCGCCATGGTGGCCTTCGGCACCTACGTCGCACTGTCTCGCATCACCGACTGACGCGCTCTCGGCTGCGACGATAAGGCAAAACGCCGGGATCGCCGGCTTGGCGCGGAACCACGTGGGCCGCGGCAATTTTACGCTCGCCATCGCCGGCCGCGGGGTGGCCAACCGGCGCCGCGAGACAATGCGCCCTCTGCCCCCCTGTTGCGCATCGCCGCTCTCCTCTATCGTGGCGGCAACACGCAGCGGAGGGCGCCATGAAACTCGCATTCTTCAACGATTTCCGTCTTGGGATCGTCATCGGTGACGGCATTGTCGACGTCTCGGCCGAGGTGGCCGATGTGCCGCACACCGGGCCGGGCAACCTTATCAGCAACTTGATCGGCGATTTCGCCCGCTATCGCACGCGCCTCGAAGCCGCCGCCGCCCGCGGCACCGCGGTGCCGCTCGCCGATGTCACCTTGCGCCCGCCGCTGCCGCGCCCGGCCAACATCGTGTGCATGGCCGTCAACTACATGGAGGACGGCACCAAGACCGAGCCCGCCGCCATCAACGCCTTTCAGAAGGCCTCCACCGCCATCATCGGGCCGGGCGATCGCATGGTGCTGCCCGATGTCGCGGCGAGCATCTTCGAGGGTGAGGCCGAGCTTGCGCTGGTAATCGGCAAGACCGCGACCAACGTGAAGGCAACGTGAAGGCCGCCGACGCGATGGACTACGTGTTCGGCTACACCTGCTTCATCGACGGCTCCGCCCGCGGCGTGCCCGCCTTCTACCAGATGAAGTCCCGCGAGACCTTCGCCCCCATCGGCCCCTGGATCGTCACCGCCGATGAGATCGCCAATCCGCAGAACCTCCAGGTCAAGCTGTGGAACAACGGCGAGATCAAGCAGAACTTCAACACCGATGACATGGCGCACAAGATCGCGCGCTGCATCGAGTGGGTCAGCTCCGTGCACACCCTGCTGCCCGGCGACATCCTGGCCACCGGCACCAACCACCGCGGCCTGCACGCCTTCCAGCAAGCTCTCGATCACCGTGCATGACGACCTCAAGCGCACCTGGGGCCGCGACACCCGCCTGGAGCGCGCCGGCATGACGCCCGACACCTCGCCGCAGCTCACCGGCAAATACGCCAAGGCCTGACCCATGAAGATCGAGATCCTCTGCACCGGCGACGAAGTGCTGACCGGCAAGATCACCAACACCAACTTCTCCTACATGGCGCAGAAGCTGGAGGATGTGGGGCTCTCGGTCTACTGGGGCACCACCGTGGGCGATGACCGGGAGGCGCTGCTCAGCGCCTTCCACCTCGCCTCGGCCCGTGCCGACGCGGTGATCGTCAACGGCGGCCTCGGCCCGACCGTCGATGACCTCAGCCAGGAAATCGCCGCAGGGGCCGCCGGGGTCGGCCTGGTGCTGGACGAAGAATGGCTGGCCCGCATGGAGCACTTCTTCACCAGCCGCGGCCGCACCATGCCGCCCAACAACAAGAAGCAGGCGATGCTGCCCGAGGGGGCCGAGTTCATCGACAACCCGATCGGCACCGCCTGCGGCTTCGCGCTCGATATCGGCAAGGCCCGCTTCTTCTTCACCCCCGGCGTGCCGCGTGAGCTGTTCCGCATGCTGGAACAGCAGATCATCCCCCGCCTGCTCGACCGCGCCGGCGCCCCGGGCATGATCAAGCTCAAGCGTTTCCACTGCTACGGGCTCGGCGAGTCCCATATCGACCAGATCCTCGAAGGCGTCGAAGACCTGGCACCCGACGGCTCCGTCAAACTCGGCTTCCGCGCGCATTACCCGCAGATCGAGATCAAGCTCACCACCCGCGGCAGCGATGCCGATGACATCGAGACCAAGCTCGCCCCCGTGCAAGCCGAGGTGAAGCGCCGCATCGCCAACTTCATCATCGCCGAGGACGACCAGACCCTCGAAGGCGTGGTGCTCGCCGCCCTCACCAAGGAAGGCGGCACGCTGGCGGTGGCGGAAACCTTCACCGCTGGCATCATCGCCTCCCGCCTGGTCTCCCACCAAAGCGGCCGGCACATCATGCGCCGCGGCGTCACCACCCGCGATCGCGAGGAACTCTACCGCGCCACCGGGCTCACCGGCTTCCCCCACCAGGACGCATACGACGCCGATATCGCCGCCGCCGCCGCCGAAAACCTCGCCCGCGAGGCCGGCGCCAGCCATGCCCTCGCCGTCCTCATCGACGTCGATGAAGGCCCCGACCGGCGAGACCTCGGCGGCCTCATCCAAATCGCCATCGCCAGCCCCACCGGAACCGTTACCCGCACCACCCGCATCCTCGGCGGCTGGGAATGGATCCGCCTCGGCGCCGTCGAACTCGCCATGGACTGCCTCCGCCGCCACCTCCACGGCCTCCCCGTCCACGAACGGACCGACTTCGAAAAACGCTGAGGCGGGCGCGGGACGAGGGAAGGGGGCCAAGGCTCCGCGATCGGCCCGCTGCCTTCAATAGAGGCGGGAGCGGTACGACTCGGTGATATTGGCGTCCGCCGCCGTGGCATCCACGCCGGTAACCTGGTCGGCGATGATCTGGCCGAGGCTGGGGAAGCTGGTGCGTTCGATGCGGGTCTCCGGGTCCCACAGGCGGGAGCGGATGAGGGCTTTGGCGCAGTGGTAGAAGGCTTCGGTGACGGTGACGAGCAGGCCGGTCGCCGGGATTTTGCCTTGGGCCGGCACTTCGGCCAGCAAGCCGGCGTCGGTGATCACCCGGGCATTGCCGTTGACGCGCACGGTTTCGTCGATGCCGGGGACGAAGAACAGCAGGCCGATACCGGGATGGCCGACGATGTTGCGCAGGCTGTCGATGCGTTTGTTGCCGGGGCGATCGGGCAGCAGCAGCGTATGGGCATCGATGATTTTCACGAAGCCCGGGGCATCGCCGCGCGGGCTGGCGTCGACACCGCCCTGGCCGTCGGCGGTCGCCAGCACCAGGAAAGGCGATCGGGCGATGAAGGCCTGGCAGTGGCGGTCGAGATGGTCGAGCTGCTTGCGTTCGGCCAGCGGGCTGACCGGGCCGAAATGGGCGCGCAGCGCGTCGGCGTCGGTGATGGCGTTCATGTGGCATGTCCCCTTTGCGCGTGACAGGATGGCGCGCGGAGGCGGTTCGGCGCAACCATAAGCGAGGATCGGGAGGGCGCGATGAACAAGGGAATCGGGGTTGCCGGGATCGGCGGGCGGATGGGGCTGCTGGTGGCCGACGAGGCGCGCGTTGCCGGGCTGAAGCTGGCGGGCGGGATTGACCGGCCGGGCGCGGCGGTGCCGGGCGACGTGGCGTTGCTCGCCGATATCGCGGCGCTGGCGGCCGCGAGCGATGTGGTGGTGGAATTCACCCATGCGAGCACGGTGCAGGCCCATGCCGCGGCGATCGCCGCGGCGGGTTGCGCCTGGGTGCTCGGCACCACCGGGCTGTCACCGGAAGACGAGGCGGCGGTGGCCGAGGCGGCCAAACGGGTTGCGGTAGTGCATGCACCCAATTTTTCGCCCGGGGTGAACCTGGTTCTGGCGCTCGCCGAGAAAATGGCCGCCGCGCTGCCGGGCGATACCTATGATGCCGAGATCGTCGAGATGCACCATCGCCAGAAGGTCGATGCGCCCTCCGGCACCGCTGTCGGCATGGGCCGGGCGGTGGCCAAGGGCCGTGGCGTCAACCTCGCCGACGTCACCGAAAGCGGACGGGACGGGCATACCGGGGCGCGCAAGACCGGCGCCATCGGCTTCGCGGCCCTGCGCGGCGGCCAGGTGGTGGGTGAACACACGCTGCTGTTCGCCGCTGCCACCGAGCACATCGCGCTCACCCACCGGGCGTTCGACCGCCGGGCCTTCGCCTCCGGCGCGATCCGCGCGGCGATCTGGGTAACCGGGCGGCCGCCGGGCCTCTACTCGATGATGGACGTGCTCGGCATGTCTTGACCCATTGGGGTGTTTCGGCCACACAGCGCCGCTTGACTTGACGTTTCCAGGCCTCTCGGCCGCCAGCACGGGATAGATCATGCGCGACAAGGGCGAATTCCTGTTCACCTCCGAGTCCGTCTCGGAGGGCCATCCCGACAAGGTGGCCGACCGTCTCAGCGACACGGTGCTCGACGCGTTCCTCACGGCCGATCCCTATGCGCGGGTGGCCTGCGAAACCCTGGTGACCACCAACCGGGTGGTTTTGGCCGGCGAAACCCGCGGGCCGGACACCGTCACCCACGAATACCTCGCCCATCTCTGCCGCCTGGCGATCCATGACATTGGCTACGACCAGGAAGGCTTCTCCTGGAAGCACGCCGACATCGCGGTGCATCTCCATGCCCAGTCCGCCGACATCGCCCAGGGCGTCGACTCCGCCGGCAACAAGGACGAAGGCGCCGGCGACCAGGGCATCATGTTCGGCTACGCCTGCACCGAGACCCCCTCGCTGATGCCGGCGCCGCTCTACTATTCGCACGAATTGTTGCGCACCATCCGCGACCTCCGCCGCGCCGGCGATCGCATGGTGCAGGGCCTGCAGCCCGACGCCAAAAGCCAGGTGACATTGCGCTACGTCGACGGCAAGCCGGTGGGCGCCACCTCCGTCGTCATCTCCACCCAGCATGACGAGGGGCTGGATCAGCCAGAAATCAAGCGAATGTTACTGCCGCTGATCCAGGGCGTGCTGCCGGCAGGCTGGATGCCGGCGGAAAACGAGATCTACATCAACCCCACCGGCAAATTTGTCATCGGCGGCCCCGACGGCGATTGCGGCCTCACCGGGCGCAAAATCATCGTCCACAAAACGTTCTTGGTCATACTCACCACGTAATAATGGCCTCAAATCACCAGAGGCGAATTGCTTCCATTGATTCGGCACCTGTTTGCCAATCAGCTGAGATACCTGACCCTCATCCGCATGTTCTACC
>JAPLOH010000277.1:0-2861 GCA_026400845.1 Alphaproteobacteria bacterium
ACGGGCCATTCAAGTTCACCGAGCGCGTCGCCCAGGACCGCATGGTGTTCGACCGTTTCGACGGCTACTGGGACGCCGCCAACGTGCATTTCCGCCGTGTGGTGTTCCAGCCGATCGTCGACAGTTCGGTGCGCCTGACCAATTTGCAGGCCGGCACGATGGAAATCGCCGAACGGATCGCCGCCACCGACGTCGCGGCCATCAAGGCGGATAAGCGGCTGGTCGGCCTGGTCTATCCCGGCCTCGGCTTTCAGAGCCTCAACATCAACGTGGGGAATGGCCCGAAATCCAAATCGCCGATCGGCAGCAACGCCCTGGTGCGCCGGGCCTTCGAAGCCGCGATCGATCGCGAGGCCCTTGCCCAAGTGGTCTACAACGGGCTCTACGCGCCGCTGGCGCAGGGCATGACGACGAGCAACCCGTTCTACAACAAGGACCTGCCGCCGCCGAAGCGGGACGTGGCCAAGGCCCGGGCGTTGCTGAAGGAAGCCGGCGTGGCGCTGCCGGTGCCGGTGATCCTGACAGTGACGACCTTGCCCGACCAGAAGCAGACCGGCGAAATCATCCAGGCGATGGCCGCCGAGGCCGGGTTCGACGTTAAGGTGCGCGCCACCGAATTCGGCACCGCGCTGGCCGCCCAGACCAGCGGGGATTTCGAGGTCTCGGCCATCGGCTGGTCGGGCCGCGTCGACCCCGACGGCAATCTCTACAACCCGCTGCACTCCAAAGGCGCCCTGAACGAGACCCACTACGCCAACCCCGAGATCGATGCTTGGCTCGATGCCGCACGGGCCACGACGGATCTCGCCGGGCGGCGGGCGTTGTACGCAAAAATCACCGCCCAGGTGCAACAGGATCTACCGGTGCTGTATCTCACCAACCCTTCCATCATCGTCGCGATGTCGGCCAAATTATCCGGCTACCGGCCGGTGCCGGATGGGCTGATCCGCCTGCAAGGCCTCAAGATCGCGAAATAGCGGAGGAAAAGGCGGCAAGGACGAACGCGGTTCCTGGCCAACAGGAACCGCTGCCGCCCTGCCGCGCCCGGCCAGATCCCCGGCTTCGCGCGATCGCGATCGACATCTGTCAATCCGCCGCCGGTATCGCCTCAAGATGGTGGCACGCGACGAGATGCCCAGAATAGCTTCGTGGCTCGGGCCGTTCCGCGGTGCAGCGGGCAGTCGCGTGCGGGCAACGGCTGGCGAAGGCACAGCCTGGCGGAGGGCTGAGCGGGGATGGGAGCTCCCCCTTGATCGTCACGCTCTGGCGGCGCCGTGCCGGGTCGATCGACGGTGTCGCGGCCAGGAGCATCCTGGTGTAGGGATGCTGGGGAGAAGAGAAGATCGTCTCCTTCGGCCCGTGCTCGACCGGGCGGCCGCAATACATCACCATGACATCGCGCGCGATATGGCGCACCACGCTGAGGTCGTGACTGATAAAGAGGTAGGCGAGTTTGAGCTCGTCCTGCAGGTCCATCATCAGGTTGAGCACCTGGGCCTGGATCGAGACATCGAGTGCCGAAACCGGTTCGTCGGCGACCACGATGCGGGGGCTCAGCATCAAGGCGCGCGCAATGGCGATGCGTTGGCGCTGACCGCCCGAGAACATATGGGGATAGCGGCCGAACTGGTCCTGCCGCAGCCCGACCTTGTCCATCATGGCCCGCGCGGCGGCCTCGCGGGCGCGGGCATCGCCGCGGCGGTTGATTTCGAGTGGCTCCTGCAGGATGGCGCCGACGGTCTTGCGCGGGTTGAGCGAGCCGAAAGGGTTCTGGAACACCATCTGCACCGAGAGGCGCAACCGGGCGCGGGCGGCGTCATCGGCGACCACGCTGCCATCGAGGTTCAATTCGCCATCGGTAGGCGGCTCGATCAGCGTGGCAACGCGGGCAAGGGTGGATTTGCCGCAGCCGGATTCGCCGACCACGGCAAGGGTTTCGCCCTCGCGCAGCGTGAAGGAGACGCCGTCGACCGCCTTGACGATGCCTTTCTTGCCGAACAGCCCGCCGCCGACCGGATAGTGCCGGCGGATGTTCTCGGCCTGCATGAGGATGGTCATGCCGGCAGCCCGACGGGGAAATGGCAGCGCGTGCCATCGGTGACCGCTGGTTTGGTGCTCCGGCAAAGTTCCGCGGCACGGCCGCAACGAGGGTTGAACAGGCAGCCGGTCGGACGATCGTCGATGCCGGGGACGACGCCGGGGATGGTCGGCAGGCGGGTTCGACCCCCTCCTTGACGCAAGGCGGCGCGTTCGGGCAGTGCATCGAGCAACGCCGCGGTATAGGGGTGGCGCGGCGCCCGGAACAGCGCGCCGGTCTCCTGCTCCTCCACCATCTGGCCCGCGTACATCACCTGTACGCGGTGCGCGGTTTCGGCGACGACGCCCATGTCGTGGGTGATCAGCACGAGACCCATGCGATGATGGGCCTGCAAGCCGATCAGCAGGTCGAGGATCTGCTTCTGGATGGTAACGTCGAGCGCGGTGGTGGGTTCGTCGGCGATCAGCAGGCGGGGGTTGCAGGCGATGGCCATCGCGATCATGACGCGCTGGTTCATGCCGCCGGACATCTGATGCGGAAACGCGTTCATCCGGCGGGCGGCGTCGGGAATGCCGACCTGGTCAAGCAGTTCAATCACGCGGGACTGGATCTGGCCGCGCGGGACCGCGTTGTGGGCGCGCAAGGCCTCGGCGATCTGCCAGCCGACCGGGTAGCACGGATTGAGCGAGGTCATCGGTTCCTGGAACACCATCGCCATGTCCTTGCCGACGACGCGGCGGCGATCGCGGGCGGAGAGACCCTGGAGGTCGATACCGCCGAAGCGCATCACATCGGCGGTGACGCGGCCGGGCCAGGCGATCAG
>JAPLOH010000277.1:2904-5661 GCA_026400845.1 Alphaproteobacteria bacterium
GGAACCGGATTCGCCGACGATACAAAGGATTTCGCCCTCCTCGACCGTGACGTCGACCCCGTCGACGGCGCGGAAGCGGCCGCGGGCGGTGCCGAACTCGACGGCGAGGTTGCGGATTTCGAGCAGGGCCATCAGCGCTTCAATTTCGGATCGAGGGCGTCGCGCAATCCGTCGCCGACGAGGTTGAAGGCAAGCACGGTGAAGAGGATGGCGAGCCCCGGCAAAGCCAGGACCCACCAGGCACGTTGATAGAATTGCAAGGCGCCGGACAGCATGGTGCCCCATTCCGGCGTCGGCGGCTGAGCGCCGAGGCCGAGAAAGCCGAGGGCGGCGGCATCGAGAATGGCGACCGCGAAGCCCAGGCTGACCTGCACGATCAGGGGCGCCGCGCAATTCGGCAGCACGACATCGAACATCAACCGCACGGTGCCGGCGCCGGCGCTACGGGTGGCGGTGACGTAGTCCCGCGCCAGTTCCGAAAGTGCCGAGGCGCGGGCGAGGCGGGTATAGCCGGGCAGGGTGACGACCACGACGGCGAGCATGGCGTTGAACAGGCCGGGGCCAAGGATCGCGACGATGACGATCGCCAGCAGCAGGGAGGGGAACACGAGCAGGACGTCCATCAGGCGCATGATGAAAACATCCAGCACCCCGCCGGCGAACGCGGCTGCCAGGCCCAGCGTGGTGCCGGTCAGCAAAGCGAGGCTGGCCACCGAGAAGCCGATGATCAGCGACAGCCTTGCGCCGTAGATCAGGCGCGAGAGCATGTCCCGCCCGACGTCGTCGGTGCCGAGAGGGAATTCCCAGAGGCCACCCTCCTGCCAAATCGGCGGGACGAGGAAATGCGCCCGGAACTGCTCGATGGGGGAGTGCAGGGCCAGGATATCGGCGAACACCGAGATCACGATAAGCACCGCCATGATGGCAAGGCCGACCACCGCGCCACGGTTCTCCGCGAAGCTGCGCCAGAACAACGCGAGACGGCCTGGCATCGGCACGATCGCGGCGCCGCTCACCGGCGGATCCGCGGGTTGAGCAGGCCGTACAACAGATCCACCCCGAGATTGACGCCGATCACCAGCACCCCGATCAGGAGTGTCCCGGTTTGCAGTACGGGATAGTCGCGCCGGGCGATGCTTTCGACCAGCCAATGACCGACACCGGGCCAGGAGAAGATCGTCTCGGTGAGAATGGCGCCGCCGAGCAGGCCGCTGACGGACAGCCCGATCACGGTGACGACCGGGATCAGTGCATTGCGCAAGGCATGGACGATGATGACGCGCTGCGAGGAGAGGCCCTTGGCGCGGGCGGTGCGCACATAGTCCTCGTTCAGCACTTCGAGCATCGAGGAGCGCGTCATCCGCGCGATGATGGCGAGCGGGATGGTGCCGAGCACGAACGTGGGCAGCACGAGATGCCTCCAGGCCGACGCGCAGGCGCCCTCGTCTTCGGACCAGCGGCAATCGATCAGCATGAAACCCGACCATGGCTCGACGAAGAAGGCATCGGAGATGCGACCGGAGACCGGCGTGATCCCGAGCGTGACGGAGAAGATGAGGATCATCATCAGCCCCCACCAGAAAATCGGCATCGACGCGCCGGTGCGGCGATGACCCCCATCGGGAGACCGAAGATCATGGCGAAGATGATGGCGGCGACGGAAAGCTCGATGGTCGCGGGGAAGAGGGTGGCGAATTCCTTCCACACCGGCTCGCGGGTCACGACGGAGACGCCGAAATCCCCCTGGAGCACCTGGAGTTCATAGGTGATGAACTGCTTCCACAACGGCTGGTCGTAGCCGAACTCGTGGCGCAGTTCGGCCAGGCGCTCCTCGGAAATGCCATGCTCGCCGACCCGCGCCTCGATCGGGTCACCCGGTACGAGATGGATCAACAGGAAGGCGAGGAAGGTCACCCCGATGAAAGTCGGGATGATCAGCGCAATGCGACGGAGAAGAAAACGGAGCATGCAGGATCAGGACTTCCCCCTCCCCCGCAAGCGAGGGAGGGGAACGCCTGCTTACTTCACGTCGGCGACGTCGAAGCGATGGGCGCCGAACGGGCTCATCTTGTAGCCCGTCACGGTGGTGCGCATCGGCAAATGAACCAGCGAATGCGCCATGAAGAAGTAGGGCGACTGCTTGTTCATCACGTCCTGGGCCTGCATGTACAGCTTGGTGCGCTCGGCGATATTGGTGATCTTCACCGCCTTGCTGACGAGATCGTCGAACTCCTTGTCGCACCACTGCGCCGCGTTCTTGGAAGAGCACGCCGCGAGGGGCACGAAGAAGTTGTCGGGATCGCCATTGTCACCGGTCCAGCCGAGCTGGGCCATCTGGTGTTCGCCGGCCTGGACGCGCTTGCGGTAGTCGCCCCATTCGAAGGTGACGATCTTGGCCTTCACGCCGACCTTGGCCAGATCGGCCTGCACGAGTTCGGCGATGCGCTTGGCGTCGGGGTTGTAGGGGCGCTGCACCGGCATCGCCCAGAGGTCAGTCTCGAAGCCATTCGGGTAGCCGGCCTCGGCGAGGAGCTTCTTGGCGCCCTCGATGTCCATCTTGTAGGCCGGAACCTTGTCGTTATAGCTCCACATCGTCGGCGGAATGAGGTTCTTGGCCGGCTGGCCGGAGCCCTGGTAGACCGCCTCGAGGATCGCCTTCTGGTCGATCACCATGGTCATCGCCTTGCGGACACGAACGTCGTCGAAGGGCTTCTTCTTCGTGTTCATGCCGATGTAGCCGATATTCAGGCCGGACTG
>JAPLOH010000105.1:0-13196 GCA_026400845.1 Alphaproteobacteria bacterium
GCCGTTCCGCCTGCATGACCGCAACGTGTTCTCCCGCCAGGGTGATGCCTGGCAGCACGGCAAGCTGTTCCCCTGATACCCGCCCGCCTGTGATCCCGGCCATCCAGCGCGAGACCGCCGCACTTCTGGCGCGCCTCGCCGGCGGGCCGCCGATCGAGACGCATATCTCCGCCGTGTTCGTCGGTGCTGACACGGTGTGGAAGCTCAAGAAGGCGGTGCTTCTGCCGTTCCATGATTTCACCGCCCTTGCCGAGCGGGAGCGCACGACACGGCGCGAGTTGGAACTGAATGCCGCCGATGCGCCGGGGATGTATCGCGACGTGGTGCCGGTGGTGCGCGGTGCCGGCGGGCGGATCGCGCTCGGCGGCGATGGCGAGGTGGTCGACTGGGTGCTGCGCATGGCCCGTGTGCCGGCGGCGGATTTCCTCGACGCGGTGGCCGCAGCCGGCGGGTTGACGCCGGCCCTGCTCGACGCGATCGCCGACGCGGTCGCCGCCATGCACGCCCGCCTCGCGCCTCTCGGTCGCGACCAGGCGGCCGGGTTGCGTGATATCGCCGCCGGCAACCGCGCATCGGCGCTGGCCAGCGGTCTGCCGCCAGAAATCGTCACGGCGTGGGAGGCGGCGATGGCGGGGGCGCTCGCTGCCGTGGCTCCCTGGCTGGCGCGGCGTGGCGCGGCGGGGTTCGTGCGACGCATCCATGGCGACCTGCATCTGGGCAATCTATGCCTGTGGCAGGGACGCCCGGTGCCGTTCGATGCGCTGGAATTCGACGAGGACATGGCGATTTTCGATCTCGGCTACGATCTCGCCTTCCTGTTGATGGACCTCGACGTGCGGGCGGGCCGCGCGGCGGCGAACCGGGTGATGAACCGCTATTTCGCCCGCACCGGCGATGTCGACATGCTGCACGGCATGAAGCCGTTCCTCTCGATGCGGGCGATGGTACGCGCTCATGTCGAAACCCGGGCCGGGCATGTGGCGGCCGGGGCGGAATACCTCGACCGTGCGCTGGCCTATCTGCGGCCCGTGGCCCCCGTGGTGCTGGCGATCGGCGGGCTGCAGGGGACCGGAAAATCCACCGTCGCGCGCGCCATCGCCCCGGAGTTGGGGCCGGCGCCGGGGGCCGCGATCCTGCGCAGCGACGAGATACGCAAATTCCTCCACGGCGCGGCGCCCGAGGCCAAGCTGCCCGAAGCGGCCTACACCCCGGCGGCGAGCCGCGCGGTATTCGATCGCCTCGCCGCCCAGGTGGCAACCGCGGTATCCGCCGGGCACGCCGCGATCGCGGATGCCACGTTCATGAACCCCGCTCATCGCGGCCAGATCACCACGGCGGCCACCGGCGTGCCGTTCCATGGCATCTGGCTGATGGCTGGACTCGCCGAGCTCGAAGCCCGTGTCGCCGCCCGCACTGGCGATGCCTCCGATGCCGGTATCGAGGTGCTGCGTGATGCCGCGCAGCACGACCCCGGGCCCGGCGCCTGGCACGGCGTGAAGGCCGGTGCGGCCGATGATCCGTCGGGGGCGATCCGCTTGATTATGGCTGACAAAATGCCAATATAATGGGGCGTTGGATTTCGCATATCTGCCATGCTATTGCTGCCACGAGCACACGAAAGGGAGACATTCCATGGCCATCCGCAAGCTGCTGTTGCCTCTGGCCGGAACCTCCGCCGGAGAAGCCGCACTCTCGACTGCACTGAAGGTCGCTCAGATGTGGAACGCCCACGTGCTCGCGCTCCATGTCCGCGTCGACAGCCGTGACGTGGCTCCCCTGGCCGGCGAGGGGCTATCGGGCGCGATGATCGAGGAGATGATGTCGGCTACCGAAAAGGAGAGCGCCGACCGCGCCCAGGCCGTGCACGCGATGTTCGACCGCTTCGTCGCCCGCCACCAGGTCTCGCTCGCCGAGCCGAACTACAATTCGGCCCACGCCACCGCGAGCTTCGCCGCCATTACCGGCCGCGAAGAGGATATCGTCGCCCAGCAGGCCCGCCTCGCTGACCTCACCATCGTGCCGCATCCGCAATCCGAGGATGACGTCTCCTCGTCTGACGCGCTGCACGCCGTGCTGTTCGACAGTGGCCGCCCCGTGATGATCGCGCCCCATACCCCGCCCACCACCATCGGCAGCCGCATCTGCATCGCCTGGAACGGCACCGCCGAGTCGGCCTCGGGCGTGCAGGCGGCAATGCCGTGGATGCAGCGCGCCGAGGCGATCCGCGTGCTGACCGCCGAGGGCTATCAGCGCCGCGGACCGGAGGCGCAGGACCTCGCCGAGTATCTCGCGCTGCACGGCATAAAGGTGGAGGTGGCGACGTTCCAGCCGGTGGAGAAGACGGTCGGCCAGGGCCTGCTGAAGGCAGCGCAGAATTTCGGCGCCGACCTGCTGGTGATGGGCGCCTATTCGCACTCCCGCCTGCGCCAGCTCATCCTCGGCGGCGTCACCCGCGTGGTGCTGGAGAAGGCGGGCATTCCGGTGATCATGAACCGTTGAGGATCTAGGCCTGAGCATGTTCGGCGTCAGCGACCCCGCGGTCGTGGCCGCCGTGCGGGCCTATGTGAAGCTGATGCGGGCGAGCCGGGCGGTGCTGGCACGCATCGAGCCGCTGCTTGCCAGGAGCGGCCTCACCGTTACCCAGCTCGGCGTGCTGGAGGCAGTGCTGCACAAGGGGCCACAGACCCAGCGCGCGCTGGGTCGCCTCGTACTGACCAGCGCCGGCAACATGACGGACGTGATCGACAAGCTCGAATCGCGGGGACTCGTGGTGCGCGTCGCCGTGCCGGGCGATCGGCGCAGCCTGCATGTCGCCCTCACCGAGCCTGGCCGCGCGCTGATCGAGGACGTCTTCCCCCGCCACGCCGCCGACATCGCCGCCGCGATGGCCGGCGTGGCGCCGGAGGAATTCGACGGGTTCGGGGACCTGCTGCGCGCCGTGGGGCGTGGCAAGGAAGGTGTTCTTTTTTGAAAAAAAGAACCAAAAAACTTTTATCCCCTTGCTCCACACTATCCCCGGAGAGCGCGAAGCCAACGGATAAAAAGTTTTTGCTTCTTTTTTCAAAACGAAGCGCTTCCTACGGCCACCGCACCTCCGGCGGCAGGCTCATGAGAATCGCCTCGACATTGCCGCCGGTCTTCAGCCCGAACAGCGTACCGCGGTCATGAATGAGGTTGAACTCGACGTAGCGGCCGCGGCGGATGAGCTGGTGTTCACGTTCCTCCGCCGTCCACTGCTCGGCCATGTGGCGGCGGACGATGGCGGGGTAGGTCTCCAGGAACGCGGTGCCGACGTCGCGGGTGAAGGCGAAATCGGCGATCGCGTCGCCGGTGAAATGGTGGTCGAAGAAAATTCCGCCGGCACCACGCGGCTCGTCGCGGTGGGGCAGAAAGAAGTAGCGGTCGCACCATTCCTTGAACTTCGGATAGTACGTGGGGTCGTGCGCGTCACACGCCTTGCGGAAGCCGGCGTGGAAATCCTCGGCGTCGGCGATCGCGGGGATACTGTCGAGCCGCATCGGTGTGAGGTCCCCGCCGCCGCCGAACCAGCCCTTGGTGGTGACCAGCATGCGGGTGTTGAAATGCGCTGCCGGCACCAGGGGGCTCTGCATGTGCGCGACCACGGAGATACCCGAGGCCCAGAACCGCGGGTCCTCCGCCGCACCGGGGATCTGGGCGCGGAAATCGGGGCTGAACTCGCCCTCGACGGTGGAGACGTTGACGCCGACCTTCTCGAACACCCGCCCGCGCATGATGCTCATCACGCCGCCGCCGCCCGGGGTGCCGTCATGGGTCGGCCGCTGCCAGGCCTTGCGCTCGAAACGCCCCGCCGGGCGGTCCCCCAGGGGGCCCGTTTGGGCGCCTTCGATCGTCTCGAATTCTTCGCACAACCGGTCTCGCAGGCTCTCGAACCAATTGCGGGCGGCGTCCTTCAGAATGGTATGGGGAGGCAAATGAGAAGAATCTGGCATTGGATGGGCGTCCATGATGGTTTTTCACCTTAGCGTATCGGCTGGGGTGAGTTGCAGGGGCGAAAAGCGGGGCCTAGAATAGCGGCGTCGGACCGTATGGCCGGCATGTCGTCTCCGGCCATCCGGCATTCTGCTCGTGGTGGTTCGCGCTGGCGATTTGCCGCGTGCGCAATCCGGTGGCATGACGATGCGGCGTGCAGCGTGCACGACGCGTGCTTCGACTGAGACGCCTGGCGCAATGAGGGTACGATGGCCGAACCGATGACTGCAACCGCACACGGCTCCCACGGTGGAGACGAGGTCACCAAGCGGGACTTTCTGAAGCTGGTGGCAGGAGCGGGGGCCGCGGTCGGTGCCGGCGCCATGGCCTGGCCGCTGATCGACAGCATGAACCCCTCGAAGGACGTGCTCGCACTGTCCTCGATCGATGTGGAGCTGAAGTCGATCCAGCCCGGCCAGGCGATCACCACGATGTGGCGCGGCAAGCCGGTGTTCGTCCGCCACCGCACGGCCGAGGAGATCAAGGCCGCGCGCGCCGAGGTCAAGGGCCTCGCCGACCCCGCCACCGACCAGGACCGGGTGAAACCGGGCAAGGACGAGTGGCTGGTTGTCGTCGGCATCTGCACCCATCTCGGTTGCGTCCCCGTCGGCAACAAGCCGACCGATCAGCGCGGCGAATACGGCGGCTGGTTCTGCCCCTGCCACGGCAGCCAGTACGACACCTCGGGCCGCGTTCGCCATGGGCCGGCGCCGGCGAACCTGCCGATCCCGCCCTACGCCTTCCTCACCGACACCAAGATCAAGATCGGCTGACGGCTGATCCTTCCCCTCCAGCCGTCACTGCGGAGCACACGAACAATGGCCGGCCTGCACAAGAGCGAGTTCACCAACCCCGTCATCAACTGGGTCGATTCCCGCCTGCCCGTCTTCACGATGATGCAGAAGGAATACGGGGTGTTCCCCACCCCGAAGAACTTCAACTACTTCTGGAACTTCGGCGCCCTGGCGATGGTCACCCTGATGATCATGATCGCCACCGGCATCTTCCTCGCGATGAACTACACCGCGCATACCTCGATGGCCTTCGACAGCGTGCAGCGCATCATGCGGGACGTGAACTACGGCTGGCTGATCCGCTACGTTCACTCCAACGGCGCCTCGATGTTCTTTCTGGTGACCTATATCCACATCTTCCGCGGGCTCTACTACGGCTCCTACAAGGCGCCGCGCGAATTGCTGTGGATCCTCGGCGTGGTGATCCTGCTGATCATGATGGCGACCGCCTTCTTCGGCTATGTGCTGCCGTGGGGCCAGATGTCCTACTGGGGCGCCACCGTGATCACCAACCTGTTCTCGGCCATCCCCGTGGTCGGCGAGCCGATCGTGACCTGGCTGTGGGGCGGCTTCTCGGTCGCCAACCCGACGCTGAACCGCTTCTTCGCGCTGCACTATCTGCTGCCCTTCGTGCTGATCGGCATCGTGTTCCTGCACATCGCCGCCCTGCACGTCACCGGCTCCAACAACCCGCTCGGGATCGACGTGAAGGGCCCGCAGGACACCCTGCCGTTCCACCCCTACTACACCATCAAGGACAGCGTCGGCCTCTGCGTGTTCCTCGCCATCTTCGCCGCCTTCGTGTTCTTCGCGCCGAACTTCTTCGGCGCGGCGGACAACGAGATCCCGGCCAATCCGATGGTGACCCCGGCCGAGATCGTGCCCGAATGGTATCTCCTGCCGTTCTACGCCATCCTCCGCTCGGTGCCGTCCAAGCTCGGCGGCGTGCTGATGATGTTCGGCTCGATCGGCCTGCTCTTCATCGTGCCCTGGCTCGACACCTCGCCGGTGCGCTCCTGCAAGTTCCGCCCGGTCTACCGCTGGTTCCTGGCACTTCTGGTGATCGCCTGCATCGTGCTCGGCATGGTCGGCGCGCATCGTCCCGAGGGCATCTGGGTGATCCTCGGCCGCGTCGGGACGGCCTATTACTTCCTGCACTTCCTGGTGATCCTGCCGGTGCTCGGCAAGCTCGAACGACCGCTGCCACTGCCCGAGAGCATCAGCAAGCCAGTCCTGCGAGGCGGCGGGCCATTGCCCGCGGGCGCCGCCGCCAAGCCGATGGAGAAGGCATGATGCGCTGGGTTACATTCGCCGCCGCCGCCGCGGCACTCATTGGCAGCCTTGCCACCGCGCCGGCCCGCGCCCAGGGGGAGCATGTGGCTCTGCCGAAGCTGGCCTGGAGCTTCGCCGGCCCCTTCGGCACCTTCGACCGGGCGGCCGCGCAGCGCGGCTTCCAGGTCTATAACGAGGTGTGCTCGGCCTGCCACCAGCTTCGCCACGCCTACTACCGGGACCTCACCGGTATCGGCCTCTCCGCCGAGCAGGTGGCGGCGATCGCGGCCAGCAAGTCGATCTCCGACATCGGCGACGACGGCGCCCCGATCGAACGGCCGGGTCTCGCATCCGATCACTTCAAGTCACCCTACGCCAACGACTTGGCCGCCCGCGCGGCGCAGAACGGTGCACTGCCGCCCGATTTGTCGCTGATGGTCAAGGCCCGCGACGGCGGCGCGGACTATCTCTATGCGCTGCTCACCGGCTATTCCGAAGCCCCGGCGAAAATGAAGATGGGCGACGGCATGAACTACAACAAATACTTCGAGGGCAGCCAGATCGCCATGGTGCCGCCGCTCTCCGAGGGCCGCGTCACCTACGCCGACGGCACGCCGTCCTCGGTCAACCAGATGGCGAAGGACGTGGTGACCTTCCTCGCGTTCATCTCGGAGCCCGAGACCGAACAACGCAAGGCGCTCGGCGTGCGCATCGTGCTGTTCTTCGTGCTGATGACCGGCATCACCTACGCCGTGAAGCGCAAGGTGTGGGCCGACGTCGACCACTGATCCCGCGTTCCCGCCAACACCCTGAACCCCGCCGCATGTCTCCCAACATGCGGCGGTGTTATTTCTGGAGGCCGCATGGCTGACCTGATCACCCCCGTCATCGGCATCATCGGCGGTTCGGGCCTGTACGATATCGACGGGCTGGAAGATAAGCGCTGGCGCAAGGTCAGCACGCCCTGGGGAGACCCGTCGGACGAACTGCTGGAAGGCACGCTCGCCGGCGTGCGCTGTGTGTTCCTGCCCCGCCACGGCCGCGGCCATCCGCTCTCGCCATCGCATCTCAACTACCGCGCCAACATCGACGCACTGAAACGCGCCGGCTGCACCGACGTGCTGTCGCTCTCCGCGGTCGGTTCGCTCAAGGCCGAACTGCCGCCTGGCCATTTCGTCATCGTCGACCAGTTCATCGACCGCAGCTTCGCCCGCGAGAAGAGCTTTTTCGGCGATGGCTGCGTGGCGCATGTCTCGGTGGCGCATCCGGTATGTCCGCGCATCGGCGATGCCGTCGAGGCCGCCGCGCGCGATCTTGGCCTGCCCGTCACCCGCGGCGGCACCTATCTGGTGATGGAAGGCCCACAATTCTCCACCAAGGCGGAAAGCGAGCTGTACCGGAGCTGGGGCTGCTCGGTGATCGGGATGACTAACATGCCCGAGGCCAAGCTCGCCCGCGAGGCGGAGCTTTGCTACGCGACGGTTGCGATGGTCACCGATTTCGACTGCTGGCACCCCGACCATGACCATGTGACGGTGGACCAGGTCGTGAAGGTGCTGTTCGGCAATGCCGAGAAGGCCCGCGCTTTGGTGAAATCCGTCGTCCCCGCGCTCGGCGCGCCCCGCGGCCTGTGCCCCGCCGGCTGCGACCGCGCTCTCGATCACGCCATCATCACCGCGCCCGACAAGCGCAAGCCCGCCCTTATGGCGAAGCTGGACGCGGTTGCGGGGCGTCTGCTGGGGTGAGGGTTTTCGTTGGATGATATCGTTGCCGTCCGGGAGCGAGCGGGAGGTGTAAGCATGGCCAAGCGCGAGATCGACTTCCTCGTCGACCCATGGGGCGTCCTGCTCGGAATGTGGCGTCGCTACAAGGGCACGGCGGACGGGCAACCACCGCCGACCGAGCAGCGGATCATGTTGTGGGAACAGGCCCAGCTTTTCAAATATGTCGACCGGAAGCTGGATGAGCTGATCGGCGAACACCCGAAAGAGCCAGAGCCGCTGCTCGCCCGCGCCGGCCGTGAAATCGAGGACGAGCAGTGGGAGAAGCTCCTCGCAACATCCAGTGAGCTACGCCAGCGCTTCCCCAGCCATGTCTCGGGTTTCCGCCATGCCAGCTGGGCGTTGCGCCGGCTCAAGCGGGTCGACGAGGCAGACGAGATTGCCAAGCGGACCATGCGCCGCTTCCCGCGCTCCTATGTCGGCTGGGAGGCCTGGGCGAGCTGCGCGACCGACCGTGGCGACCTGGTGGAGGCCGAGCAGCGCTGGCGCGAGATGCGCGCGCGCTTCCCCGAGAAGGCGTTCAGCCACACGATGCACGCACTCTCTCTCGTCAAGCTCGGTGAAATCTTGGAGGCCGACGAAATCCTGGCCGCCGCCGCCGAGGCGTTTCCCGACAACAGCACACTACGACGCGAATTCGCGATCTCGGCCGAGCGGCTCGGGGAGTGGGCGGAGGCCGCCGAACGTTGGCTCGACGGGCGGGGGCAATTCGAGCGTGAGCCGATTTTCCATATCCGCGCCGCGCTCGCACTTCTCGGCGCTGGAGATCCGGAGGGGGCGGAAGACGTCGTCGCCAGCGCCGAGTTCCTGTTTCCGTCCAATGCGGAACTTCAGAGCGCGCGCAAGAAAGTCGACGCTGCGCTCGCGCAAGGCCGGCAAAGCCAAGCATGAGTGTTGGTTTAGCGATGCTGAAACCGCAATGCACGGTGCTGCTTGACCCGGCGGCGTCCAAGAAGCTAACGACAGTTCCAGGCCGCAGCAGACCGGCTGCGGCGCGCGAACCGAACTGCGGATTGGCCCCGCAGCCCCTCCATAGGGCGCTTGATGTCTAATATAACTCTACCGCGCCCGCTGCCGACGAGTCCTCATGCGGCCCGGATCGGCGCGCATTTCGGGCCGGACAACCATCCGTCGCAACCGCCATTGCCCGCGCGGCTGGTCGGATTGTGCTTCACCAACCGCTGCGGCTCGAATTATCTTGCCGAACTCCTGGCCGCCACCGGTGCGGTGAATCTCGCGGCCGAGGTGCTGCATTTCGAAAGCGTGATCCCGATATCGACACAATCCAACATTTCGTCGCTGCGCAAGTATCTCGCGTCGATGATGTCATGGAACGCGATCGGCGGGAACTACATGACCAAGCTGGCAACGGCGTTCCTGCCGGCGCTGGAAACGGCTGGCCTGCTGGATGACGCGCTCGCTGGGGCGGCGTTCATTCACATCACCCGCCGTGACCGGTTGGGCCAGGCAATCTCGTTTGAGATAGCCGACCAGACGGGCCGCTGGGCATCCTATCAATCCCCGAGTGACCGGCAGCCGCGCTTTTCCCGCTACCGCATCGAGCGGATCATGGCCAATCTCGCAGCCGATGACGCCTATCTCGGGAAGTTCTTTACCCTCAACAACATCGTGCCGCTCTCCATCGTCTACGAGGATGTGTTAGCCGACCCGCTTGCCGCGGTGGCCCGGGTGCTCGAGTTCCTCGGGCTCCCATGGAGCGCACCCGACCAGACCAAAATCCGGACCGAGCGTCAGTCGGACGCCCTCAACGAGCAATGGCGTGAGATGATGCTCGCAGGGGGATAGCCCGCCCGGCCCGCGTCACGCGGAGCGCTTGGCGCCGCCACCATCCTTCGCCGAGGTGCCAAGCAGCGACTTCACGTCGGCGAAGAACTCCCTTCCGCGTTTGGTGCGCAGCACCAGCACGCTACGGCGATCACGCGGATCGGGGCCGCGCTTGGCGAGGCCCAGTTCGGTCAGGCGGTCGACCGAGCGGGTGATCGCGGGCTTGGACACGTTGAGCCGCTCCGCGAGGCCGCGGACGGTGTGCATGTCGTCCTCGATGCTGATGATGAGCAGCACGGCGAACTGCCGCGCCGAGAGGTCCGGCCCATCGCGGCGCACTGTACCCACGATGGTATCGCGCAATATCAACGCCAATCGGTCTTCCGTCAGTGCCGTAGCCATCTCTGTCTTCTCCTGCCCGATGCTCTCGCCTAACGAAAGCCAACACGGGTCAACGAGAGACTGCAACCTGTCCGTCACGAGGACGATACGTAATGTCGCGTATTCGCCATGCCGGCCCGGGCATTCCGGGTATGCGGCATGGGGAGATCGCTACCGGTTCGCTTGGCCCTCGCTTTGGCCGGCCAATTCGCGGTAACTGAAGGCTGGAGACCGTGCATGCCACCCAGCGACACCGCCCCGACATCCCTCCCGTCAACCGCCAGCCCCGAGCCGTTGAGCGCGCTCCAGCTTGAGCTGATCCGCAAGGCCGAGCTCGAAGCCGCGATGATCGCCGCCCCGTTCGATACTCTGCTGCGCGCCAGCTATTTTGACGAGCTGATACGCTTCGCCTCGGTTCGCAGCGGGCTTTCCCACGCGCTGCTGCCCGAACTCGGCTATCCGCTCGCGCTGCGCTGCGGCACCACCGACATCGTCGCGCTGGCCCGCGTCTTTCGCAGCCGGGCCTATGATTTCCCGATGCGTGCGAGCCCGGCGCGCATCCTGATCCTCGGCGCCTATGTCGGCTACAGCGCCGTCTTCCTTGCCCACCGCTTCCCCGCTGCCCGCATCCTGTGCGTGGAGCCGGCGCCGGCGTCGTTCCGACTGCTCGAAATCAACACCCGCGCGTTCAAGCAAATCGAGACCCAGCGCAGCGCCGTCTGGCACAGCCCGACCCGGCTCGGCGTGCAGAGCCGCAGTCTCGGCGACTGGGGGCAGCAGCTGCATGACCAGATCCCCGACGCCGAGCGCAACATCCCCGCCCTCACGGTATCCGAAATCCTGCGCGTCGCCGGGTGGGACCAGGTCGACATGGTGGTCTGCGACATGATGGGCGGCGAGTTGGCCATGCTGGCCGATCCGCGCCAGCGCTGGCTGCACACGCTCGATACCTTCGCGGCCTCGGTCAGTGACGCAAATTTCGCCGCCTTCTCCACCGCGATGCAGGCCTGCCTGGAGCCGACATTGCACGAGTACGCCCGGCACGGCGATTTTCATGTGTTCGAACGCCATTCACCCTTCCGCGCGCTGCCGCGGCCGCTGCCGCGCGCGATGCCACTTATCAGCGCCGAGCCGGGGCACTTCCCGATCGGCCTGCAGGACACCCCGGCGACACCGTGGGGCTTCTATATTTTCGACGGCGAGAGTTGCCAGATCCACCCCAACGGGCCCGGTGAGCGGCCGGCTCGCGCAGTCTTCCCGCGTACGCTCGATGGGCATTCCCGCTTCACCACGACATTGCTGCACGCCGGACGGCCCTCGGCGCCGATCGTGTTCACGGTGATCATCGCCGGAGAGGACGGCACCGAATTGGTGCGGCAGAGCTGGACCGTGAACCCGGGCGAGCGCCAGGACGTCGATTTTTCGGTGCCGCCGTTGCACGGCCGCCACCATCTGCTGCTACAAACCGAAATGGCCGCCGGCGCGCCCTACAACTACAATGCCTGGGCGCAATTCCTCGCGCCGAGGGTCGCCTGATCCGCGAGGTGGCTGGGAGCGGGCGTTTTTTCGGAAAAAACGCCGCTCCCAGTCCATCTCCAACGACGGTGAGCCTGAGCGTATCAGCCACCCTTTCGGATGGCTGATCTCACTGGCTCGCCCAGATGATGCGATGGATCCACACCACGTCCTTGAGGTCGAAGCTGTAGTCCGGGTGTGCCGGGTTGAGGCTCTTGAGATCGACGCGGCGGGCCGAGCGGCGGGCGAGCTGCTTGGCCATCACTTCCCCGCCGCCGGTCCGCACCACCACCCGGTCACCACGGCGCACCGGGGCATTGGGTGAGGCGATCACCAGATCGCCATCGCGGAACACCGGTTCCATCGAATCGCCGCTGATTTCGAGGGCGTAGGCGTTGAGGTCGGTCACCTCGGGCAACGAGACCTCGTCCCAGCTGCCGCCGACGGGGAAGCCGGCGTCATCGAAATACCCCTCGCCACCGGCCTGGGCGAAGCCGATCAGCGGAATGCGGCGTGCGGCCGAGGCCGCGGCGCGCCCACTCGGCAGCGCGCGGGCGCCGTAGACCAGGGCCGCGAACTCGTCGAGGGTGGCGCCGGTGGCATCGAGCACCTTGGCCAGGCTTTCGGTGCTGGGCCAGCGCGCCCTGCCATCCTTCATTATCCGCTTCGAGACATTGAACGTCGTCGAGTCCAATCCAGAGCGTTTCGCGAGCCCGGACGCGGACAGCCCATTCTCGGCGGCCAATGTGTCCATCGCACGCCAGATATCTTCATGTTTCATACCAGGATTCCCGGCTTAAGGTTTTTCAGCGGTTTGCACGGCGAGCTTCACGACTCGGTTCGTGAATCTCACGTTATAGGAAACTCACCCAAAAAAACTAGGAAAGAAAGCGAAAATTTCAGTTGCGTCGAAAAAAAATTTCGGGAGTATGTTCCTAGTTTGTTCTAGACGCCCAAAAGGAACTCCCAAATGCCGCTCGCCACTGCCCAGACCCGCCCGCCCAAGCCCACCTCGGCACTCACCCGCACCCCGCACGAACCGTTTCACGACGCCGAGCAGGCCTGGCTCTGGACCTGCAATGCCCTCCGTGCCCGGCGCGACGCCGCCCGCTGCGGCGGAAACGCGGTGAAGCGGCCCTGCGAGCCCGACGACGTGCTGCGTGCGCTCGATCGGCTCTACCGCAACCGGCGCATCGATCTCGGCCATGCCCGCGTGTTGCGCAAATGGGGTGAGCGCCAGGCGTCCCCCGATCTGCGCCGCGCCAGCGAACACACCGCCGCGGTGTTGTGGCGGGAGGCGATGGAGCGGCTCGACTGGCCGCTGCGAGAGAAGGGGATCGTCCAATAGAGCAACCCCGATGACACGCCCGCCCATCCTTCGTCCCGGCCGCGTTCGGCGGCATCCGATCGTTTCCCCACAGGAGTCCACCATGTCCTTCGCCATCCGCAACCTCTCTGTCCTCTCCTACGCCCAGGGCTTCACCCTTTGGCACTACAAGGCGGGCGCCGCCCGTATTTCCGAAGTCTCCTCGGACGGGTTTTTCGACCACGCCGCCGACATGATCGCCGCCGGTGACATGATGATGATCTCGGCCGCCGATGGCGGGCGCATCCTGCTGGTCGCGGCCAGCGGCGAGACGGTCCGCACCGGCGCCCT
>JAPLOH010000105.1:13233-31485 GCA_026400845.1 Alphaproteobacteria bacterium
CCGCCACTCCGCCGCGCTGTTTCTGTGCCGGCACCATGCTGGTCACCCTGCGCGGTGAGGTGCCAGTGGAAACTGTGCGCCCCGGCGATCTCGTCCTCACCCTCTCCGGCGAGGGCGCGCCGCTCAAGCCGGTGACCTGGACCGGCCTGGTCGAGATCGACCTCGCTGCTCACCCCGACCCGATGGCGGTGCGCCCGGTGCGCATCGCCGCCGGTGCCATCGAGCCCGGCATGCCGATCCGCGATCTGTGCGTCTCGCCCGACCATGGCATCAGCCTCGAGGACGATCGCGGCCGCCGCGTGCTGGTGCCCGCGCATTTTCTGGTCAATGGCGCGACCATCACCCGCATGCCGGCGACCGGGCGGGTCACTTATGTCCATGTCGCGGTCGAGAGCCATGAGATCTTGATGGCCGATGGCATGGCCGCCGAAAGCCTGCCGCCCGATGCCGATCGCGGGGCTTTCGCCAGCAATGTCGTCGCCTTCAACGGCGCCCCGCCACCGCCGCCGAGCTTTGCCCCGGCAGCGCGCACCACCAAGGGCGTCGCCCCGCTGCGGGTCGGCAAGGAGGCCAACGCGTTGCACGCCGGGCTGGTGAAGGTGGCCGAGACGGCCGGGTTCGTGCAGACCCACGACCCCGGCCTCACCGTGGTCACCAATGCCGGCGCGGCCGAGACCATCGCCGATGCGGATGGCGACTACGTCTTCCTGCTGCCCCCCGGCACCTCCCGGGTGCGCCTGGTCTCGCGCCGCTTCGTGCCGGCCGAGACCGACCCGGGCGGCGGCGACCAGCGCGTGCTGGGGGCGGCCCTGGCGCAGATCCTGCTCGACGGGCTTGAGATCGACCTCGCCGGGCCCGGCTTCGGCGTGGGATTCCTGCCGCCGGAGGGCGAGCCCGGTGCCGCGTGGCGCTGGACGCTGGGGGAGGCCGAACTCGATCTGCCGCCCAGCGACGAGGAGGCGACGCTGGAGGTGCGCGTGCACCTGTCCTGGAGCCGCTACTGGCTGGAGCCGACGCCGAGATAGCGTTCCAGCGTCGCGGAATCCTTCGCCAGCGCCACGCTGTCGCCGTCATGCACCACCATGCCGCGTTCAAGGATCACCGCGCGGTCGGTCACGTCGAGCACCTTGCGGGCATGCTGCTCGACGATGATCGCGGCCATGCCCTCCTCGCGCACGAGACGGTGCAGCACCGCCAGCAGTTCCTCGACGATGATCGGCGCGAGCCCCTCGGTCGGCTCGTCGAGCAGCAGCAGTCTGGGGTTCAGCACCAGCGCGCGGGCGATCGCCAGCATCTGCTGCTCGCCGCCCGAGAGCGGGTTTCCCATGTTGCGCCGCCGCTCCTTCAGCCGGGGGAACAGCGACCACGCCCGTTCCGGCGACCACGGGCCGGGGCGGGCGACGGCGGTGAGGTTCTCCTCCACTGTGAGCGAGCGGAAGATGTTGCGCTCCTGCGGCACCCAGCCGAGGCCGGCCCATGCGCGGCGTTCCGGCGCGAGGCGGGTGATGTCCTGCCCGGCGAAGCTGATACGGCCAGCTTCCGTAGCGGCGACGCCGAGCAGTGCACACAGCAGCGTCGTCTTGCCCATGCCGTTGCGCCCGAGCAAGGCGAGCGACTGCCCCTCGGCAAGGCGGAAAGAGACGCCCTCGAGCACGCGCGCGGCGCCCCATCCGGCGGACAGCCCTTCCAATGCCAGCAGCTCAGTCATGCGCATTGCCGAGATAGACCGCGCGGACCCGCGGGTCAGCCGCGATGTCGGCGGGCGATCCTTCGGTGAGGATGGCGCCGTTCACCAGCACCGAGATACGGGTGGCGAAGCGGAAGACGAGGTCCATGTCATGTTCGATCAGCAGCACGGTGACATCCTCCGGCAAGGCGGCGACGCCGGCGAGGATACCGTCGCGCTCGGCCTCCGGCACCCCGGCCGCCGGCTCGTCGAGCAGCAGCACGCGGGGCCCGCAGGCGATCGCGGTGGCGATTTCGAGCAGGCGCTGCCGCCCATAGGGCAGGGTGCCGACGCGGGCGGACATCGCATCGGCAAGGCCGAAGCGGTCGAGGATGGCGACGCTTTCCGCCACGATCATGCGGTCGTCGGACAATCGACGCCAAAACCCGCCATCCCGCCCGCGTCGCCGTGCCACCGCGAGCGCGACGGTCTCGAGCGCCGTGAAGTCGGCGAACAACTGGTTGATCTGGAACGTCCGTGCCAGACCAAGCCGCACCCGGCGATCCGCCCGCACGGTGGTGATGTCGGCGCCGTCCAGCAGGATACGCCCGGAGGTGGGGGCGAGCACGCCGGTCAGCAGGTTGATCAGCGTCGTCTTGCCCGCCCCGTTCGGCCCGATCAGCGCGTGGCGGGCGCCGCGTTCCAGCCGCAACCCGACATTGCTGGTCGCGACCAGCCCGCCGAAGCGGCATTCCAGCGCCACGGTCTCCAACACCGCACTCATCGCCGCCCCCGTGCGAACAGCCGTGCCGGCCAGGCGAACACCCGCTCCCGCCCGATCACCACCAGCAGCACGAAGACCAGACCGATCCAGAACTGCCAGTATTCCGGCGTCAAATCCGACAACCAGCCTTGCGCGAGCTTGAACACCAGCGCGCCCAGCAGCCCGCCGTAGAGGTAGCCGACGCCGCCGAGCACCAGGGTCAGCATCACGTCGGCCGAGCGGTGAAAGGCGATCACGTCGAGCGAGACGAACTGCGTGGTCTCCGCCAGCAACCCGCCGGCCACCCCGGCATAGGCGGCCGCCAGGGTGTAGATCGCCACCAGACGCGCATTCACCGGCACCCCGATCGCCGCTGCCCGCAGCGCGTTGCCTTTCACCGCCCGGACCGAGAGGCCGAAGGGTGAGCCCATCACCCGGCGCGCCAGCAGGAACAGCACGAACAGCACCGCCAGGCTGTAGCCGTAGGCGACGCGGCCGAAGATATCGAACTCGAAGCGCCCGAGTAGCGGCTCCACGACCATGCCTTGCAACCCGTCCGCGCCGCCGGTGAGCCAGGCCAACCGATTCGCGAGCTCGAACAGCACCAGCGACACGCTGAGCGTCACCATCAGCCGCGTGAGGTCCGATCCGCGCAACACGAGGAAGCTGGTGGCGAACCCGAGCACACCGGCCACCGAAGCGGCCGCCGCGAGCCCGAGCAGCGGGTCCCCGTATCCTGCCTTGGCGAGAATGCCGGCCGCATAGGCGCCGGCACCGAAGAAGGCGGCATGGCCGAGCGAGATGATGCCGGCGTAGCCCAGCACGAGATCCAGCGAGAGGGCGAACAGGCCGATGATCGCGGCCTCGTTCAGCAGCAGATACTGGTCCGGCAGGACGAAGAAACTCGCCGCCGCCGCGGCCCAGAAGGCGAATTCCGGCCAGCGCCATCGTGCGCGCCCGGCCAGTGACACCGCCGCTTCGTCATGCAGGAGGTCCACCCCGCGCACCGTCGGGTCGCTCATCGGGCGGACCGCGGTGCGAACAGCCCCTGCGGCCGCAGGATCAGCACCACCAGCATCACACTGTAGATCACGAAGGCGCCCACCGACGGCAAATAGTACTTGCCCGCCACGTCGGCCACCCCCAGCAGCAGCGCCGCCGCAAAGGGCCCGCTGATCGAGGCGCCGCCGCCGACGGTCACCACGATGAGGAAATAGACCATGAATTTCAGCGGGAAATTGGGATCGAGCCCCAGAATCTCCGCCCCCAGCGCACCGCCAAGCCCGGCAAGCCCGGAGCCCAGCGCGAAGGTGGCGGTGAAAATCACCGACACGTCGATCCCCATCGCGCGGGCCACCACCGGATCATCCACCGCCGCGCGCAACCGGCTGCCGAAGCGGGTGCGGGTCAGCATCCCCTGCAACAGCAGCGCGAGCACCGCGCAGATTGCGATCACCAGCAGGCGGTAGGCCCCCATCGAGACGCCGGCGATGACGAAGCGGCCACGCAGGAATTCGGGCAAGGTGATGAAAACCTGCTGCGCGCCGAGCACCCAGGACACTCCGGCGCTCGCCATGAACACCAGCCCGATGGTGAACAGCACCTGGTCGAGATGGCTCTGCCGGTAGACCCGCACATATAGCGTGCGCTCCAACACCACGCCGATCGCCGCCGTGCCCACGGCCGCGATTGGCAGGGCAGCCAGGAACGGCACGCCGAGCCGGTTGACCAGCACCACCCCGATATACCCGCCCGCCATGGCAAAGGCGCCGTGCGCGAGGTTGATGACGTTCATCACCCCGAGCGTCACGGCAAGCCCCACGGCCAGCACGAACAGGATCATGCCATAGGCGACGCCGTCGAACAGGATCGTCAGCATCGCCGAGTAGTTACGGCTTGGGGGCCGCCTTGGCCGGGTCCTTCATCATCGGGATGGTGGCGAATTCCACGTTGTAGAGTTCGCCGTTCACCCGCCCGACTTTGCGGATATAGATGTTGTGCACCACGTCGCGCGTTTCGGGGTCGATCAATATCGGCCCGCGCGGGCTTTCTTTTCCGTAGCGCCGCGTAGAGGAGCTCCATCCCGTCATACCCCGCCACCGCCATGAAGTTCGGCCGCATGCTGGGGTTGGCGACTTTGAAGGCGGCGACGAACTTCTTGTTGGTCTCCGAGGGGTGGGCGGCGGAATAGAACCCGGCGGTCACCACGTCGAGCATCGCATTGCCCATGCCGTTGAGCTGGTCGTCGTCGGTCACGTCGCCGGTGGCGATGAAGCGGATGCCGGACTTGTCGAGCCCGCGCTCGGCAAACTGCTTGGCGAGCGCCGCTCCCTGGCCGGAGGGCACGAAGGCGAACAGCGCCTGCGGCTTGGCGTCTGCCGCGCGTTGCAGCACGGGCGCAAAATCCGGCGCCGCGAGCGGGGTGCGCAGCTGCGCCGTGACGTCGCCGCCGCCGTCCTTCATGCCCTTGGTGAACCAGGTCTCGGCGTCGATCCCCGGGCCGTAGTCGGCGACCAGCGTGACGGCGGACTTGATGCCGTTGTCCGCCGCCCATTTCGCCATCGCCGCGGCGGGCTGCGGCAGCACCTGGGAGGTGCGCACGACGAACGGCGAGGCGGTGGTGATCACCGACGTGGCAGCGGCCATCACGATCATCGGCACTTTCGCCTGGGTGGCCAGCGGCGCGATCGCCATGGCGATCGGCGTCAGCCCGAAGCCGGCGATTGCGATCACCTTGTCCTTGACGATCAACTCCTGTGCCAGGCGCTTGGCGGTATCGGGCACCCCCGCGTCGTCGCGCAGCAGGATCTCGATCTTCTTGCCGGTCGGGGTGTCACCGTTCTGTGCCATGAACAGGCGCACCGCGGCGTCGATCTGCTTGCCGGTCGACTGCTGCTGGCCGGTCATCGGCAGGATGAGGCCGATTTTGAGCGTCTCTTGCGCGATCGCAGGCGCTGCGCTCGCAAGGCTGAGCAGGGCCGCGATGATGATCCGGCGAGTATGCATCGGTTCCTCCAAATGCAGTCCGCCGCGCGGCGGCGTCACGCCCGTCCGGCGGTCCCCGAGAGCATCAGCGGGTCGATATGCAGCACCGCCATGGCGCGGCGCCACTTAGACTCGTGCTCGGCATCAAAAATCACGCCGAGGTCGGCCGGTGCTGACAGCCAGGTGTTTTGTTGCATTTCGCTGTCGAGTTGCCCCGGCCCCCAGCCGGCGTAGCCGAGCGCGAGGATGCAATTTTCCGGCCCGCCGCCGCCGGCGATCGCCTTCAGGATGTCGAGGCTCGCGGTGAGCGCCAATCCGCCATCCACCTTGAGGCTGGCCTGATCGGTCCAATCCGTGGTGTGCAGTACGAAGCCGCGGCCATTCTCCACCGGCCCGCCGCTGCACAGCCCGATGTTGCGCGCCGGTGGCACGGGATCGATTTTGAGCTGCTTGAGCAGGTCATCGAAACTCGGTTGCGCCAATGGGCGGTTGACCACGATGCCCATCGCGCCGTCCCGCGAATGGGCGCACATGTAGATCACGGTGTGTGAGAACCTTGCGTCCTCCATGCTCGGCATGGCGATCAGTACCTGCCCGGCGAGCGAGGTTTCCTTCGGGTCCGCCGGCTGCAACGGCGTGACGGTTGTGGGGCGGGGGGTGGATTTACGGGCCATGCCGCTTATCTTGGCGGAGTTGCGGCCGCGCGCAAGCGGGGACGCGATGACGCCTCGCGTTCCCCCCGCGTGACTCTCGCGCGGCGCGCGGCTAGGAAGCAACCTCTCCCGGGCGGAAGCGGCCGGCCGGAACCAACGAGAAAGCAAGCAAGCATGAGCCAGATCAAGGTTGGCGACGCCATCCCCTCCATGAAGCTGATGAAATCCACCTCCGAAGGGCCCAAGGAAGTCTCGACCGACGACATCTTCAAGGGCAAGAAGGTCGTGCTCTTCGCCGTCCCCGGCGCCTTCACGCCGACCTGCAGCGCCAAGCATTTGCCGGGCTTCGTACAGAACATGGCGGCCATCAAGGCCAAGGGCGTCGACGAGGTCGTCTGCATGGCGGTCAATGACGCGTTCGTCATGGGCGCCTGGGGCAAGGACCAGGGCGTCGGCGACGACATCACCATGCTGGCCGACGGCTCGGCGGCACTGACCAAGGCGATGGGCCTCGAGCTCGACCTGGTGCCGCGCAACATGGGCGTGCGCGCACAGCGCTTCGCTTTGGTGGCGCAGGACGGCAAGGTGACGCATCTGGCCGTTGAAGCCCCCGGCGGCTTCGATGTCAGCCGCGCCGAGGCGGTTCTCGCCGCGCTGTAGTAGCGAAAGAAAGGAAGCGCTTCTTTTTGAAAAAAGAAGCAAAAACTTTTTACCCGTTTGCTCCGCACTCTCCCAGGAGAGCGCGGAGCAAACGGAGAGAAGTTTTTTGGTTCTTTTTTTCAAAAAAGAACCGCTTCCTTCTACTGACCTGTGCCGCGGCTACACCGCCCGCACATCGAGCCCCAGCGCCGCCGCCAATGCCACGAGTTGGCCGGTATCTACGATCATCCCCTTCGCTTCCGCTACCCGGCGGACATCGAACCCGTCGAGCGCGCTGCCCCTGAGATCGGCCCGCGCGAGCCGCGCCCCATCCAGATTGGCGAACGACAAGTCGCAATCGCGCAATTCGGTGCGCGACAAATCGGCGCCGCGCAATTCGGCCTCGCGCAGCTTGCATCCGGTGAGGGTCGCGCCGGGCAGCTCGATCTGGGTGAGATCGGCCAATTCGAAATTGCAGTTCCTGAAACTCGCCCGCACCACCACGTTGCGCCGGCCGAGTACCCGGGCGAAGTCGGCCTGGCGAAAGCGCGCGCCGCGCAGATTGCAGCCATCAAGGGTGAGGCCGAACATCCCACAGCGCTCGATCGTGGCGAAGGACAAATCGCAGCCGGTGAAGCTGGCATCGCGCATCTCGGCGAAGGCGAAACGCACGGCGGAGGCTTCGGTGGCGCCGAAATGGCAGGCGGTGAAGTGCGCGGCGTCGAGTTCGGCATGGGTGAAGCGGCATTCGGCGAAGCGGCACTGGCCGAACCGCGCTCCGCCCAACCGGCTGCCGGCGAACACGACGCCGGTGAAGGTGCAGCCATCGAACACCGCGTCCTCAAGCACGAGATCGTCCCATGCGATCCCCGACAGGTCCTGCCCGGTGATCCCGCGCGACGCCCGGGCTGCGAGTTCTGTGCGGTCCATCACCCCGCCGGCAGCGCCACGCGCGGCGGGCCGCCCCAGCGCAACCGCCCGGCGGCATGACAGGCGGGGCAGGCGGGATGCCATTCGGGATGGGCGGTGCCACAGGCATCGCAGTGCCAGGCCGGGTCGGGCTCGGCCGCCGCGGCTTGCAACAGCGCATCCCGCTGTGCCGCCTGGCCCGCCGCCGCCCCGCCATGCTCGGCCGCCTCCAGCGCGGCGATCAGCAGGAACAGCCGCTTCTGGGCCAGCCCGGCAGCCCGCGCCGCCGCGATATGGCGCCGCGCCTCACCCGTCAACCCGGCATCGAGAGCGGTGTGGGCGAGCAGGAAATGGGTTTCGCCATGCTCCGCCGCCCCGGCACCGAGCTTCGTTGCCGCGGCCATGCGCGCCATCGTGTCGGTGAGCGGTGCCAGCGCCGACTCCGCCAGAGCTGGATGGGGGAATTCCCGCCACGCCTCCGCCAACACGGACTGCGCCTTGCCCTCGCGCCCGGCGGACCGCAGTGCCGCGGCATATATGAGAGCCGCGGGGGTGAAGCCGCGTTCGAGCTTCCACGCCCGCTTCGCCAACACGAGCACACGATCCGGCGACGCCGCCGCCTGAGCCGCCGCGGTGGCGAAGGCGAGCCGCGGCGGGCCGGGTTCGGCCAGGCCTTGCGCCTGCTCCCAGTCGCCAATGCGCGCGGCCAGGGCCAGCCGCTCCTCACGCAGCCAGGCGCCGCCCGGCCGGGCCTTGGCGGCGCGACCGGCGATAGCGGCCGCCGCCGCCCAGTCCTCGCGCGCCATCGCCTGGCGGAACAGGCCGCGCAGGCCAAGGAAGGCGGCATCCTCACGGCTTTCCATCCGCCGGTAGATCGCCGCCGCCTCACCATCCCGCCCGGCGAGGCGATTGGCCTCGGCATCGAGCAGCAGGGTCTGCGGGGTGTCTCCCAGGAGGTCCCGCGCGCGCCGCGCAGCGGCCCGCGCCGCATCGGGCTCGGCCGCCGCGAGGGTCACCAGCGCCGTGGTGACGGCCGCATCGCCGGTGTCGCGCCGTCGCCGCGCCCGCCAGCGGCGCAGGTTGCGGGGAATGTGCAGCACTGCCAGCAACAGCCACATGGCGATGAACAGGACAGCGAGCAGCAGCACGGCGGCGAGCACCGCGATGCCGCTGCGGGTCTCGACGACCAACCCCGCGACCGAAATCAGGACCTCACCGGGCAGTCCGGCCAGCCACCAGGAGATGCCGACGGTGACGGCGGCGGCCATGAGCAGGCCGAGGACGCGGCGCATCAGGGCCGCGCCATAGCGACCAGCGCCGCACGGGCATCGGCAACCGCCGCCGCCTCATTCCGCCACGCCGCCATCGCCGCGGCGGCCGGCGGGTCGAGCAGCCCCAGCGCCGCGACCGCGCCGCCGAGGTCCCCAGCCTCCAGCCGCGCCTGGGCGGCGGCAAGCGTGGCGGCGGCGGGCGAGCCGAGCAACAGCGTGTCGCCCTGGCGAATGGTGATCAATCCGGAGAAGCCCTGGCGCAGTCGCGCGATCCAGTCCGCTGGTTCCGCCGGGCGGCTCGCCGTCTGAGCGGTCCGGGCGGCGGCGGGAAATGCGGCGCGCAGGGCGGCCAGGGTCGGTGGCGCCTTCGTGGCAAAGTGAGCCAGCGCCGGTCCGGCGCCGGGCAGCACACCAAGCGGCGCTCCAGCCTCCAGCGCGGCGAGGGCGGATTGCACGCGCGCGGCGCGTTCGGTGGCGGCGATCCGTGACTCCAGCGGGGCTAGATCAGCCGGGGCGGTCCCCGCAGGGCGTTGCTCGAGCGCGGCGATGCGCGCCTCCATTGGCCGCAGATCGATCGTCGCAGGAGAGGGGGAAGGAATCGGCACTGGGGCTGGGCGCTGCTCGAGCGCGGCAAGCCGCTGTTGCATGGCGCGCAGCTGGATTTCGAGCGCGGTGATGCGCGTCGGGTCGACGAGCGGTTCCGGCCGGTCAAGCTCGGTCACGAGATGGAACAGATAAAATCCGCCGGCGGCGATCAGCAGAAATCCGGCCGCGGTGAACGCCGCCAAGGCGCTGCGTGGGCTGTGGCTCGGCCGCTCCGCCGGCTTCGGCTGGGCCGCAGGGCGCGATGCCCCGGCCTGGGCGGACGCATCGGCACGGGCAACCGGCGGCACGAGGGCGGTACCGGCGGTGTCGGAGGCGGGAGGGTTGGGGTCGCTCATGGCAGCAGCGCCAGCAGCGCGTCCTGGTTCGGGTGGGCGGCGATGCGGATGCGCGCCCAATTCAAGGCGGCGAGTCCGGCGGCGGTGGCGGCCGATATCGCGAGCGCTTCGATCCCCGCGACACCGCCGCCGAACCCGGTCCGGCGGCAGATACGGACAAAAACATGGGCGGTCTCGGGGGAAAAAAACAGGGCATGGCCACGCCCGGTAGCGATGAATTCCTGTGCGTTCGCTGGCAGGGCGCGAACCGGCCGCGCCCCATAAGCGACGACCCGGCGCACCCGGAAACCGGCGCGGCGCAATTGGGCGGCGAGCGCCAGGCCATGGCCTTCGCCGCTTGCCAGCAACAGCGGCCCGAATTGCGGCCGGCACTCCCGCATCACGAGTTCCGCCAACGCCGCCGCATCGCGCCCCGCGCTGCGCACCGTGGACATTCCGGCCGCCCGCGCCCGCGCCGCCGTCGCATCGCCGACCGCGAACACCGGCCGATCCGGCAGGCCGGGGACGATCGCATTGGCGCTGGTCAGCAGGATTGCCTGGACGTCCGCCGACGGCGCGATCACCTGCGGAATGATGGTCAGGACCGGCGCGACGATGGGCGCATAGCGACGCACGCGGAGCCGCGCCGCGGTCTCGGCGGCACCGGGTTCCGGCCTCGTGACCAGAACGGGGCGCCGCGGACTAGGCAAAGATATCCCGCGGGGCGTCGGCCCGCAGCTCCGCACCAAGCGCCGCGCCGATCCTGGCGGCATCGGCCGCCGGACCGCGCACGTCACGTCGTAACAGGAACCCGCCATCGGCGCGGGCCACGAGGCCGGTCAGATGCAATTGCCCGCCTTCCTCAAGACGGGCATGGCCGCCGATCGGCGTGCGGCAGGAGCCGTCGAGCGCGTCGAGCAGCGCCCGCTCGGCGGTCGCTACTGCCTTGGCCTCGGGGTCTTCGATGCCGGCGAGCAATTCGTGCAGCTCGATATCATCGGCACGCACGGTGATGCCGACGATACCCTGCCCGGCGGCCGGCACCATGAAATCCGGCGGCAACAGGATATCCGCCTCATGCCCGATTTCGAGCCGCTTGAGGCCGGCATAGGCCAGCAGCGAGGCGGTGACCTCGCCGCCACGGACCTTGTCGAGCCGGGTCTGCACATTGCCGCGGATCGTCGCGGTGCGCAGATCGGGCCTGAGATGCAGCAGCTGCGCCTGGCGGCGGACCGAGCTGGTGCCGATCACCGCGCCGTGTGGCAACGCGGCCAGAGGGTCGGTTGGGTCGATCGCGCCGCAGCCGGGGCCGAGGATCAGCGCGTCGCGCGCATCCTCGCGCTTCAGGGTGCAGGCGAGCACGATGCCGTCCGGCAGCTGGGTTTCCAGGTCCTTCAGGGAATGCACCGCGAAATCGATCCGCCGGTCGGCCAGCGCTTCGTGGATTTCCTTGGCGAACAGCCCCTTGCCACCGATATCGGCCAGCCGCGTGCCGGCCGCCTGGGTGGCGTCCCCGGTGGTGCGGATGGCGTGCTCGGCGAAGGCGTTCATCCCGCGCAGCACCGGGCAGAAGGTGGTGAGAAGGTGCAGGAAATGCCGCGTCTGCCACAGCGCGAGCGGCGAACCGCGGGTGCCGACGCGCAACGGCAGCGCGCGAATGTGGTGATGGGCGTGTGCGCCGGAAGTATGTTCGCCGGTGGGATGGGCAGGGTGCATGGCAGTGTCCTAGAACCACGCCGTCCTAAAGGAAAGATCACCATGCGTCCCGTGCTTGGAATCGAAACCTCCTGCGACGAGACCGCAGCCGCCGTGCTCGCCTCGGACGGGACGGTGCTTTCCGAGTTGGTGCTGAGCCAACGCGACCACGCTGGCTTCGGCGGCGTGGTGCCCGAGATCGCCGCGCGGGCCCATATCGCCCATCTTCCCGCGCTGGTGGGCGAGGCGATGGCCAAGGCCGGGCTAGGTTACGCCGATCTCGAAGCCATCGCCGCCACCTCCGGCCCCGGGCTGATCGGCGGGCTGATCGTGGGGTCCAGCTTCGCCAAGGGGATCGCGCTCGCCGCCGGGCTGCCCTTCATCGGCATCAACCATCTTGAGGCGCATGCGCTGACGGCACGGCTGACGGATGGTGTCGCCTTCCCCTTTTTGCTGATGCTGGTCTCCGGTGGGCATTGCCAATGCGTGCTGGTGGAGGCGGTGGGGCAATATCGGCGGCTCGGCGGCACCATCGACGATGCGGTGGGCGAGGCGTTCGACAAGGTGGCCAAGCTGCTCGGGCTCGGCTGGCCCGGGGGGCCGGCGGTGGAGCGCCTCGCCACTACCGGGGATCCGCGCCGCTTCGCCCTGCCACGCCCGCTGCGGGGGCGGGCGGGCTGCGACTTCTCCTTCTCTGGCCTGAAAACCGCCGTAGCCCACCTCGTCGCCGCCTACCCCCCCGGTCCACTGCCCGCCCGCGCGGCCGCCGATATCGCCGCAAGTTTCCAGGCCGCGGTGGCCGAGGTGATGGCCGATCGCGCCGCCCATGCACTGGCGATGGCGCCTGATGCACGCGCGCTGGTGGTCGCCGGTGGCGTCGCCGCCAACGCCAGCATTCGCGCCGCCCTGGCCTCGGAGGCGGTGCGCACCGGCGTCGGCTTCGTCGCGCCCCCCCTGCGGTTGTGCGGCGACAACGCCGTCATGGTCGCCTGGGCCGGCATCGAGCGGCTGCGCCTCGGCGCCAGCACGCCGATCAGCCAGAAACCGCGCCCGCGTTGGCCGCTCGACAGCGTCGACATGCCGCTCGCCTGACCCCCTTCCCCTGGCACGCAAGCCGCGACACACTCGCGCCAAACGCCTGTGGAGACACGCCATGGACATCACCCGCATCGGCCCGCGCAACGGCGACATCGACTTCGTCGGCGAGGTTTCCGGCATTGATCTCACGCGCCCCATCAACCCCGAACAGGTCGCGGCAATCGAAGCTGGGATGGACCACTTCGGGGTGCTCGTGTTCCACGAGCAGCACATCACCGACGAGCAGCAGGTGGCGTTCAGTGTGCATTTCGGGGAGCTGGAGGCCACCCTCGCCAACCTCACCAAGCCCGCCGACCGACGATTGAAGCTCAACATCGCCGACATTTCCAATCTCGACAAAAACAACGAATTGTTGGCGCGCGATGACCGGCGGCGGATGTTCAACCTCGGCAACATGCTCTGGCACTCCGACAGCTCCTTCAAGGCGACGCCGGCGAAGTATTCCCTGCTCTCCGGCCGCCAGGTGCCGAAAGCCGGCGGCGACACCCAGTTTGCCGACATGCGCGCGGCCTGGGAGAGCTTCGACGCCGAGACCCAGGCGCTGATCGAGCCGCTGATCACCGAGCACTCGCTGATCTACTCCCGCGGCCAGCTCGGCTTCACAGAGTTCGATGCCGAGGAGCGGCGCGACTTCGCCCCGGTGCTGCAACGCCTGGTGCGCACCCATCCGGTGACCAGGCGCAAATCGGTGTTCCTCTCCTCCCATATCGGGGTGATCCGCGGCATGCCGACACCCGAGGCGCGCATGCTGATCCGTGACCTCACCGAACTCGCGACCGTCCCCGCCTTCACCCACACGCATCACTGGCGCGACGGCGATCTCGTGGTGTGGGACAACCGCACCACCATGCACCGCGCCCGCCGCTACAACGATATCGGCGAAATTCGCGACATGCGCCGCACCACGATCGCGGGCGTTGCGACGGTGGTGCAGCAGGCGGCCTAGACCGTGGTCGGCGCGTAATCTTGCTCTTGCGGTCGCGACATGAATCGGCAATGATCGTGCGTCGCGGCGAACGAACGCGGCGCACGGCAAAACCCGACAGGAGAATTTGATGGGCACTTCCTTCACCCGGCCGACCCTGGTCGGCAACGTCAACGACGCGTTCAACGCCCGCAATATCGAGGATACCGTGGCGCGCGTCGCCCATCTTGCCGCGGATGCCGACGCGTTCGACTTCGTCCATGCCCTCGGGTTGTTCAACCTGCCGTCTGACGCCGAACTCGCGGCCTACAAGGCTGACGTCAAGATCCCGCCGCTCAACAAGGCGATCCTGGCGCTCGCCTTCCAGACCGCGGTCGCCGGGAAAATCCCGCTGAGCTTCGCCATCATTGGCGGCCATGCGGAAACGGTCCAGGTCACCACCTCGGACACCCTGATCGCGGTCGTGCTGACCCGCATCGACTGAAAAAAGGGGGTTATCCAGCCCCTCGGTCCGGTCCATGATGGTAGGCGGGCGCGGCGCGTCCGCCCGCCCGCATGGGAATGGCTGAGTGAGCGAGACTCCAACGATCGTCCGTTCTGGCGGCAACGAACCCGAGCTGCGGCGGGTGACGGTGTTGTTCGCCGACATCCAGGGCTCGACCGCGCTCATCCAGGGGCTGGACGCGGAGGACGCGGCCGAGCTCATCGACCCGGCATTGCAGGCGATGATCGAAACCGCCGAGCGCTTCGCCGGCGCCGTCAGCCATCGCGGCGACGGGATCATGGCGGTGTTCGGTGCGCCGACCGTGGCCGAGGACCACGCCCTGCGCGCCTGCCTCGCGGCCTTGGCCATGCACGATGCCATGGCGGACAGCGGTATCGGCCGAGTCAAACTGCGGATCGGCATCCACTCCGGCGAGGTGGTGTTCCGCCCGGTCCGCATCGGGGGCGTGCTGATGCATGACGCGGTCGGCATCGCGGTGCATATCGCGGCCCGGCTCGAACAATCCGCCGCCCCTGGCACCATCAGCGTGAGTGACGCCGTCCGCGCCATCGCCGAACACTATATCCGCACCGAACCGCTCGATCCGGTGATGGTCAAGGGTGTCGACTCGGCGATCCGCAGCTACCGCCTGCTTGGCGCCGATGCGACCGCCGATCGCTGGCGCATTCGCGCCGCGCGCGGCCTTTCTCCCTTCATCGGCCGCGCCCATGAGGTCGCCGAGCTCGACGCCGCGATCGGCCAGACCGGCCTGCGCGCCGTGCACATCGTCGGCCCGGCCGGCATTGGCAAATCGCGGCTCGTGCATGAATGGCTCCCCCGTGGCGAGACCGGGCGCCACAGCATCACGTTGACCGGCGACCGCAATCGCCGCTTCGGCCCCTTCCACCCCGTCATCGCCTGGCTGCGCGGCTGGCTCGACATCCGCGACGCCGACAGCGCCGCCGAGCGACGCAGCAAGCTTGCGGCCGGGCTCGCCGAACTCCACCACCCCGACGACGCGCCGCAAGAGGTGCTCGAACGTCTGCTCGGCGTCGGCCGCGAGGAAGACGACGAACTGCGCGCGCGCATCGACTTTGGCGGACCGATCGCCGCCCTGATCAGCGCCCAGTCCGCAGGACGCGAGGCGATCCTGGTGTGTGAAGAGGCCGATAGCTTCGACCCGGCGACCCTCGAACTCCTCGGCTCGGCACTGCGCCGCCTCGCGACTCCGGGCCTACTGATGCTCACCCTCAGCCGTGCCCGGGTACGCATCCCGGGACTACCGCAAGGCGCGAGCCGCACCCTGCACCTCGCCCCGCTGTCCGACGCCGAGGCCGTGCTGCTGCTCGGCGGCATCGACGCCGGCCGCGCGGCAGACCCTGCGCTGGCTGCCGAAATCCTGCGCAAGGCAGGCGGCAATCCGCTGTTCCTGGAGGAGGTCGCCCCCCTCGTCTCGGCCAGCGTTCCGCGGGGGCTCGACGCGGCCGCGGCCGTGACCCCGGATCGGGTCGAGGAACTGATCGCCGATCGCCTGGGCCGGCTCGATCCGGAGTTGCGCCGGCTCGTGCAGCTCTGCGCCGTGGTGGGGCCGGACGTACCCGCCCGCGTCATCGCGCCGTTGAGCGGGATGTCCGACGAGGCCCTGCAAACCGGCCTACAGCGCTTGGCCGACGAGCAACTGCTCTACGAAAGCCGCCGCTATCCGGACGCGATGTTCACCTTCAAGCACGCACTGACGCGCGACGTCGCCTACAGCACCATCCTCGCCGCTCGCCGCAAGGTTCATCACGCGACGATCGTCGGCATCCTGCTCGCCGAGGGGGAAACCGCACGGTCCCGCAATATCGACGAGCTGTGCCACCATGCCCAGCGCGCCCAGCGCTGGGATACCGCGATCTCGGCCTTGCGCGAGGCGTCCAACCAGGCGGTCGCCCGCACCGCCTTCCCGGCGGCGGTCGCCGCGCTGCGTAGGGCGCGCGAGATTGCCGACACGCTCCCCCAGGACCAGGCTAACGAACGTAGCCGGCTCGAGATTTTAACGGCGCTCGAATCGGTGACCCGTTGGGTCGGCAGCTATGCCGAGTTGACGCCGATGCTTGACGAGATCGAGGCACTCTCGGCCCGGCTCGGCGAGCGCGGGCAGATCGCCAAGGTGCTGGCGACCCGCGTGCATGTCGCCAATATTCTTGGCCAGCTCGAACACGCCATCGCGCTTGGTGAACGCGCCCGCGCCGCCGCCACCGCGGAGGGCGATGCGGCGCTGCACGTGGCGGCAAGTTTCTACACCGGGCAATCCTATTTCAACGCCGGCCGCCTCGCCGAGGCCGAAGCGGTTTTCGGCGAAACCCTGGCACGGCCCGAAACCGTGCCGCCGCACCGCACGTTGTGCCAAGGAACCCGGGCGATGTCGCTGGCGATGCGCGGGGACTATGCCGCCGCCGCCGCGGATATCGCCGCCGCTGTTCGGCTGGCGGGCGACACGACCCGACCCTATGACCATATTTTCGTCGATGCCGCGACCGGCTTCGTCGCCCATGAGCGGCGCGACGGCCCATCGGCGATGGAGGCGTTCTCCCGTGCGATCGCCCGGTCGGAGGCCGCCGGTATCGTCCAGCTCCGCCCGCCCGCACTCGCGGGCCTTGGCCACGCCCAATTGGTATCGGGCGATCATGCCACGGCGAGCGAAACCTTGTCGGCCGCCCACCGCCTGTCCAAGGCCGAGCAGCGCTGGATGTTCCAGCTCTTCGCCGGCGTCGGCATGGCGCATGCTGGCCTGGCACTTGGCGAGCCCGACCTCGCCCGCGGCTTCGCCGAAGAGGCGCTGGCCCTTGCAGACCGCTACGGTTTTGCCGCCTTCCGTGTTCCGGCGCTGCGGGCACTCGGCATGGTGCTCGCAGCCACGCGCGGCGGCGCGGCCGAGGGGCATGCGCATTTGCGCGCTGCTGCCGTGGCGGCAGAGGGCGCTGGATTGCAATCGGAAGCTGCCCACGCGCACGCGGCCCTGGCGATTTCCGCCAGCTCCGCCCATGAGCACCACATGGGCGAGGCGCACCGTCGCTACGCGACGCTGGGCCTGCATCGCCATCGTGCCATCGTCACCGCCGCGATTGCCGGTGGGCGCGTTCCCTACCTCTGATTGCGCGCGCGGCGACGGGTCACCCGTCCTCCCCCTTGCGGCGGCGGCGCGCGGCGGCGGCGTATTCGCCGCGCGGCCGGTTCACCGTGACGTTCGGCCGCACGACGGTATCATAGAAATCGTCCCAATCCTCCGGCTGCATCGCCTCGACATCGCGCACGACACCGAAATTGTTGAGCGCGCTCTCCTCCAGCGCCTCGCGCGGGATCGGCTGGACCTGGAACAGCGGCAATTCATTGTTGAATTCGATGGGGGTATCGGTTTTCGTCAGGCGGATATTGGTGAGCAGCGGGCCGAACCAGCGATCGGTCTCGATGATGCCCTCGAACAGTTCATACCCACCGCGGCGGGGGATGTTGGCGGGCGGGCGGACCAGCATGCTCCAACCGGGGATCGTCCGGGCGAAGAGGCCGGACCAGATGTTCACCAACCCGGGCTCCTGCAGCGAGGCCAGGATGGGCGGCGAGAAATCGCGGATTTCCTCGGGCACTCGCTCGTTGAAGTAGGCGGGGAAGTAAGGGTACTGGGCGCGGGTCAATGGCATCCAGCCATGCTCGTTGCCTTCGTAGGTCCATTGGATGTCGTGCCCGTCCCAGATCAGCGTGAAACTGAGCGGCGCAAAGACATAGTAGCCGTAGGCGGACGCGGCGGTGACCGGCTCGCAATAGCGAAAGGCCCGAGTCGGCAGGCTGCCGGCGGCCGACCGGTCGGCCCGCTGCGGCAGCCGGACGTCGGGGATCATGCGGTAGAAGGTGACCCGCGGCGTCCTGCCGCCTGTGGCAGTCGCCTCGGCAGCCGCCCGCGGGGAACCCGTATCGTCGTCCGTCATCGATCGCTTCCCTGTTCGCAGCCCCGGCCATCAACGAAGAAACCGGGACGGAGCCCGGTTTCTAGCTGTCGCAGCGGCGCACCGTCCAGTCGAACGACGATGCCCGCGATCGTGCGGAGGTCAGCCCGCGGTCGGCAGCGTGCGGGCGATCGCGCCGAGGCGGACCTTGCCGGCGTCAGCGGTCGGCAGCGTGCGGGCGATGGCGCCGAGGCGGACCTTGCCGGCGTCAGCGGTCGGCAGCGTGCGGGCGATGGCGCCGAGGCGGACCTTGCCGGCGTC
>JAPLOH010000162.1 GCA_026400845.1 Alphaproteobacteria bacterium
CCGCCGCGGCGGCGCCGACGAGGGCGGAAAAATTCTGAAGCTGCAATTGCATGGCGCCCTACCCGTTATCGACTGTGACCGAAACTGCCGCATTGCCACCCGCCGCGTCGGCGTAGCGCACCTCGGCAAACACCTTGCCCGCCTGGTCCGCCACCACGGCGATCACCGGCTCCGGTTGGCGCGCCACCACGGCTTCCTTGAACATCTGGCCGCGGATCACCGCCTCGATCTGCGGCGCCGCGACGGGCTGGCCGACGAAACGACCGAGCCCGGCGCCGTAGGTCGGCGACCAGAGGTAGTCGCCGGGATTGGTCAGCAGCCGCCGCAGCACACGCTGCTGGCCGCTCTCGCTGCCCCGCGCGAGCGCGATGTCGCCCGACGGCCCGATCGCGAGATCGCCGCCGTACTGGTGCCAGGCGTCGGTCATGTGGTTGTCCTTTCCCTCTCCCCCGGTTCAGGGGGGATGTGGCGAAGCAGTGGCAAGCAAGGATCACCACAGAGACAGTAAGACGATGAGGCGAGGCGGCATGGCCATACTCGCGCTTCTCAATGCCTTACTGTCTCTGTGGTGATTCTTGCTTACTGCCTCCGCGATGAAGCAGACCGGATGTGGCCGAGCGCCTCAATCCGGCGCCGACGTCGGCGAGCCCGGCCCGCCATGGCTGTGCCCGTTGTAATGCTGCCGCAACCGATCGAGCGACCCGATCCGGTCATACACATCGCCGTCGACATGCAGATCGCCGACCACGCGAATGGTGCCGTCATTGGCCAGCCGCAACGTCGCCCCGCTGGCGTGGCGCAGCACCAGCTCCCCGGCGGCAACCGGCGGCGGCGGGGCGGACAGCGAGAAGGCGCCGCCCGCGATCACCCCGTGGTCCGCGTCGCCCTCCTGCGCCAGCACCAGCACCTGGTCGCCCGGCGCCAGTGTCGCGACCAACCCCCAGCCCGCGCCGACCCAGGGCGACAGCACCGGCAGCCAGCCGGTCAACACGTTTTCCGGTTGCAGGCGCACCCGCGCGGTGGCCCGCGCCGGATCGTAGCTCGCGACGATGGCGAAACGGGCCTGGCCGACGCTGCGGTCCATCGCCGCGGCATGGCCTTTCATCGCATTCAGGAATCGCTCCATGCGCCCACCTCCCCCTCTGAACCCGCGCCGGTTGCCCCGTTGCCGTTGCGTGCATGCACCGTCTGGCGGAACCCGTGCCGCCCGATCCTGCGGTCCACCCGGTCCACCCAGTAGGGCTGGTCGAACCCGGTGCCGGAGCCGGCGAGGGCGATGCGCATGCGCGGGCGGATATCGAGTTCGCCCGGCATTTCGATGCTCACCACCCGCTCATGCCGCCCGATCGCCGCCAGCCGGCGCTGCGCCAGCAGTGCCGCTTCGGCGGCGGTCAGATTCGGCACGACGTAGACATATTGCCGCAACTTCTGGCCCGGCCGGCTGACCCGCTCCTCGCAGCTTTCCTGCCGCTCGGCGTTCCAGCTGCGCACCACCACCTCGATCCCGCCGGCCAGGGTGAGCGCGCGCTCCAGCCGCACCGACCCGGTTTCGGCCAGCGACAGCCGCAGCAGCGGCGCATGGCCGGTGGGGCGGAAGTGCAGCGTGGGGCCCTCGACGAACAGGTCGAACCCCTCGATCTCCGCCAGCGCCGCCAGCAAATCCCACTCGGTGGCGGCACGCGAGAACTGGTCGAGCAGGCTGCGCTGGTGGTTGCCCTCCCACAGCCGCCCGACCGGCACGCGGGTGACCTGCACGTCAGCATCAAGCCCGTGCCGCGCCGCCATTTTCGTTGCAATCTCCGACGCTGTGAGGTTGACGAAGCTCTCGCCCACCCGCGCCTCCATCAGCCGGGAGGAAAAATCCCGCCCCTCCAGCCGCACCACCCCGGTCATCGGATCGTATTCGACCCGATCGACGTCGCCTTTCACCAGGCTTTCGAAGCCGGCGCCGTCATCCAGCGAGACCAGCACTTCGATCTCGATTTCCGGCCGGTCGACGATTTCCAGCAGCGCGAAAGGGTCGGCGCCGACCGCGAGGCCGACCAGGAAACGATCCGCCGCGAAATGATTGTTGGACGCCACATCCGCCTCGAAGGCGCCGGCCAGCGGCGCCCCATCGGCGAGCACCCGCAGGCGCGGCCAGCGCAACGCCCCGCTCATCGCGCGATCACCCCGCCGCCCGCCTTGGCGTCGCGTGGCGGCAGGCGCAGCGTGACGACGCCTTCCAGCATCGGGTCCTTCAACCCGTTCAGCGCGGCGATGCGGACCCATTGGGTGGCGTCGCCAAGCTCCTCGGCGGCGACCCGGAAAAGGTTGCCGCCGGCGATTGTTACTGTGCGCATTTGGGTCTCCCGAAGAAAGCAAGCGGTTCTTTTTTTAAAAAAAAAGAACCAAAAAAACTTTCACCCGTCGCTCCGCGCTCTCCCCGGAGAGGGCGGAGCAGTGGAGAAAAAGTTTTTGCTTCTTTTTTCAAAAAGAAGCGCTTACTTGCTGCTAACTCGCCGCCCCCGCCAGATCGCCATAGGCCCGCGCCGCGTAGCCCCGCGCAAAAGCCGCGCTGGCAAGTTCGCCCGCCACCTCTCCCGCCCCGGCAAGATCGTCCACCGACGCCGCGCTCATCACCGCGTCAGCGGCGAACAGCGACCGATCGGCCGCTCCAGCCACCGCGCCGAGGCTCGCCAGCGCGGCCGAATGGTCCACCGTGCCAAGCCGCCCGGCCTCCGGCGCATCGAGTGCCGCCAGCGCATCGCCGGTATCGGCACCGAATCCGGCGCTGGCAGCGAGGTCGTCGGCCACCGAGGCGACCAGCGACAGCGCGTCCTCAATCAGCCCCTCGACCTCGTCGCGCAGCACCGTGCAGACGATGCGATAGGGCATCCAGTTGGCGCGCTCGTAGGAAACACTGAAGTCCTGGACCACCACGCTGTAGAGAAACCGCCCCCAGGTCAGCGGCAGCACCGGCCCCTCGGCGCGCAGCAGATCGACCAGCCGCGCCCGCTCCCCGGCGTCATCGCCCGAGAACACGCCAGACCAGGTGATCGCCGCGTCATCGCGCCCCATCGCGTCGATCACTCGCCGCCCGCCGGGCAGATGGTGCACCGCCAGGCGCTGCCGTCCGCCCCAGGCGATGCTGGCCGGCAGTTCGAAATCGCGAAACAGCACAGGCCCCAACAGCAGAATTCCCGCCATCGCTCATCCCCCCTGCAACGCGCCGGGCCAGGACGGCCCCATGCGCGGATCGAACCCGGTGGCGCCGCCCGAAGGCCGCCCGGCCGCGCGGGCCAGGCGCTCCTCCATCCATCGCCCGACCAGCAGGCCATCGAGATAGACCGCGCCCCCACCGCCACCGCTGTCGCTCGCCGGCGCGGCGGAGGGCGCCATGGCGGGCAATGCGGCGGCGAGTTGCGGCGCCAACGCCGGCAGCCCCGTGCGCTCCATCGGCGCCGCCGCCATCGTCTGCGGCGCGGCGGCCTCGGCCGCTGGCGCCCGGTCGTTGAACCCGCGCAACACCGGCAGCATGACGGGTTCGGCCACATGCGCCCGTGCCGGCGCCGCCCAGGCCGGTCCCGTTGCCGTTTCGCGCGGCGGGGGAACCCAGGGCGCATCGGCTACCGGCGCGGCACGGCTCACCACCCGCTCGATGGCCCGCGCGACCGGCTGCATCCCCGTGCGCATGAGCGGCGCGGGTGGCGCCGGCGGCAGCGTCCGTAGTTCCGAATTGGTGATTTCCCGCGTCCGCGTCTCGTATCTTTCGATCACCCGCTCGGCCGCGGCAGGCGACCCCGCCGGTATCGGCTCGGCGGCGGGCGGGGCGGCGGTGCGGTGCCGCGCGCCCGGGCCTGGCCGATCAGCGCCGCCGCCGGGCCTTGTCCACCCGCGTGCGGCAGCGGACCGAGCCCGGCGAGCATCGCCGAGGTCGCCTTCATCGTTTCGGACATCCGCGCCATCCCCGCCGACACACCGTCCTCCAGCGCGAGGCGAACGCCGATCACATAGGGCTCATCCATCATCCGTTCTCCCCCATGGCCGAAACAACATCGGCAGCGATGCGCGCGCCGAGTGCGGCCACGATCGTGCCCACCACCGGCTCCGGCGCCCGCCCGGCGGTGCCGAATTCGCGCGCGGCGAGCCCGGCGGCGGAGACGCGAACGACGATGCCGCCCGCCTCCGCCGCCACCGTCACCTCGCCGCCCAGCGCGTCCCGCAGGGCGGCGGCGAGGCGTTCGCCGCCGGCCAGCAGCCCGCGTCGCGCCGCCTCCATCAGCTGTTCGCTCATCCCGCATCCCTCCAGTTCAACGCTGCAAAGTCGAACACCCGCCCGTCGAGCCGGCCGAGCGCGACCACGAAGGCCAGCCGCTCTTCCGGCCCCAGCGAAAACGCGACGTCAAAGGGCACCCCGTTCCGGCACAGATACAGACTGTCGATCAGATCGGGGTGCTCGCTCAGTTTTTTGCGATGGCCACGTCCACGCTTTCGGCCGGCCCGCCGAGGGCGGCCGAAACGGCGGCGATGCCGCCATCGCCGAGACGGGCCACCAGCGCCTCGATCTGCGCCTCGTTGGCCGGCTGCGGCACCGGCACGTCATCGATCGCGGCGACCGAGCAGGCCAGCACGGCCATGCCGAGCCACATCTGGTTCTGCGCCAGCATGGGCCCCGCCGCCTTGAACAGCCGCAGCTTGTCGAGCGCGGTCAGCCGCCGCAACGCCAGGCGGCGGCCGTCCGCGTCCATCACCTCCGCCGCCGCCTCGGCCGCGGCAATCAGCCGCGCGGCCGGCCCCATCAGATGCGCCGCCGCGAGCTGCCGAAGAACTCCAGCTTCTGCTTCACGCTCTGGTCGCCCTTCCAGGCGCCGGCATGGGCGAGCTTGAACACCACGCCATCGAACTGATATGTCGATACCGATCCATCGGCTTCCGCGACGTACTGGTAGAGCGTGCCGGCCGCGACCTGGCTGCCGGCGTTGTAGGCGGCCTCGATGCGGGAGATGAAATCATCCACCGCCGGGCCGCCGCGCTCCATCTCGAAATGCCCGTCCCAGCCCTTCGGCAATTCGGCCGCCAACTGGGTGCCGTCGATGCGGTCCACCCGAATTGCCGTCGTCAACTGCCGCGCCTCGAAGCCGGTGACATGGGTGAGATCGATGCGGCCATAGGGGCCCATCACCACCAGTTGGCAGTCGCGGCCGACGGAGAATGTGTTGCTTGCCATTTTTCGGAACTCCCAAAAGATAAGGGGAAGAAGTTCTTTTTTGAAAAAAGGAAGCAAAAAACTTTTTCCAACTGCTCCGCCCTCTCCGTGGAGAGAGCGGAGCAAGCGGGTAAAAAGTTTTTGCTTCTTTTTTCAAAAAGAAGCCCTTCCTTCCTACGCCGCCAACCCGCCCGCAGCCCCCGGCACCACCTGCCGGGAAACCTGCACGGTCTGGCCGCCTTCCATATTCACAATGGATTTCTCGTTGATCGCCTGATACTGGATCTGCGCGTCGGACTGCACGTAGCCGAGGCCGGTGCGCGACAGCGGATTGTTCGAGGCGTCGCAGATCACGCTGAACGGCAGCGAGCCGTCGCGCGAGCCGAGCAGGCCCTGGCTCAGCATGTTCTGCAGAAACGAGAGCTGCGTGGCGCGGATGCGGCGGAACAGGCCCTGGTTGATGACCTGGCCGACATACTGGCCCATCCCGGCGGCCAGCGAGGCGGCGATGTAGTTGGTCAGGCGGGTATAGTTGTCGCCATTGGTCGCCGCGTTGGAGCTGGAGTTATGCCCCCCGCGCACCCCCCAGAAGGCGCCGCCGGGCTGCGGATTGGCGATCACGTCGATCCCCGCGTTGAACAGCACCTGCAACTCCGCGGCCGAATAGGCGGTCGCCTGGCCGGAGCCGGGCGCCCCCGATTTCTGGCTGCCGACCACCCCGTAGAGCGGCTTGTTGAGCGAGGACTGCTCGGGCGACAGGTTGGCCAGCCGGCCAAGGACAAAACCCTGCGGCGAGACCACCCGCATCACCTGCGCCACCGGATCGTTCCACCATACCCAGTCGCCGAACATCAGCTTGGCGGCATAGACGTCGAGCCCGACAGAGGATTTCGTGCTTACCGCATTGGCGATGGTGTCGCCGGCCGGGCCGGTGAGCACCATGTAGATGCCCTCCGACAGGCCGAAGGCGGCCTGGCTGGTCCATTGCGTCGCGTCATCGGCATCCGCCAGCAGCGCGATCGAGCAGCCCTGGCCGCGCAGCGCATACATCCCCTTGCGCGGGGCGGTGTCGCTGCCGACCAGCGTGGTGGAGGTGACGCCCGAGGCGCCGTCGCTGCCCTGGGCGCCGAGCGAAAAGGGCCAGGTGAACGCCACCGGCGTGCTCGCGGTGCCCTGGGCGTTGGCGACCAGGATCTGGCTCGGCCCGCGCTGCGGCCCCTGGCCGTTGTTGATGGCGGCTGCCAGCGCCGTCCAGAACGCAGCGCCAGTGCCGGCGATGTTGTCGAACACCTCCGGTTGCAGGCCGGGCAGGGTGATGGTGAAGCGCCAGGTGCCGGTGCGGGCACCGGCGCCCAGCGCGATCACGATCTGGCTGCCGAGCGAACCGGTGTAGAGCGCGGTGACCAGGAAGCTCGTGTTGGGCACGATGAAGGCGGCCGCGGTATCGGTTCCGTCGGTTGCGCGAACGCAGCGGAAATTCGCCGCCCCCTGCTGCACGGCGGTGGCGACATGGGTGCCCATGTCATGTTTCCGCGCCACGATCGGGCCGAAATTGCGGGCATAGTCGGTCATCGTGGCGACGATCACCGGCTGGCCCACCGGGCCCCAGCTCGCCGAACCCACCACGGCGGCGACGTTGGTCGGCACCCCGTTCAGCACCAGATTCTGCGGCGGCACGATCTGCACGTAGAGATCGGGCACCACGAGGGCGGTGGTGTTGATGGAACCTTGTTGCACGATCGGCATGGCTTAGCCCTCCCGGATGGCGATGCGCACCACGTCGGCCGCATGTTCGCCGGCGAGAATTTCCGTCACCACGTCCTGATCGGTGATGACGGTGCCCTTCGCGTACGCCCCGAACGGGCGCACAACCACGAGATGGAATTGCATGATCTCTCCTTATGGATGGCTCAAGCGAGCCGGATTTGTCCGGGGCCGCCGGCAGCGGGCGCGGCCCCAGCGGCGCCGAAAATCATCGACGGCAGATCGGCCGCCATGGTCGTTGCGTAGTCGACGGTGTAGACGAGATCCCGGCGATACAGCGCGGCGTTCTGGGTCTGGTCGAACACCGTGGACGCGTGGAACAGCAGGCGGCCCCTTGTGCCGTCCGGCAGAGCAATGAAATCGCGACCCGACAATGCGCCGTCGATCGCCGACGCCGCGCGGTCGCGCGTTGCCGGGTCGGCGCACCAGCACGAAATGCGGAACCCCTGGCGTTGCCGGCGGGTCTCGCGGAGCGCCGGCTGATCCGCCATCACCCGGCCGATTAGCGTCGCCGCGCCCGGCACCAGCACGCTGGCGCCGGTGGCCAGCGCGATGCGCCGTGTCGCGAGGTAGCTCGCCAGCACGGCGGCCACCCGCTCCGGCGTGTCACCGGGTTCGGTGCGATGCACCACGGCCACGTTATCGGCGAGCAGCCCGGCGACCTGGCCGGGATCGGCCGTGCCGCTGAACGCTGCCACCGTGCCGCTCACGCTGACCGTCAGCCCCACCGTCGCCGGCGCGCCCACCGTCCACTCGTCCGGCCAGCGCGTGGTGATCGCCTGGTGCGCGGCATCGGGAAACACCGTGATATTCACATTGCCCGCCGCCAGATCGGCATCGAGCGCGGCCGAAGTCGGCCACCCCCGATACACCCGGCACACCGGCCCCAGCAGCGATGCCGCCTGGGTGCCCACCGGATACATCACGTCCCCGACAAGCCCGACGAGCACATCCTCGACATCCGATTGATCCGCCAATGGAGCCTCCCCCGATCGTTGGTGATTGTTTTCGGGAAACAAGCAGGGATGACCACAGAGGCACAGAGAACAGGGAGAAGAATCTTGAATCCTTCTCCCTGTTCTCTGTGCCTCTGTGGTTATTCTACTTGCTTCGCGCCAATCGCCCCTATGCCGCCGCCTGGCGGGCGACGAGGCGCCATCCCGTCGCGGACAGTTCGGCGCTCGACACCACCGCGGTGCGTCCGAGGTCGTCGCGCACGATATCGCCGCTGCGCAGCACCACGCCGGCGAGCGATGGCAGCATGATCTGCCAGCTTCCCCCCGGCACGTCGGCCGGCAGGCCGGCGCTGGCGGCGCCGCTGCCGCCGCCGGCGAGGATGCTGGCGGGCCATTGGGTGAGCAGGGGCGCCGAGGTTTCCTTGGCCACGCCACCGTAATCATTGACGCCGGGCCTGGTCGCCCCGGCCGGGCGGCTGATATCGGCGAGGCGGTTGGTGCGGATGCAGATGAGCGGCTGCAACGGGTCCTGTGCGGCAACGAACCAGATCACGGCATCGTCCTGCACGATGTAATCGCCGACTTGCGTGTAGGCGGCATCGAAGATGCCGTGCCAGACGGAGTGGTGCGGCGCGAAATACGCGGGCAGGCGCAGGAACCGGTTCGCCGGGTCGAGCGCCGGGCCGGCGCCGTGCGGCCGGTAAGCATCGCACCACACGCCGCTGACGCTGGCGGCGCGGCCCATGGCGCGGTGCATCCGGTCGTTGAGGACGGCGCCCCGCGTCATACCACGAAACTCACGCCGCCGTCGCCGAGATCGGGGCCGGGGGGGCTGCCGAGGAAGCCGCACAACCGCCGCCGCCAGCCATCGAGCAGGCGGGAGCGGTCGCGCAGTTCGTTGGGGTTGCGCGCGAAGCCGCCGGCCTCCGCGACATCGAGCCCGTCCGACGCCGCGGGGATGGCGGCCTCGAGCAGCGCGAGCTGGCCGAGATAGCGCCGCGCCACCGCTTCTTCGGCCGCGGTAAGGTAGTTGAGGCGGAATTCCAGCAGCCCGTAGGCCTGGTAGAACCGCCAGTTCTGGAATCCGGACGTGCCGGCCCCGAAGGCCGGATAGCCGCAGAACCGCCGGACATCGGTCCGCTCGCTGTCATTGAACGCCATGGTATACTCCGCAGGAGGCGCCCCCTCCCCTCGCGGGGAGGGGGCTTTTCGTTACCCGATGTGTTCGATCAGCACGGCCCGCTTGTAGGCCGAGGGCGTCGCGGTCGGCACGTTGGCCGCGGTGGTGGTGATGTCGGTCGGCGCGCAGAACCCGCCGATCCAGTACCAGGACTGCGCGATGATCTGCTGCAACCGGTCGATCGGCTCGCGCGTCACCATCGCGATGCCGTCAACGACGGAGACGATGGCATCCACCGGCGCCACATCGGCCGAGGCCATGCCGGCGAAATCGCCCTCGATCAGCGCGCCCTGGCCGCAGATGATCGGGCGGCGCACCATCAGCCCGGCGTTGCCCGGCATCTGCTGCACGAACGCCTCGGTGGTGGTGATGAAGCGCAGGCCGAGGAACTCGTTCACCATGCCCTGGCGGAACACCTGGTTGGCCGAGGTGGCGCCGGTGAACAACTGGCGGAAGTCATTGTCGGCGAACAGCTGGCGCGCCGACATCGGGTCGAGATAGCAATTATAGACGCCGTCGATCTCGGGCACCGCGTTCATTCGCAGCGTGGCCACGCCGTTCAGCAGCGTGCCCATGGTCAGCGCGTCGCCGGCCTGGAGCTGGGTGGTGCTGAGCCGCCCGTTCGGCCGCTGGATGGAGGAGGCGTTGGCGGCGATCACCGCATTGCCCACCGTGCCGTCGACGACGGTGACGGGGTTGGCGAAGGTCAGCGTGCCGGAAATGCCACCGGGCGCCGAGGTCTGGTTGGTGCTGTCGACGCTGACGCCGACCACCGCGTTGCCGTTCACGCCGTTGACCTGAACCGCCAGCGGGTTGCCGCCGGATACCGCGGTCTGCACCCCGTTGACGACGTTGAACTGGAAGCCGCGGATATCATCGACCGCCACCGAAATGCCCGGCGCCGACAGCGTGACCCGCACGCGGGTGTTGCCGCCGAGATAGGCCGCGAACAGCGTGTTGCGGGCGAGCTCGTCAAGCGAGCGGGCCGCCTGCTCGCCATTCACCGCGGCATTGAGCAGGAACTGCGAGGCGATGCCGACGCGGGACGTGACCATGTTGAGATCGGTCGTCGCGGCGTAGTGGTTGAGCGTGATGGTGTACTGCTCGACCGAGGCGCTCGAAGGGGTGAGCCCGTTGTCGAGGTTGGTGTTGGTGGCCGCCGACAGCGGCGTGGTGACGGCCGGCTTCAGCCCGGCGCGCGTCTTGGTCAGCGTCTCGCCGATGCCGACCGAGAACTCCTCGCGGTCGGCGATCGCGCGGTAGCCGAGGCGCGAGGAAAGCGAGTTCTGGAACTCGCGCTCCAGGTAGCCCTGCTGGATGATCGGCTGCAGGATGGCCGGAAAATTGGAAATGCCCATCATGGTCCTCTTGGGTTGCGCGTGGCCAACCCCGCCCGGACACCCGGGCGGGTTGGAAACACCGTGTTGTGGTCAGCAAACATCTCCCCCTGCGCGGCTGGGTGGGGGAGGAAGGGAAGGAAGATTCACCACAGAGGCGGTAAGACAATGAGGTGCGGCGGCGCGATGGCGCGCCGCCTCGTCGTCCTTCAGACTGCATAAGTAGAAATACTAACTAATCGATTCAACCGCGCGAGGCGCGGGGTCTAGCCACGAGCCCCCTCGCGTTCGGCGGTGATGGCGAAGGTGCGATATCGTATCGTGTAGACACGTGTTATCGTCTCGTTCGGTGTGTAGCGCTCCCACTCCATTGTCAACGTCGCGACATCGCCTTCGCGGGAGAAGTCGAGAATGCTGCCGTCCTCTCCCTCCTGCTCGATCGCAGGAACCGGATCGTTATCACAATAGACGGAACTGACCCCCCCGAGCGTGACAGTCACATTGTGCGGATCGCCCTCACCCTCCATCGACATCAAAAAGCTGCTGCACATGAGCATCACGACGCCGCCCGCCCACGTTAGCGATTCCACGACGGCTCCATGCAGGTTCGTCCATTGAAGATATTCGGTGGTTAACATCGGATTACCTGGTTGGAATGATGTGGGAGGCATTGCTACCCTTTGCTGCTGGGATTCCGGACTTGCTGAGATATTTTCCCGACTTGCCGGGCTGAGCGAGCGTAGGATGCGTAAGCGAAGCGCGACGCATTGCTTGCGTCGGGACACCTGGAATCGAGCAGCTTCGAACCTTCAGCGAGAAAGCGGAAGCGGCAGCACATTACCCCATGGCGATGCGTCGCGCTGGGCTTACGCATCCTACCCTCATTGCCTTACCGCCTCTGTGGTGAATCTTTCTTCCTTCCTCCTTCAATGCCGCCGCAACAACTCCTTGCGCCCGGCCTGCCATTCCGCGTGTGTCATTTCGGTGGCGAGCCGGGCGCGTGCGGCCGCCGGGGGCGGCACGGCGGCGGGGCTCGATGAATGGGCGGCGGCGAACAGCCAGGGCTTGGCGCGCCTTGCGGCCGCCATCAGCGCCGCCGCGCCGGCCACCTCGCCACGCTCGTTGATGGCGACGGAGGAGGTATCGAGCAGCTTCAGCCCGTCGAGATCGACCATCCCGGCCCGCAGCGCCTCGGCCTTCAGCTCGGCCTGCATCACCTGCTGGCGGCTTTGCGCCTCGATCTCGGCGATGCGCGCCTCGAGCGTGGCGGCGCGGGCGACCGCCTCGGCGAGTTCGGGGGATTGGGTGTCGGTGTTTTCGGTCATTGTTTTGCCTCCTCGGCAATGCGCGTCATTTCGGCCTCGACATCGGCGATGTCGTAGACGTCGGCGATGCTTTTCACCGCCGTCAGCCGCGAGATCTGGCCCGAGGCCCGCAAGGTCGCCAGCGTGCGCGCGTCGCGCTCGCGGTCCTCGGCGGCCGGCATGTTCCAGCGCGGCCATTTCAGCGCCCAGCGGGTGTCCGCCGCAATCGGCGCCACCTCGCGCCCGAGCGCCTTGAGCGGCAGCCGGGCGCTCGCCCTTGCCACCATGCGCGCGAGGCGCAGCAGCCCGTCGCCGTAGCTCACCCGGAGATTGTCGGCCAGCCAGAGCAGACCCTGGTTCATCATTTCCATGGCGCGGCCTGATTGCGCCGCCGACAATTTCTCCGGGCTCGCACGGTTGCCATGCACGCCTTCGAGCGCGAGATCGCGCAGCGTGCGGACATACTCGATCACCGCCTGCGCCGCCGTGCCGCCGATTTCCAGCAGCTTGGCGTCGCCTTTTTCGGAGACGATCAGCGCGTTGCCAGCGCCCTTCACCATCGTCCCCTCCATCCCCGCGGGTTCCTTGATCAGCAAGGTGGGATCGGAGGAATATTTCAGCCCCCGCCCGGCCTGGCTCAACTGATAGTCGATCTCGATCATGGTTTCGACCGCGGCGCGGAATGTGCACCCGCCGTCCAGCGCATCGCCGCCGGGCAAGTTGCGGATCCACACCAAAGGCACGAAGCCGAGGCCGTGCCGGCGGCTGAGCGCCGCATCCTCGACCGGCCCCCCGGCGCCGCGCACCGGCCACGGGCGGAACCAGACTTCGCGCTCGGCATCCCAGCGCCGCATGAACCAGTATTCCGCCGACGGCTCGATATCCTCGTAGCCGCGCACCGCCAGTTCGCGGCCCGGCACCTTGTAGCGCTCGGTCACCGATACCAGCTCGTCGGGCGCTTCGAGGCTCCAGGACGGCGTGAGGAAGCGGCTTTCCAGCGCCGAGAAGAACACCCTTCCGTGCAGCACCCGCAGCAGGATCGCCACCGAACCGACGGAGCCGCGCAGCAGCGCCTCCAGCATCACCTGGTTGAGCTGCGATTCCGCCACGATATCGCGCATCGCATCGCGCGCCGCGGCATCCTCGCAATCGAAGGTCGGGAAATGTCCTTCGCTGAACACCAGAGAAACGGAATCATCCACCACCGTGCGGGCGAGATTATAGCGCACCGAGGGCCGGCGCCGGCGCAACGGAATATACTCGCCGCCGGCGCCACGCTCATCGGCAAAAGCATAGGGCAGCACATCATACAACCGCCCCTCCAGCACCCGCGTCATCACGTCGAGCCGCCACACGCGATCGGGGAAATCCGGATCGCGCGGGATCATTCCGGTAATTGTATCGAACATCGAGGCTCCAATTCGTGAGTGTGCGTGAAGCAAGCGGGCTCCGCCGGCTAGGGGCCTCAAGGCCCCTAGGACCCCCTCCGGCTCGCGGC
>JAPLOH010000350.1 GCA_026400845.1 Alphaproteobacteria bacterium
AAACTGCCCGCCTGGTATCAGCCTCAGAGACCGAGACGCGAAACCGTCGCCGCGGTCGGGCGGCCCTCGGTGTCCCAGCCACGCTCGGCGTAGTACTCGGGCAGCATCTTGTCGAGGCCGGCCCCGAGGCCCTTCGCGGGGCCGGTCTTGGCGGCCTCGGTGAGCAGGCGCTTGGGCAGGTTGTCGTCCGCCGCGGTGAAGCCGGCCGCGTTGTTGAACTGCCGCTCCATGTTCCAGATCCGCTCGCCAACCATGTTGAGGTTGTCGAGCGACCAGTCACCCTCGCAGGCCGCCTCAAGCTGCGGCGCCACGTCCGCCAGCGTCCAGGCGAAGGAGGTGAACACGCAGATGCCGGCGCTGTCGAACACGGCGGTGGCGTCCTGGAAGGCCTTCACCAGCCCGGCCTTGCCCTCGGTGGCGAGGGGGTCGGTCTTGATGGGGATGCCGAGGATTTCGCTGGCCACCGTGTAGCCACGCAGATGGCAGGCGCGGCGGTTTGAGGTGGCGTAGGCAAGGCCCATGCCCTGGATGCCGCGCGGATCATAGGCCGGGAATTCCTGGCCCTTCACCGTCATCGACAGCTCGGGATGGCCGTACTTCGCGGTCAGGCGCTTGGAGCCGAGGCCGATCTCGGGGCCGAAGCCCTCACCCTTCGCCGTGCATTCGGCGAAATAGGTCAACGCCTTGGCCGAGCCGAACGGCGCCTCGATGCCAAGCTGCTCCTTGGTGAGCACGCCCATCTGGTAGAGCTCCATAACGGCACCAACGGTGGCGCCGAAGGAGATCGGGTCGAACCCATCCTCGTTGCAGACGAAGTTGGCGTAGGTCAGCGCTTCGAGATCGTTCACCCCGTTGGCCGAACCGAGCGCCCAGGCGGCTTCGTATTCGAGACCGCCCGACGCACCCCAGTATTCCGGCTTGTTCACAACGGTGTAGTGCGTCTGATCAAGCTTGGAGATGCGGCCGCAGGCGATGGTGCAGCCGAAGCAGGCCTGGTTGGTCACCAAATTGGCCTTGCCGTCGCTCTCGCGCGGCGCATGCATCGCCTCGGCCGAGATGTCCTTGGCGCCTTCGAACTGTGAGTCGCGGAAGTTACGGGTCGGCATGGCGCCGACTTCGTTGATGACGTTCATCAGCACCTGGGTGCCGAACTTCGGCAGCCCCTCGCCGGTCACCGCATTGCCGGCCAGCACGGCCTTGGCGGCCTGGGTGGCCTTCATGAACGCCTTGGGGTCCTTGATCCCGGCGACGCCCTTGGTGCCACGTACGGCGATGGCCTTGAGGTTCTTCGAGCCCATCACGGCGCCGACGCCGGAACGGCCGGCGGCGCGATGCAGGTCGTTGATTACCGCCGCATAGAGCACGCCGTTCTCGCCGGCACGGCCGATCGAGGAGATCTTGAGCTGGCTATCCTGGTGGATTTTGCGCAGCGCGGGCTCGACATCCCAGGTCGTCTTGCCCCACAGCGCCGAAGCGTCAAGCAGGGTGGCGGTGTCGTTCTCGATGTGCAGATACACCGGCGAGGCGGCGCGGCCCTCGAAAATGACCATATCCCAGCCGGCCATCTTCAACTCGGCGCCCCAGTAGCCGCCCGAGTTCGAGCAGGCGATGGCGCCGGTGAGCGGGCCCTTGGTGATCACCGAGTAGCGGCCGCCGGTCGAGGCCATCGTGCCGGTCAGCGGGCCGGTCGCGAAGATCAGCTTATTCGCCGGCGACATCGGCTCGACCGAGGGAGCAACCTCCTCGACGAAATACTTCGTCGCGAGCCCGCGCTGGCCGAGATAGATTTTCGCCCACTCCATGTTGAGCGGCTCAGACGTGCAGGTGCCGGCCGTGAGGTCGACACGCAGGATTTTACGTTGCCAGGCCATTTTTTCTCTCCCTCAGTCCGCGTGACCGGCGGTCTGGTTTTCGAGTTTCGCCGCCCAGGCGCGCATCCGGTCGATGCCGGTCGAGTCGGCGTCGATGAAGGTGATCGCGCCGGTCGGGCAGGCTTCGACGCAGGCCGGGCTGCCTTCGCAAAGGTCGCATTTCTGCACCTTGCCGGTGTCGGCGACGTAGTTGATGGTGCCGAACGGGCAGGCGATCGTGCAGACCTTGCAGCCGACGCAGGTCGCCTCGTTGACCATCATCGCCCCGGTGGTCTTGTCCTTGGTGATGGCGTCGACCGGGCAGGCCTTGAGGCACCAGGCCTCGGAGCACTGGGTGCAGGTATAGGGCACCTTGGCGCCGGTCTCGTGGAATTCGAACACCTTGATGCGCGATTTCGCGGGGTTGAAAACCCCGTAGTTTTCGAAACTACAGGCCATTTCGCACTGCAGGCAGCCGGTACATTTGGCCGCTTCGATGTGCAAAGACTTCATCATGGCGCCAGCCCTCCCATCCCTTGTCGGCACTTTGGCCGGTTGATCACGCCGGGGTGCCGCAGCGGCACCGTATCATGGCGTATATCGTGACCATGCCTCAGACGCCGCGAGCGATCAAGCCACGATATCGGGGGGAATACGCTGGATGTGGCGGGGCGTTAGCCGGAGTGTTCGGGGTCCCGCATGTGGCGCGGGGCGGCATCGGGGCGCAGCTGCGCCTCCAGCACCGCGAGATCCTCGGCGAGGGCGGCCTGCGCGAGGGCCTGCATCGCGCGGAAGCGGGCAAGCACGTCGCGGCCCAGAGACGTCACCGCGGCGCGGCGGTCGGCCTTGCCGCCGGCGCGGGTTTCCACCAGCGGTTCGCGAAAGGCTCCATTGAGGCTATCGACCAGCAGCCAGGCATGGCGGTAGGACATCCCCATCTCCCGCGCTGCCGCGGTGATGGAGCCATTGGCCTCGATGAGTTCGAGCAGGCGTACCTTGCCCGGCCCGAGGCGAACGGCATCACCGATCTCGAGCCGTAACGTGAGCTGTGAGGGGATCGCCACCGCAACTAGCCGTAGAGCAGGCCAAGCGGCGTGCAAGGCGCGAAATCGCCCGGCGCGAGCCGGGTCATCTCCTCGGGCAGCTCCATCAGCGCATCGCTTTCGGTGAGCGAAGTGAGAATCCCTGCACCCTCCTTGGGATAGCGATGCGCGGCTCCGTCCGGCCCTATCTGCACGCGGACGAATTCGCGGCGGCCGGACTTCTTCTTGTACGCGAACCCGCTCCGCACCGGCAGCCGCAGCGGCGCGACGAATACCGCACCGGCGAGGCGGTCCAGCAGCGGCCGGCCCAGCGCGGCGAAGGTCACCAGCGCCGCAACCGGATTGCCCGGCAGCCCCAGCAGCGGCGTGCCCGCGATCTCCGCCAGCGCCACCGGACGACCGGGCTTGATTGCCACCCGCCAGAAAGTGAGCGCCCCGGCGGTTTCGATCGCGGCGCGGACATGGTCCTCCTCGCCCGTCGAGACGCCGCCGGAGGTGAGGATGAGGTCGGCCGAGCCCGCGGCGGCGGCCAGCGCCGCGGCGGTGGCGTCGCGCCGGTCCGGCAGAATACCGCCATCCGTCACCACGGCGCCGAGGCGGCGCAGCAGGGCGAGCAGCATGGCGCGATTCGCGTCGAACACCTGGCCGGGCAGCAACACGCCCGGCGGGTCGCGCAATTCGTTGCCGGTGGAGAACACAGTCACCCGCAGCGACCGGCGCAGGCTGACTTCGGCGACGCCGAGCGCACTCAACAGCCCGATATCGGCGGGCGACAGCCGTCGACCCGCCGCAAGCGCCAAGGCGCCGCGTGCGACATCCTCTCCGGCCGGGCGACTGTTCGCCCCCTTGGCGATGCCGGGCCGCACGATCACGCCGTCGTCGGTGAGTTCGCAGTCCTCCTGCATCATCACGGTGTCCGGCCCCTCCGGCATCACCGCGCCGGTGAAGATGCGGGTGGCGTAGCCGACGGGCACCGCTTCCACCGGCGCATCGCCCGCCGCGGCGCGACCGAACAGCGGCAGCAGCGTGGCCGCGTCCTGCTTCAGGTCGGCGTGGCGCATCGCATAGCCGTCCACCGCTGAATTGCGCTGCGGCGGCAGGTCGATCGCCGAGACCATGTCGCCGGCCAGGATGCGCCCGCAGGCCGAGCCGAGCGCGATCGTCTCCACGCCCACTCGGCATTCATACGCAGTGGCGATCTCGGACCGCGCGGCATCGAGCGTGAGCATGGCGCCGCCAAAGGCGAAGCAGTCATCGGTCAATTGCGCCATCGTTCGCCCCCGTCCGTGCCAGTCTTGAGAAGGCCCCGAGGCGCCCACTTGTCAACAGTCACCGCCATTTCAGCAGCGCCCGCTCGGCCAGCCCGATCAGGCGCGCGGCGGCGAGGCCGATCAGCGACAGCACCGCGATCCCGGCCATCAGGGCGTCAATGTCGTAGAGATTGCCTGCCCGCAGCACGAAGGCGCCGATGCCGTTCTCGGCCCCGATCATCTCGGCGGCGACCAGCAGGATGATCGCGGTGGCAGCCGTGATCCGCATCGCGGACAGCAGCGCCGGCAACGCGCCCGGCAGCACGATCCGCCACACCACCGCCGCCTGTGACAACCCAAAGGACTGCCCCATGCGGATCAAATTGCGCGGCACCGCATCCACCGCCGCGATGGTGCTGATCGCCATCGGAAAAAACACCCCGAACCCTACCGTCACCAGCTTGCTGCCCTCGCCGATGCCGAACCAGATGATGAACAGCGGTACCAAGGCGATTTTCGGGATCGGAAACAGCGCCGAAACCACCGCCATCCCCGGGTTGCGCAGCGTACTGAACAGCCCGATCGCCAGCCCCGCGACCAGCCCCGCCAGCGTCCCACCGAGCCATCCCCCCAGCAACCGACCCAGCGAAGCCCCGAGATCACGGCCCAACTCGCCCGAAATCACCAAATGCCACAACGCCCTGGCGATCGCGGCGGGGGTGGAAAGGAAGGCGACCGAGAACCAGCGCAATTCGGCGCCGATCTGCCACACCGCCAGCACGGCCAGCAGCGTCACCGCCGCCGCCCAACCCCGTTCGCGGGCGACAAAACCCCGGGCGCGGAACGGCACCGGCTCAGCCATGCGCCAATTCCCGCGCCGCATCCGCCGCCTCATCACGGATCATCGCCCACAGCCCCGCCTCGCTCGCCGCCGCCTCGCCCCGGCGCAGCACCGCGCGGATACGGCCGGGCCGGCGGCTCATCACCACGATGCGCTCGCCGAGCCGCACGGCCTCCGCAAGATTATGTGTCACCCACACCACCGTCGCCCAGACTTCGTCAAGGAGCAGTTCCCGCGTCTGCGCATCGAGCGCCGACAGCGGCTCATCCATCAGCAACACCGCTGGCCGCACCGCCAACGCGCGCGCAATCCCAACCCGCTGGCGCATCCCGCCGGACAACTGGCGTGGCCAGGCATCCGCGAACTCGCTCAGCCCCGTCATCGCCAGCACCTCGGCAATCCGCGCCTCCCGCGCCGCGCGCGATAGCCCATGCGGCTCCAACACCAGGGCGACGTTCCCCGCTACCGTCCGCCAGGGCAGCAAAGCAAAATCCTGGAACACATAGGTCAGCCGGTTCAGGCACGCCTCCGGCGCACTGCCCTCCACCGTCACCTCGCCCGCGCTCGGCCGCAGCAACCCGCCAAGAATCCCCAGCAGGGTCGACTTACCGCAGCCCGACGGACCGACGATCACCGTCGTCTCCCCGGCGGGAATGTCGAGCGAAACCCCCTCCAGCGCCGTCACCGCCCCGTAGCGATGCGAGACCCCGTCGGCGCGCAGCCCCAACGTCATCGCGTCGGCAGGAAGCGCGTGTCGATGATCTCGGCCGGGTCGATAGGGCCCTTCACCATGTCTTGCGCCTGGAACCACGCGAGCTGCGCCTTCACATCCGCCACATCGAGCGCCCCGCCCTCGTCGTACCAGCCGATCCCCTCGGTGATCTTCTGCGCCGCCGCCGGATCACCAGTGAAGACGTACTTGGTGATATCGGCAATCGCCGCCGCCGTCGCCGGCCCCTTCACCGGTGCAAGAAACGCCGCGCGATAATCCGCCACGCCGCGCTGATAGGCCCGCGCGAGCCCGCGCAGCGCTGCCTCCCGCTTGGCGATCATCGGCGTCGCGGCGAATAAGGCGGTGATCTGATAGGGCACGTGATCGCCCACCCAGCCGATAATCACCGCCTCCCCACTCGCCGCCGCCGGCTTGGCCTGCGACGCGATCGCCATCGTCGCATCCACCTGGCCCGAGCGCACCGCCGCCAGCATATTGCCGATCTGCTGCAACGGCCTGAGCGACATCGACTTCAGCTCAAACCCCTTCGCCTCAGCCAACCGCCCGATCATGTAATGAAATGAGCTGCCAAACTGGGTGATGCCGAAACTATGGCCGCCAAGCTTCTCCAGCGACGTCAGCCCCGCGTCATACGCCTTGCGACTGACCAGCACGGCCGTGAGGTCGAACCCCTTCTGCTCATGCAGCCCACCGCCGATCACCTTCAGCGTCCCCTTGCCCGCCAGCGCGAAAAACCCGCCGGTGAGCGCGGTGATGCCGACATCGATATCGCCGGACACCGCGGCGGCGGCGATCGGCTGGGCCGCCTCGAAGAAGCGGAACACCACCGGCGCCCCCTCGGCGGCGAAATAGCCGCGCTCCTGCGCGAGATACAGCGGCGCCGGCGACAGCGTGCGCAGCAGGCCAAGCCGGATCGGCTCCTCCGCCCGCGCAGGCACAGCAAATCCGGCAAGCCCGGCAAGAACGAGACGGCGGTGCAGGCGCATGGCGGTTCCTCCTCGCACCTGCTTAGCATCCCCTCCCCGGTTGCCGACACCCTGCCCCGCCCCTACTCTGCCCCCAACAGGAGGACACCATGGATCATCAGGCACTCGCCGCCGAATTGCTGCGCCAGCATGACGCGGGCGAACAATCCCGCCCACTTGCCGACCTGCCCCGCACCGACCTCGCCAACGCCTACAAGGTGCAGCAACATTTCGTCCGCCTGCTGCGCGACCGCAACGGTGCCGCGGTGGCCGGCTACAAGGTGGCGCTCACCTCCAAGCGCATGCAGGCGATGTGCGGCATCGATCACCCCGGCGCCGGCGTGGTGCTGGCAAACCGGGTGCATCCTTCGGGCGTGACGCTGCAGGCCAGCGCTTTCGGCCGCATCGGCCTCGAATTCGAGATCGGCGTGAAGATCGGGAAGGACCTTCCGGCATCAGGCCCCTTCACCTTCGAGATGCTGGCCGCCTCGGTCGAGGCGGTCTGCCCGGCCTATGAGGTGGTCGATGATCGCCGCGCCGACTACAAACTACTCGAAATCGCCACCCTCATCGCCGACAACGCCTGGAACGGCGGCATTGTGCTCGGCGAGTGGTGCACCACCTGGCCCGACCTCGCCGCCGTGCGCGGCGTGGTCAGCCTCGACGGCACCGAGGTCGATTCCGGCCATGGGCGGGACGTGCTGGGCCACCCATTCGAGCCGCTGGTGTGGCTCGCCGAGCGCCTGGCCGAGCAGGGCACCGGGCTCAAGAAGGGCGACATCGTGCTGACCGGCAGCCTGGTCACCACCCGCTTCCCCGCCAAGACCGAACACTACCGCTTCGCGGTCGAAGGCCTTGGCGCCGTCGACCTCACGGTTGAGGTCTGACATGGCGACCATTCTCGTCTGCCACGGCGCCTGGTCGGCCGGCTGGGCCTGGGGGAAGATGCGGCCGCTGCTGCGTGCGGCGGGCCATGAGGTGTTCACCCCCAGCTACACCGGCCTCGGCGAACGCGCCCATTTGGTTTCGCCCCAGGTCGGGCTCGAAACCCATATCGCCGATATAATCGGCGTCATCGAATACGAGGGGCTGGAGGATATCGTGCTGGTCGGCCATTCCTATGGCGGCATGGTCGCCACCGGCGTCGCCGATCGGGTCCCCAGCAAAATCCGCCACCTCATCTATCTCGATGCCTTCGTGCCCGGCGACGGCCAGTCACTCGACGACCTGCGCGGCGGCCATACCGAGGCGGGGGTAGAGGGCTGGCTCGTCCCCCCGATGCCCTCGGCGCCCGACACCTCCGAGGCCGATCTCGCCTGGACCAAGCCGCGCCGCCGCCATCAACCCCAACTTTGCTTCAGCCAGAAGCTGCGCCTGACCGGCGCCACCGAGCGCCTGCAGCGCACCTACATCCACTGCACCAAGAAAGGCCCCGGCGACGTCTTCCAGCAATTCGCCGACCATTTCCGCGGCGACCCCGCCTGGACGCTGATCGAGATGGCGGAGTCCCACAGCCCCAACATCACCGCCCCCGCGGCGCTGGCGGAGGTGATGCTGGGCCTCACCTGATCAGGGCCGCCTGAGGCCGAGATTCTCCCGCAGCGTCGGCCCCGCGTAGTCCAGGTGATACAGCCCGCGGCGCTGCAACTCCGGCACCACGTGCTCGACGAAATCGGCATAGCTGCCCGGCACATGGGTGGCGGCCACCACGAAGCCGTCGCAGGCGCGGCCGACGAAGAGTTCCTCCAGCCGGTCCGCCACCTCCTTCGGCCCGCCGACCATGGCGCCATGTGGGCGGGCCCGGCCGGAGAAGGTAATGAAGTCCCGCACCGTCGGGTTCCGCTTGCCGCTGGCGCGCACCACGCCATCGCGCATGGTGTGCTCGATTCCATGTCGGCATCGCTCAACGCCTCATCCATCCCACGCGCCGCGAAATCGAAGTCGAGCGCCTCGGCGAGCAGCGAGAGCGAGTCGATCTCAAGCGGCAACTTCTCGATCGCTGCCATCTTGTCCTCCGCCTCGGCCTTGGTCGCGGCCACCACGGTGGTGGCGAGCGTGCAGATCGAGACCTGATCAGGATCCCTGCCCCAGGCTTCGGCCTCAGCCTTGATGGCGCGATACTGGTCCTGGCCCACCTGCAGATTGCGCGCGCCAGCGAAAATCACCTCGGCCCACCGCCCGGCGAAGCGCCGCCCGCGGCCGGACTGGCCGGCTTGGATGATCACGGGATGACCCTGCGGCGTGCGCGGCACGGTAAACGGCCCGCGCGAAGAATACACGCTGCCCTTGTAGTCCAACCGCCGCACCTTCGACCCATCGCCGAAACGCCCCGTCGCACGGTCAAGGATCAGCGCGTCCTCATCCCAGGATTTCCAGTGGCCGAGCACAATTTCCATGAACTCATCGGCCCGGTCGTAGCGCGTGTCATGCTCCACCACCTCCGCGCGCCCCATATTGTAGGCCTCGCCCTCGTTGAGCGAGGTCACCACATTCCAGGCCGCCCGTCCGCCGCTGAGGTGATCGACGGTGGCGAATTGGCGGGCGACGTGGAAGGGCTCGTAATAGGTGGTCGAGCAGGTGGCGCCGAGGCCGAGCCTGGTGGTCGCCATGCCCATCGCCATCAACACCGCGACGGGATCTAGCTTCACGCAGCGGATGCCATTTTCGACTGTATGGGCATGGTCGCCCCCGAGCCGGTCGGGCATGGCAAGGCGGTCATCGAAGAAGCCGAGATGGAACTTGCCACGCTCCAGCACGCGGCCGATCTCCTGGTAGTAATCGGCCGACATGAAATCGAGCCGTGAGTCCGGATGCCGCCAGGACATCGGCAGGTTGGTGCAGTTCTGCGCCTGGAGAAACCCCACCATCACCATCTGACGCGGCATTTTCTGTCCTCCCCGATGGCCCAGCCGTGGCGGGCCAACATGTTCTTAACACTCGATCGCGTTCACTACATCGCAGACGCGTTACCGCCCGCGCAAAGCGGTGGCCAGGCACAACAATAGGGCAATCCAATTGCGATGAGACGATTGCGGCAACTTCGACGGCTTGTGCAGGACGATCGCGGGTTCACCGCACTCGAATACACGCTGATCACGGTGATCATCGGCGCCGTCATCCTCTCCGGCGTCGACATCATCGGCAATGCGTTGCAGTCCTCGTACACCGATATCAGCGCCATCCTGGCGCAGCAGGCGTCAAAAGCCGGGTCCTAATTCGTCAACGCCACCCCGCGCAGCCGGATCAGCCCGTCCGGCACCTGTTGGAAGCCGTTGAGCCCCTTTTTCATGCCGACGATGTTCTTGGGGTTCCACAAATAGACCAGCGGCAGGTCCTTGCGCTGCTGCTCCCAGACCTTGGCATAGATCTCGCGGCGTTTGGCAACGTCGGTGTGCACCCGCGCCTCGTCGAGCAGCGCGTCGATGCCGGGGTTGCCGTAATGACCGTAGTTGAAGGTACCACCACTTCGCAGCATGGCGTACATGTTGCCGTCCGCATCCGAGCGGCCGGACCAGCCGATCAGATACGCCTCGAACTCACCCTTGTAGGCGGCCGAGAGCGAGGAGGCGAACTCCATGGTTTTGATCTGCACGTCGAAGCCGGCCTCGCGGGTCATCGACTGGATCACCTCGGCGGCCTGCTGGATATCCGGCCCGTTGGTGGCGGTGAGCACGATCTTGACCGGCAGCGCGACGCCGGCCTGTTTCAGCAGGGCCTGGGCCTTCGCCACGTCCCGCGCGGGGGAGCGGATTTCGGGGACGAACATCGGCGATGACGGCGGATTGGCCTGGGCGGTGGCGGCGAACATGCCGTTATACACCACCTGGATCAGCGCCTCCTTGTCGATCGCCAGTTCGAAGGCCTGGCGCACCAGGGCGCTCTGGCCGGAGATGGTGTTGGCGGCCGGGCCGTTCGAGGTGTTGAAGGTGATGCCGGTATAGGCCAGCGAATTGGCGGTCGCGAGTTTCAGCCGCGCGTCCTTCTCGACCGCGGCGATATCGGTCGGCACGATGTATTCCACGAGATCGAGGCTGCCGGCCTGGAGGTTGGCGAGGCGCACGGAGGAGTTGGGGATCGGCAAATAGACCACCTGATCGAAATGGTATTCCTTGGCCTCCCAATACCCGGGATAGCGCTTCAGCGTGATGCGGTCCTGCGGCACCCGGCTGTCGAAGGCATAGGGCCCGGCGCAAACCGGATTGAGGCCGAACTTGTCGCCCGCCGCCTCCGCGGCTTTCGGCGAGACCATGATGCCGGCGCGGTCGGTCAGGATCGCCAGAAGCGGCGAGGCGGGAGCCTTGAGCACGAAGCGTACCGTCAGCGGGTCGATGATTTCGACCGACTGGATGGGGCTCACCTCGCCCGCGCGCATGCTGCCCTTGATGGTCTGGTCGCGGGTGATCTTGTACTTCACCGCCTCGGCATCGAACTTCTCGCCGTCCTGGAAGGTGACGCCGGCGCGCAGCGTGATGACAAGGCTGGTCGGGCTCTCATAGCGGTAGCCGGTGGCGAGCTGGGGGGTGATGTTGAGCTTGGTGTCGAGGTCGAACAGCTTGTCGCACATCGCGGCGTAGACGATGCGCCCGACATAGGATGAGCCGAGCGTGGGGTCGAGCAGGTCCGGGTCCTCGCGCAGGCCGATGCGCAGCGTCTGCGCGTCGGCCGGCATGGCGGCGGCGAACAAAGCGGCGGCACAGAAGATCGATTTCAGCCAACGGCGCGTCATGGCGTCCCTCCCCCAAATCAGGCCGCCATGCTGGCCGGGTACGGGCGGCGCGGCAAGGGTGCGGGGGGCATCATCAACTCACTTGAAGTACGTCTCCGGCTCACGCCGTTGCGCAGCTTAGCGTTAACGGTGCCGACGAGCTTCCGCATGGGTGCTGTGATAGCGACGATCGGCTGTTTCGCGCGCGCGAAGAGCTTCTTTTATACGTCGGTGGGTGTGCCCTATCCGGGCCGGCTGCTTCGCAGACGACCAGGCAGCCGACGCCGAGCCATGTGGCGAGGCGACGCAGGTGAGATCGGGCTTCCGGTTTGGAATGGTATGGATTTCACCGGTGAAACTGTCGAAGACAGTAGTGAACGCCTCGCCGACATCGCATCCGATCAAGCGCGCAGGCGGAGTGGAAATTGGGGTCATGTGCGGAAATCGTGTCGCGAATTGGGTTTGTCCGAGGGCGTCCACTGGCGAGCGGAGAGACCCCTTCAAGTCAACAAGCGCTCGCAAGGGAGCTGACGAGCGGTCAATATGACGGCGGACGAAAAGCCCGATTGCGAGACGGCCGACCTGCCCGCGCCGTGATCAGGGTGGCACCCGGAACACGGCACCCCCTCTCGGGACGCACCAGGACCCTACTCCAAATCCAGGAAACAGTTGCGAGGCGCAAGCCGTGGCAATCCAGAGGTTTCGTTTCGTCTTTCCGTGCCACCCTCGCCCCGCGAGGATCGCTTCGCTTCGTTCGCGATGAGCGGATGGTGGTTCGGGTTCTCGTCCGTAATACCAAGGCTCCGAGAGTATGACTCCGGGGGGGATTCCGCGACGCGGTGTTGGTGTGATTCTGTATCCGGCGAACGATGGAGGTTCGCCATGCCGCTTGCACTTCGGGTTGATTTTGATGCTGCCGGGCTTCGGATGGCGGCGCGACGGAGCAAGAATGCGGCG
>JAPLOH010000213.1:0-1809 GCA_026400845.1 Alphaproteobacteria bacterium
TTTCGCGGGTGTCGCTTTCGCTGGCGATCAGCACCGCGTTGCGGCCCGGTTCGGCGACGATGCGTCCACCGGGGCCGACGAAGGGTTGCAGCACGCGGGCGAGATCCTCGGCCACCGCGTAGCGCAGCGCCACCATCGTGGTGCCGGCCAGCACCGCCGCACCGCCCGCCGCACCGCCGCTCGGCATCACCCGGTAGAGCCCGTCGGACTCCACCAGCGCGGCGCCGTTTTGCGCCAGGATGGTTTTCAACACCGGCAGCAATTGCTGCCGCGCCAAGGGTTGTGCGGTGCGCAGCGTGGTGGTGCCGCGCACGGAGGGGTCGATGATGTAGTTGACGCCGAGTTGCCGGCCGAGGATTTCGGCCACCACCTCGCGCAGGTCGGTATCGGCGAAATCGAGCGAAATATCGCCCTGGGCCTGCCCGGCCGGGCTCCCGGGTGCTGCGTCCGGCCGCGGTGCCGCGGTGATCACCGGGCTGAACGCCTCCTGCTGGCTTGGCAGGCGGCCATCGGTGCGCGGCGGCGTGCGCGGGGCCGTTTCGCTCAGCGCGGGAAGCGGCGGCAGCTCGACGCGCGGGCGCAACTCGACCGGCTGGACGCAGCCGCTCAACAGGATTGCCGCCAGTGTGATGCGCATTCGCGAGATCATGGAGACGTCATCACTCATTCCTCGACCGGCTGCAATGGTGGCGTCGGTCCTCGGCGGGCAGCGCCCATGCGCGGGATCGACGGAGTGGCGACGGCCGGGGCTGGCGGTTCGGCCGATGCGGCCGGGGGCGGGGTGGCGGTGTCGATCATGGTGCGCAGCACACGCCGTCCGGCCGGCCCTTCGAGCGTCACCGCCCCCGGTTCGATCCGCAGCACGGTATCATCGCCGATCCGGCCGCCTTCGCCGAGGGTCAGGCTGCGGCCGTCCTCGGCGCGCACGAAAATCGCCGTCTTCGACGTCGCGCTGACGACGATGCCGGCGAGCCGCGGCGGCAGGGCGGCCGGCGGCTCGCTTATGTCGGCAACGGCCGGCGTACCGAGGGCCAGCGGGCGCCGCGAGGGGTTGAACAATGGCCTGGCATTGATGCCCGCAACCAACTCAGGGTCCGCGACGATGGGTCCGCGCTGCGCAGCCGGTGCGTTGGCGACCATGGACGACCCGGTTGCCGGCGCACCTCCGCCATCCTCCTCCGGACGCAATGCCGTGAAGCCCAATACGGCCGCGACAAGCAGCAAGGCGAACCATGCAGCGCGTATCATGGCGCGCTCCTCATGGCGTACCGGGGCGGCCCGCTGCCGCGCGCAAGGCGATCACGTTGAAGGTCGCATCGAAACGCGCGGGCTCCCCGCCTGGCGCCGCCACCGCGGCGACCCGCAGGTCATCCAGCACCATGCGCGGCGTTGCGGCGGCACAGGTGGCGAGGAGGGCGATCAGCGCATCCCATCGGGCATCCACGCTCACCCGCACGCCGACCCGACGCAGCGCCGCCGCGCCGGTGGTGCCGGGGACGGCCTCGCTCGGCAGTGTCTCGATGCTGCCGATGCCGGCCTGGGACTGACGGGCGATCTCCTGGACCTGGCTCAGCAGTGTAGCGGCGGCGATGGCATCAGTGGCCCCGGGAAGGAGGGCAGGGGGCGCGCCGCGGTTGCGCTCGGCGAACGCGGCCCGCTGCCCCGGCAGACCGGCGACAAGCGCCGTCATCCGCCGGGCGAACGCCTCGCGCTGATCGCGCAGTTCCACCCGCTCGCGATACCAGTCCCAGCCGGGCGCGATGACGCCGAAGGCGAGTACGAGCAGCAGGGCGACGGTGATTCCGCTCG
>JAPLOH010000213.1:1814-13603 GCA_026400845.1 Alphaproteobacteria bacterium
AGCAGGCGCCCTGCGGGGCCGTGCGGTAAGCCGTTCATCGCTTGGCCGCCATCTCCGCCTGGATGGCGAAGTTGTCGGCGGTATCCCCGGCGGCATGGGTGAGCGGGGCGGCGAAGGAGACGTTGCGCAAGGCGGCGTCGGCGGATAGCAGGCCGATCAGCCGCGCGGCATTGCCGGACTGGCCGCGCAGCAGAAGCCTGCCATTGGCGAGGGAAAGCTCCGTCAGATAGGTGTCGTCGGGCAGCAGGGCGGTGAGCGCGGCGAGTGTCACCAGCGGGCTGCCGGGCGCGCCATGGGCGTCGAACTGCGCGGCGGTTTCGGCCTGCGCGGTCGCGAGGCCGCGGCGGATGGTGGCGAGTTCATCCATCGCCGGGCGCAGTCGCGCGATGCTGGCCTCGGCGTCGGCGAGGCGCAGTTCGTTGCGGATCACCGGCATGGCCAGGGCGGCGGCCACGGCGGCGGCGCAGGCGGCGGCACTGACGCGCAGCGCGATGCGGTCGAACGCGCCATGGCGGGGCGGCGTGCCGGTCAGCGCGATGTCGCGCCAGCCGCCGTCAGCGGCGCGGACGGTGAGCAAGGCGGGCGGCAATCCGATCCGCTCCAGCGCAGCCAGCGCGTCCCGCACGCCGGCGCGGGGTACCAGCGAGAGGCGGACAGTGATCTGCTGCCGTTCGATGTCGCGCTGTGTGACGGCGTATCCCCAGCACACCTCGTCCGCCTCGAAGGGGGTCAGCCGGTCGAGGTCGTAGCGCAGGACGGCGGCCGGGTCGCTGCTCGCGGCGAGCGGCAAGGGGATGCTGCGCTCAAGGAGGTGGTGCGGTTCCACCATCAGCATCAGGCCAGATATCTGCCGTCCGATCCGCCGCCGTGCCTGGGCGGCATTGCGCGCATCGGCGGGGAACGTTCCGAGATCCAACATCCGGCCGGCGCGGCGGCGGGCCAGCGAAATCCGCTCACCGCTCACCGTGATGACAAAACCATCCGCCGCCGCCCCGGCCCGCCGGCGGAACGGCAGCAGCCCAGCCATCTCGCCGCACCACCAGCGGAAGATGTCTTTGAGCGTCATCGTCTCAGCGGCCTGCGTGCCATCGCCTCATCCTGCGCCTAAACCGGGCGCCATAGTAGCATGAAACGTCACGATCATCGCTCCCCGGCGTCGGCGACGATGCCGATCACCAGTGCCGGCCATTGCCGCCGCAAGCGGCCGCCAAGCTGATACTGCACCCGCACCAGACGCGGCACCCCATCGCGGCGCCATTCGGTTTGCCAGACGCCGCCTTGCCAATAGGCGAAGGCGAGGCGCTCGACGGACTCGAGCAGGATGGTTTCGCGCACGCCGCCACGCCCGGCCGCGAGTTCGCGCAGCACGAGGCGCTTGGCGGCGTCGAGGCCGAGGCCGATGGCAATCGTGGTCTCACCCGTCGCGGTGGCGCGGAAGGCCATGGTGCCGGGTGTGCCGAGCAGCGGCGGCGCGTTCTGGGCCAGCGGCACCATGCGGGCGATCACGTCGCGCAGCACGCGCTCCGCCGCCTCGGCCTCCATCAGGTCGCGCTGCCGGCGATCCGCGCCGTCCCAGGCGGCGATGCCGAGGCGAGAGCCTTGCAGCAGGCTCGCCGCCAGCAGGCCAAGCACCACCACGGTCACCAGCATCTCGATCAGGGTGAAGCCGGCGTCGCGGCGCCTCACGGCACCAGCCCCGTGGGGGTGGCGAGCAGCATGGTGGCGAGGCCGACCGAGCGGGGCCTGCCGCCCTCCTCCCAGATTATATCGACCCTGACGTCATAGAGCGCGAGCCCCTCGGGTCGGCGTTCCTGCAGCGCGATGCTCTGCCGCCAGCGGAACCCCATGGTGGCATCGCCCTCGCTGCTCCCGGGCCGCAGCGGCGCGGTGATCCCGGCGACGTCCAGGTACGAGCGCGCCAGCGACAGCGCCCGGCCGGATTGTTCGGCCGCCTCGATCGCCCGCAGCCCGCCGCGCAGATTGGCCAGGAACAGGCCGAGCACCATGGCGGCGATGATCAGCGCCACCAGCGCCTCGATCAGGGTGAAACCCGCGACGGGCCTAGAGCGCGCGGGCAAGGCTCACCCGCCCGGTGCGTGTTTCGATGGTGATCGGCCAATGGTTGGCGCCGGACGCGATGTCGATCCGCCCGCCCGTCGCGCTGCCATCGGGCGCGAAGACGATGACGTTCTCCCGCGTCGCCGCCTCCATCCGCGCGACGAACGGGGCGGGCACCACGCGCGGCGGGAGGCCGATGGCGATCAGGCGATGCCCGTCCGGCTCCAGCACCACGGCCACCGGGCGGTTTTCGCCGATCGCGGTGGCCCGCGCGAGGCGCAGCAGGTCGCTCACCTCGCGCGCGATGGCGCGACCCTGCACGCCCACCCGCCGCCCCGGCGCCCGCTCGGCGACTGCGCCGGTGACGAGTGCGAGGATGACGAGCACCACCAGCAGTTCGATCAGGGTGAACCCGCCCGAGGTCGCCCGCGCGCGCCTAGCCCACGAGGTCATTGAGGCTCAGCATGGCGTTGAGCAACGCGGCGACGATCCCGGCGATGACACCGCCGAGGGCGATGGTGATGCCGGGCACCAGCATCGCGAGGCGGCGCTGCATCATCTGCCGGGCGCGTTCCTCGTGGATATCGGCCGCCCGCAGCGCCATCGCGCCAAGCTCGCCGTTCTCCTCGCCGAGGCGCAGGAGTTGGCCGGTGCGCAGCGGGAAAATCCCGGCGGCGGCGATGGTGCCGGACAGGCCGGCGCCGCGCGTGCTGGCCTCGGTGGCGGCCTCCACCATCCGCATCGCCACGCGGTTCTGCACCACCGGGCGGGTGATCCGGAGTGCCGTGATCAGCGGCACGCCGTTGGCGAGCAGGGTGCCGAGCGTGCGGGTGAAGCGCCCGGCCAGGATTTCCCGGTGCACCGAGCCGAACAGCGGCATGTTCAGCCGGAGGCGGTCGATCAATGTCGCCACCCCTGTGTTGCGTCGTGCCGCCTGGATCACCGCGACCAGCCCCGCGAGGCCGAGCAGCAACAGCAACCCGTAGCTGCCGACGAAATCGCCGGCGGCGAGCAGCAGGCGCGTCGAGGTGGGCAGGGCGCTGCCGGCCTCGGCGAACAGCGGCACGAATTGCGGCAGCACCTGGGTGAGGATCACCGCGATGGCGCCGACGGCAGCCAGCAGCAACAGCGTGGGGTAGATCAGCGCCTACTGGATCGCCTGCGCCATCGCCCGCTCGCGTTCCAAAAGCAACGCCAACCGTTCCAGCGCCTCGGCGATCCGCCCGCCCGCCTCGCCGGCCCGCACCACGGCGATGTAGAGCGGCGGGAAGCTGTCGGTATGGCGCTCCAGCGCGCTCGCCAGCGAGGCGCCATTGCGCACGACCTGGCGGATGTCGGCGAAACAGGCCCGCGTGGCGCGCCGCGGTGCGGTCTCGACGATGTAGCGCAGCGCGCGGTCGAGGTCCTGGCCGGCGGCGAGCATGGTGGCGAGTTCATGGGTGGCCTCGGCGACATCCTCGGGGCCAAGGCCGCGGCGCCATGCGAACTCGGCCGACAGCAGGCGACCCAGCGCGCCCGCGGCCTCCTCGGGTTCGACACGGATCGGCAGATGCCCCTGCTCGCGCAGCAGCAGCACCGCCGCCTTGGCGTCGGCCGCCTCGACCACCCCGGGCTGCGCCACCCCGTCCGGGCCGATCGCGCGATAGCGGAAGCGGGCCATGTGCGCCTAGGGCTCGGCACGGATGCTGCGGTAGACCTCCTCGATGGTGGTCTCCCCGGCCATCGCGGCATCGAGCCCGGCATCGAACATGGTGCGCATGCCGGCGCTGACCGCGGCGGCCTCGATTTCGCCCTGGTCGGCCCGCGCGAGGATAAGCCGCGTGGTTTCGGCGTCCGGCACCAGGAATTCGGCGATGGCGAGACGGCCGCGATAGCCGGTGGCGTTGCACTGCGGGCAGCCGACGGCTTGCCACAGGCGCGGCGTGCGGCCTGGCGTGCGGGCGGCAAGTCCGTAGCGCGCCTCGATCTCCGCCGGCACCGCGCTGTCGCGCCGGCAGGACGTGCAGAGGCGGCGCACCAGGCGCTGGGCGGGCACGCCGCGCAGCAGCGGGGTCAGCAGATAATCCTCGATCCCCATGTCGCGCAGGCGGGTGATGGTGGCCGCCGCGCCGTTGGTGTGCAGCGTCGAGAGCACGAAATGCCCGGTCAGCGCCGCCTGCACCGCGATCTGCCCGGTTTCGGTATCGCGGATTTCGCCGATCATGATGATGTCGGGGTCGAGCCGCAGGATCGAGCGTAGCAGGCTCGCGAAATTCAGGCCGATCTGCGGGCGCACCTGGATCTGGTTGATCCCCGCGAGGTGGAACTCGATCGGGTCCTCGACAGTGATGATCTTGCGGGTCATCGCGTTCAAGGCCAGCAACGCGGTGTAGAGCGTGGTGGTCTTGCCGCTGCCGGTCGGCCCGGTGACCAGCAGCACGCCGTTGGGCTGCTCCAGCGCCGCCGTCAGCCGCGCCACCACCGGGGCCGCGAGGCCGAGGCGGGCATAGTCGAACGCCACCGCCGAGCGATCGAGCACGCGCAGCACCACCGTCTCACCCCACAGCGAGGGCACGGTGGCGACGCGGAAATCGACGTCATGGCCGCGAATGGCGAGCCGGATACGGCCGTCCTGCGGCAGGCGGCGCTCGGCGATGTCGAGCCTTGCCATGATCTTGATGCGCGAAACGATGGCGGCGGAGAGCCGCGCCGGCGGCATCTCGGCCTCGTGCAGCATGCCGTCGAACCGGTAGCGCACGCGCAGCCGGTCCTCGAAGGGCTCGATATGGATGTCGCTCGCATGGGCCTCGACGGCGCGGGTGATGATCTGGTTGACGATGCGGATCACCGGCGCCTCGCTCGCCATGTCGCGCAGGCGCTCGGCCTCCTCGGCGGCGATGGGCTCGGGGCTTGGGTCATCCCCGGCGCTGGCTTCCTCGGCCGGGAACAGCGTGGCAAGCGCTGCCTCCAGTTCGACCGGCACCGCGACCATGCAAATGACGGTACGCCCGGCGGCGGCGGCGATGGCGGCGGGGGTGAAGGGATCGAGCGGATCGGCGACCGCGAGCACCAGGGCGTCATCGTCGCAGCGCAGCGGAAGCGCGCGGGCATGGCGCAGAAAGCCCGGCCGCAGCCGGTCCGCCAGCACCGGCAGCGCGGGATAATCGGCGGCGGTGGCGAGTGTCAGGCCGCTCACGGTGGCCAGCGCCTCGGCCATCGCCCGCTCGCCGACGATGCCGAGTTGCACCATCACCGTGTCGAGCCGCCGCCCGGTCTCGGCGGCCACCCCGCGCGCCCGCTCCAGCGCCCGCCCGTCGACCAGCGCGCGGCGGGACAGCTCCGCGACGAGCGCCTCCATCACGGACGCACGATGGCGGGCCGTCCGGCGGTGATCCAGGCCTGGTACTCCGCCTTGGTGCGTGCGGTCGCCGGATAGAACCCGTCGATCGGCTCGCCCGCCAGCACGCGCGCCTTGATGAAGACCTCGATCAGCTCCTGCTCCAGCCCGTCGATCGCCACCTTGTCGGCGAGGTGGCGGGGGATGATCACCGCGCCGTCCTCGTCGGCGCAGACGATGTCGCCGGGTTCGACCAGCGCGCCGCCGCAGCCGATCGCCTCGCCGGTGCCGACCGCGAGCAGGGCGCCCGAGGAAGGCGGCGGGGCGGAGCCGCGGCAATGGATCGGCATGGTCATCTCCGCCAGCGGCCCGACGTCGCGCATCGCCCCGTCGGCGACGATGCCGGCGATGCCGCGAAAAATGAGGCGGGCGGCGAGGATGTCGCCGATGGCGCCGCCGCCGATGCTGCCGCCCATATCGATCACCAGCACGCTGCCGGGCGGCGCGGTTTCGATGGCCTGGCGGGTGGGGTTGTCGGGGTGGACGGTGCTGGCCCGCCCGTCGAGGTCCTCGCGCATCGGGGCATAGCGCAGCGTTACCGCCGGGCCGACGAAGCGGGCGCGCTTGCGGTCGAGCGGCGCGATGCCGCGGGGCGAACGGCTGCGCATCCCCGCGATCTTGATGAGCTGGGCGGTGATGGTGGCGGTGCTGACCTGGCGCAGCGTGTCGAGCGTGTCGGCGGCGAGTTCGATCATGGCCGTGGGTCTCCCTGCGGATGAATATGAGTCTAGCAGCGCCGTGGCCTGCGGGCGACTCTGCACGGGATGGTATGCGCTTCGCCCGCGGGGGCAGGACATGACGAAAACCATCAGCAATACGATCACGATCGGATACTACCTGACGGGCGAACCGCTGGTGGTGACCTCGCTCGGCGCCATCACGCCGGCGACCCCAGCGGCGGGCGTGTATGCGCCCGGTGCGGCGACGATCAGCAATGCCGGGATCATCCTCGCCGGCGGGCCGCAGGCGGCGATCTATATCCATGGCGGCGCCTCGGTGACCAATTCCGGCACCATCAGCGGCGCGAGCTTCGGCATCTACGCGGCCGATGTCGGGGCGCCCGGCTTGATCGTCAACACCGGCACGATCGCCGCCACCAGCGGGCTCGGCAGCGGTATCGGGTTGGCCCGCGGCGGCACCGTGCAGAATGGCGGCACGATCACCGGGGCGGGGTTCTACGGGGCGATCCTGTTCGATGGCGGCTCGGTGAACAACGATGCCGGAGGGCTGATCGCCGGCAACAAATCCGGCGTCGGCTTCCGCCTCGGCGCCGGCACGGTGACGAATTTCGGCACCATTACCGCGCTGCCGAACGCGCCGACGTCGCCTCCGCTGTTGCCTGGCGCGGTGGCGCTGGCGGCCGGCGGCACGGTGACCAACGGTACCTTAGGCAGCACCGCCGCGCTGATCACCGGCTGGGAAAGCGGTGTCTACATCAAGAATCTCGAGGGGACGGTGACCAATTTCGGCACCATCACCGGAGCGGAGGCCGGCGTGCGGTTTTCCGGCACCGGTGGCAGCGTGTTCAACCAGGGCACGATCAGCGGCATCACCGCCTCGGTGGATTTCGGCGCCACCGGAAATGGGTTCCTGTTCCTTGACTTCGGTTGGGTGCTTGCCGGGCCGGTCGTGAATTTTCGGGTCGATGACCTCATCGCCTTCCATCATGAGAGCCTGGATCCGGTCAGCTATTCCGACGGTGTGCTGACGCTCGACGGCTCCAGGACGGTCTCCATCGCCATTGCCGGCAGCCATGTGCTGTCGGACTTCAGTGTCAACTGGGTGGTCGATGACTACCCGTTGTTCACCACGCTGCTCACCGTCGCCTGCTTCGCCGAGGGCACGCGGCTGTTGACCGATCGCGGCGAGCGGCCCGTCGAGACGCTGCGCGCGGGGGATCGCGTGGCGGCATTGCTGGGCGGCGGCCTCGCGCGCATCCGCTGGGTCGGGCAGCGCCGGATCGTGGTGCGGCGCCATCCCGACCCCGAGCGCGTGCGCCCGGTGCGCATCGCGCCCGGGGCGTTGGCGCCGGGGGTGCCGCATCGCGCGCTGCTGGTTTCGCCCGACCACGCGCTCCATCTCGACGGCGCCCTGATCCCCGCCCATCTGCTGGTCAATGGCGCGACCATCACGCAAATCGACGTCGATACCGTGACCTACTGGCACGTCGAGCTTGACCGGCATGACGTGGTTCTGGCCGAGGGGGCGGCGGCGGAGACCTATCTCGACACCGGCAATCGCGGCGCTTTCGCGGGCGAGGCGGCCGCGATGCTGCATCCCGATTTCGCCGCCGCGTCCTTCGCGGCATGGCATGAGCGCGCCTGCGCGCCGCTGCTGCTGGGCGGCGACCGGCTTGCCGCGGTGCACGAAATGCTGTTGCGGCGCGCCACTGCGCTCGGCTGGTCCCGCTGTGATGACGCGGCGCTGGCCGTGTTTGCCGGCGAGGAGGTGCTGACGCTGCATCGGCAACCCGACGGCGTCGCGGTCGATCTGCCAGCGGGATGCGCGTTCGTGCGCCTGCGGTCCCGCAGTTTCCGCCCGTCCTGGACCGGCGGCGCCGATCACCGTCGGCTCGGTGTGCCAATCACCGATATCGCGCTCGACGGCCGCAAGGTGCCGTTGGCCGCGCTGCGGTGCGCCGACGGGTGGCGCGATGCCGAGCCAGGCCTGCGCTGGACCGACGGCGACGCAACTCTTGCCACACCAGGCGCTACCCGGCTGACGTTCACGATGGCGACGATCGGCGCCCACTACTGGCGCCGTGGTACCTCAGACGTAGCCGCCAAGGTTGATCGGGCGCCACGGGCGGGCGGGTAGGTCCGGCGCCTGCTGCACCGGCCCGGCGGCCAGGCGCTCGCGGGTGACGCGGGCCACCGCGAGCCCGTCCGGCAGTTCGCGCGGCCCCTGGGCGCGGCTGGTGTAGGGCGGGTCGCGCCAGGGCTGATGGGCGACGCCGCGCGGGTCGGGCGCCGCGGCCCAGCCGGGGGTGGCGGCGAAACGCAGGCCGAGCATGGCGAGATTGTCGACCATCCATTCCAGCGCGGCATCCGACAGGCCGCTCTCGCCGTGCACCGCGCCATGCCCGCCGCCGACATCCTCGTGCGCGCCGGGAAACAGATATTGCAGCACCCGGGCGTCCGGCTCCCAATAGGTCGGCGCGAAATCGGCGCGCCGCTCGTCGATCGCCAGCGCGTGGAAGCCGTAGACGGTGCGTTGCGGCAAAGCGACATCGGCGAAGCGGTGGATGTCGATCTCCGGGTTGAGGCCGAAATGGTCGGGGATGCCCTGCGCTCCCACGGTTTCCCACACCGCCACCGCCTCGATGGCGACGGTGTCGTGGCGGGGAACGTTCGTGGGAGTGGCGAAGAAGCCGGGGAGTTCCGCCAGCGCGGCATCGAGCGCCCGCACCACCGAGACCCGCCGCGCGAACACGCCGCGCCGCCAGTCCTGCCACAGTGCCGCGCCGATCCGCTCCGCCGCGCCATCCGGCTTCAGGTCGCATCGCGCCCGGTCCGGCAGGCCGCGCGCCGCGATCAGCCCCGCGAGCGACCGCGCCGCGGTCGCCCCGGCGCTGAAGCCGATCAGCACGATCCGGTCGCCAGGATCGTAGTGGCGCGCGATGAAGCCGTAGCCCCGCAGCAGCGGCAGCAGGAACCGCCCGCCAGGCGCGTCGCGCAGCATGCGGGCGAGCGGGTCGGCGGGGTCCCCGCCCTGCATCAGATACAGCGCCGCCTGGTTCACCCGGCCATCCTCGCCGCGCGCCATGCGCACCTGCTCGCCCGCCCGCAGCAAGCTGTCGGGGCTGTCGCTGCCGTCGAGATTGACGAACAGGCGGAACACGTTGGTGGGCGCCGCGGGCCACTGATCCTGGCCAGGGGTGGGCCACAGCCCGTCGAGGCAGACGATGATGTTTTTCACGTGGTCGATTTCCAACGAAAAGACAATCCGCTCACTTTGAGTCGAGTAGGAGCAATCCCTTACCCGATTTCCGCTGGATGGTAGAGCCGTGCGGGGTCTCCGGTTCCTTGGCTGCCTTGGTAGTAGCTATGTCAGCTCATGGAATGCGGGCCGGCGTGCCTTCATTTCAAGTCCAAAAATGCAACGAAATATCCATGGCTTGGTCAGCATTGAGCGGACCGCAACGAACAAACCCCGTGCAACTGGACCGTTGTCGCGACGGAGAGCCAAGTGCGACCGCCTTCAACCTCGGTATCAAAATTTGCACTGCTCCCCCACGCCCGTCAAAATGAGGTAGTGACGATGCGCCGCAGCGTCAGAACTGGTGTTCTTGGGAAGCAGCAGTCTCCCGTCGATATCAATGACAGGCGGCGCTCGATTTGGCTGGGGTCTGTCTTGTCGGCACACCAAATCCTGGAAAGCCGGCGGTTGAGGCCAGCTTTCCAGTATAGAGGTGCGAACTAGGGAGTAATCTTGGGGGCTGGCGCCTGAGCTGTCGGCGGCACCTTTGTTGCGCCCTTAGCCGAAGCCTCTTTGAGCCGTGCTTCTGCATTCGCTTTGGCCGCGATCGCCTGGGTTTGTTTTGTATTGTCGCGGTCTGCAATTGTTTTCAGATTTGCGGCAAAGACCTTCGAGCATTCCTCCTTCATAAACGGCACGAAGGCTAAACGCTCGTCCTCACGCTCCTTGTCGGACAGGCTCGCGTAGCTGCGCGACATTAGGTTAGCGCAAACCTCGAGGAGGCGCGAGTGATTGACGATGTTCTCGACGATTTCGGTAACAGCGTGCGCCAGCTCCTTCGCAGTATCCTTTTCGATATTCTTGTGGTCGGAGACGACGGTAAACTCCCCGCTACCGGACGCCGAGGCACTGGAACTAGACAATGCAGTGCTCAGTGCCTCCTGCGCCTTGAGCACCACGGCGGAGGCATCGGCGAGGTTCTTCTCCGCGTTGGTTACGTCTATTATGTCCTGCTCCACCTTGGCCTTCAGGCTGGCACTCTTCTGGTTAAGGTCGGCTAACCGCCTCTTGTCCGAATCCGAAGTCGGAGGATTCGGGGTGAAATCGATGACGGCCTGCGCCGCGGTCTCGGACGCGATCTGGTCACCGGATCGGAGTGTTCGGACCGCTTCCAGGGACTTCGTGCGAATCGCCTCTGTCTCGCGTGCGTTGGCGAGTACTTTTGAGGCATCGGCGGCGCTGGCCGATGCCGAAGCCTGCGCATTGCCACCCAGCCTGAGTTGTGGAGCCTTCACTGCCCCCGTCAACTGCTCGATCGCAAGCACGCCAAGCGTGAGGTCCTGCGAGCGCTGAAGCATCTGGACGATATCGGTATTGTTGAGTTGGCCGTTGTATCCCGCTTCGCAGATACGGTACAAATTGTCGCGCATCAACGTGATGGACTGTGTATGCAGCCCGATACTGCCGGAGCTCGTCTGGAGCGCACCAGCGATCGACGCCGCGCCCTGCGACGGCGCCGAGACGCCGGCGCCTAGCGCCGACGCATAGGCCTGCAGCGCATCCGGCGTCGGTTCCGCGCAGACTTCGCCCTTGCGATTCGTAAACACCAGGCGTTGTGGTGCGTCGAGATGGATCGCCGTGCCGCCCGGTGTCAGCGGCGTCCGTCGATCAAGCATGTTGAAGTTGGCACACCCCGTGAGCAAAACCACCGCTAAGCTCACGCTAAGTTGTCTTATCATCTGATCCCCCCGTGAAACGATTTTTTATTACGGGGAGAAAAATTCAAAGTTTTCAGTGTGTCAATAGAGCGAAATGATTTTAATTTATTATTGATGAAAAAATAACGAAAATCGGACAGCGCCGCGCCGCTACCCCAGGCTCACTTCGTTGGCATCAACAGGTTCGGCAGGAAAGTGGTCAGCGGCGGGAAGATGGTGATCAGCAGCAGCACGATCAGCAGCGGCACCAGCCAGGGCAGGATGGCGCGCGACATTGCCTCATAGCTGATGCCGGCGATGCGGGAGGTGACGAACAGCACCACGCCGACGGGGGGGTGGATGGTGCCGAGGATGAGGTTGAAGATCATGATCAGGCCGAACTGCGTCGGGTCGATCCCGAAGGTGACGGCGGCGGGCACCAGGATGGGGATCAGCAGCAGGATCGCCGCCAGCGCCTCCATGAAGCAGCCGACAATGAGCAGGATCAGGTTGACCGCGAACAGGAACAGCAGCGGGCTGCCGATGGAGCCCACCAGCAGCGGCGTCAGCGTTTGCGGCAGGCGGGAGATCGACATGCACCAGCCGAGCGCGCCTGCCGCCATTACCAGCACCATCACGATGCCAGTGGTCTCCGCCGACTCCACGATGATTTCGGGAATCATCTTCCAGGTCAGCGTGCGATAGACGACAAAGCCTAAGAAAAGCGCATAACAGGTCGC
>JAPLOH010000188.1 GCA_026400845.1 Alphaproteobacteria bacterium
AGGGATCGCGCGCGAGCCGCTCCGCGTAGTCGCCGAAGCTGTCGAAGGTCCACCAGCTTTCATCGCCCAGCAGGTCGAGCGGCGGGATCGGGCGGGTCTTCATGCGCACCGGCGAGAGGCTGATGCCGCAATTGCCCACCACCACGGTGGTGACGCCCTGGGACATCTTGCACAGCATGCATTCGGGGCCGCAGAGCACGGCGCGGTCGTCATGCGTGTGGGCATCGATGAAACCGGGGGCGAGCACCTTGCCGGTAGCGATCACCTCGCGATCGGCCGAGGCGGCGCCGAGATCGCCAACGGCGACAATGCGGTCGCCGATGACGCCGACATCGCCGCGCATGCGGGCGCTGCCGGTGCCGTCGATGATGGTGGCGTCGCGGATGATGAGATCACAGCGCAGGGCCATTTTCAGTTCCTCAGGGCGGCGGTCGCCGCGTCGTCGATGATGCCGTGTTCGGAGACAGCGACTTTGTAGAGCATGCGAGCGTCGCCGACGCTCACCACCCCGTCCCGCACGTCGCGCGCCACCAGTGCGGGGGCGCGGGTCGCGGGGTCGCCCATGCCGCCGCCGCCGGGCATGTGCAGGATCAGGCGGTTGCCGTTGGGGATCACCTGGTAGCCCTTGGTGCGCAGCTTCTCGCCGGTCTTCAGCGTCACCGCGCCATTGGCGCCGAGCCCGCCGCCGTCGCGGCCCTTGGGGGCGTTGGCGATGCGGTCGAAGGTGGCGTTGACGGCGAATTCGAGCTCACCCTTGGTGGCGATCTCCATGGTCTGGCCGAGCCCGCCGCGGGTGCGGCCGGCGCCGGCGCTGCCCTCGCGCAGCTCCTTGCGCCAGATCACGACGGGGGCGACGTTCTCGGTCGCCTCCACCGGCATGGTGCGCACGCCCGACGGGAAGGCGGTGGCGTCCAGCCCGTCGAACGCGGGGCGGGCGCCGGTGCCGCCGGAGTTGAAGGTGATCACCTCGAAATCGCCGATCACCTTCTTGTTGCCGCGCGCCTGGCCGGAGACCGAGGAGCCGCCGCGCAAGGGCGGGTTCCACAGGCAGGAGGCGCCCTCGGCGGCGACGCGGGTGGGCACGGTCTGGTGCAGGCAGCCCATCATGAGGTCCGGTAGGAGATGGCCGATGACATGGCGCACCGATACCGGGTAGGGGCGCGGCGCGTTGAGGATGGTCCCCTCGGGGATGATCATGCGGAACGGCGCCAGCGAGGCCCAGTTATTGGGGATTTCGGGGGCGACAACGACCTTGATGCCGAAGCAGGAATAGGCCCGCGTGTAGGCGGCCGGCACGTTGATGCCGCGCTGGGAGAGGCCGGAGGTGCCGGCGTAATCCACCTCGATCGCGTCATCGAGGATGGTCATCCGCGCCTTCAGCGTCACCGGCTCCTCGTAGCCGTCCGAGCTGATTTCGCCGCTATAGGTGCCACGGCCGAGCTTGGCGATTTCGGTGACGGTGGCCTTCAGCGAGCTGTCGAAAATGAATTCGGCGAGCGGGGTGAGGCTGTCCATGCGGAACTCGTCCATCATCTCGACGAGGCGATGCACGGCGGCGTCGTTGCAGGCGCAGAGGGAGTAGACGTCGCCCTCCAGCTCCACCGGCAGGCGGGAGCCCCAGCGGATGAAGTCGAAGAAGGTCTCGTTCGGCTTGCCCTGGTCGAAGCATTTGACGATGGGGATGTAGAGCCCCTCCTCGAACACCGAGCGCCCCTCCGGCCCCATGCCGAGCGAACGCCCCTCGGGGCCCATGCCGAGCCCGCCGATGTCGATCACATGCGCGGTGTTGGCGAACAGGCCGACCGGCTTGCCGTTGCGGAAGGCGGGGGTGACGACGGTGAGGTCGTGCAGGTGCCCGGTGCCGAGCCAGGGGTCATTGGTGATGTAGTGATCGCCTTGCTTCATCGTCCCGATCGGGAATTTGGCGAGGAAGTGGCCGACCGATTCCATCATCGAGTTGACGTGGCCGGGCGTGCCGGTGACGGCTTGCGCCATCATGCGGCCGTCGAGATCGAAAATGCCGGCCGAAAGATCGCCCGCTTCGCGCACGGTGGTGGAGAAGGCGGTGCGGATCATCACCTGCGCCTGTTCCTCGACCACCGCGATGAGGCGGTTCCACATGATCTGGCGCTGGATACCCGCGAGGGCGGAATTGGTGCTCATGCGGCAACTCCACGCGTGAGTTCGATGTAGCCGAAGCCGTTGATGCTGGCCGTCCAGCCCGGGCCGACGAGAGTAGAAGTCTCGTCCTCGGCGATGATGGCGGGGCCGGCGATGGTGGCGCCGGGGGAGAGGGAAGTGCGGTCATGCACCGCCCAATCGCTCACCTCGCCGGTGATGGTGTCGCGCACCTGCTGGTGGCGCACGGGGATGGCGGCGATTGCGGCACCGGGCGCCGAGGGGGTCGAGGTCTGCTCGGCGATGGTGGCGACCACCACGGCGTAGCTCATGATCTCGACGTCCGATCCCGGCACCGGGCGATCGAAGAAGCGGCTGTATTCGGTGTCATAGGCGGCGCGAATGGTCGCCACATCCGCCTCGGTCAACACGCGGACGGGGAGGGGGACCGGAATTTCGTGGCCCTGGCCGACATAGCGCATGAAGGCGATGCGGGTTTCGGTGGTGGGCGCGCCGAAGCTCCCTTCGGCCACCACGGCGGAGGCCTCGGCGGACATGTCGGCCAGCAGGGCATTCACCGCCGCGACGTCGAATGTTCGAAAACGCTGGTAGAGGCTGCGCACCACCTCATAGCCGACCGGGGCGCGCAGGAAGCCGATGGCGCTGCCGACGCCGGCGCCGGAGGGCACCAGCACGCGGTCAATGCCGATCTTCTCGGCGACGCGGAAGCCGTGCACCGGCCCGCCGCCGCCGAAGGCGATGAGGGTGCGCCCCAGGTAGGATTTGCCCGATTCGATGGCATGCACGCGCGCCGCGTTGGACATATTCTCGTCCACCATCTCCACCACCCCCAGCGCCGCCATTTCCGCGCTGAGGCCAAGCTTGTCGCCGACATCGGCGGCCAGTGCGGCGCGGGCGGGCTCGGGATGCAGGCGCAGATTGCCGCCAGCGAAGCGGGCGGGATCGTAGCGGCCGAGGGTGAGGTTGGCGTCGGTCACCGCGGGATGCGTGCCGCCCCGCCCGTAGCAGGCCGGGCCGGGATCGGCGCCCGCGCTCTCCGGGCCGACGCCGATGCGGCCCAACCCATCGACATGGGCGAGCGAGCCGCCGCCGGCGCCGATCTCCACCATCTCGATCACGGGGATGCGCAGCGGCAGGCCGGAGCCCTTGCGGAAGCGACCGACCCGGGCGACCTCGAAGCTGCGCGAGGTCTGCGGTTTGAAGTGGTCGATCAGGCAGATCTTCGCCGTGGTGCCCCCCATGTCGAAGGAGAGCACGTGGTCGAGCCCGCATTCCCGAGCGATATGGGCGGAGAAGATGGCGCCGCCGGCGGGGCCGGATTCCACCAGGCGGATCGGGTAGCGGCAGGCAGTGTCGATGGTGGTGAGGCCGCCGCCCGACAGCATCAGAAAGATCGGCGCGGTGAGGCCGCGCTCGCGCAGGCCGGATTCGAGGCGCTTGAGGTAGCTCGCCATCAGCGGCTGCACGTAGGCGTTGGCGGAGGTGGTGGAGAAGCGCTCCCACTCCCGCATTTCCGGCGACACATCGGACGACAGCGAAATCGGCACATCCGGCAGGGCGGCGGCCAGGATGTCGCGCACCCGGCGCTCATGGGCGGGGTTGACGAAGCTGTGCAGCAGGCCGACGGCGATGCTCTCCACCCCCTCGCGCTGCAACACCGGCACCAATGCGCGCACGGCGGCCTCATCGAGCGGCAGAATCACGTTGCCCTCATTGTCCAGCCGCTCCGGCACGGTGAGGCGGAGATGGCGAGGGACGAGGGGCTCGGGCAGCACGATGTTGAGGTCGTACTGGTCGTAGCGGCTCTCATTGCCCATCGCCAGCACGTCGCGGAACCCCAGGGTGGTGACCAGCGCGGTGCGGGCGCCCTTGCGCTCGATGATGGCGTTGGTGGCCAGCGTGGTGCCGTGCAGCACGATGGCGATGTCGGAGGCCGCGACTCCTGCGGCGCTCAGGATCGCCTCGGTGCCGGTGATGACGCCCTGTTCAGGCGCGGCCTGGGTGGTCAGCACCTTGATGGTGGTCCGGCGCCCGCCATGTTCGAGGGCGAGGTCGGTAAAGGTGCCGCCGATATCGACGGCGAGGCGGGCGGAGGCCATGCGCTGAAAAACCCGGTTGTCGTTGGAGGGCGGCAGTCAAGCGGAGCGGCGGCGAAAGAGCAACCGTGGATGGCGTTTGGCGGTGCTGTCGCATGACTGGCGGACCATCGCGACTCCGGCCGCCCGAGTCGGCATTTTGTCCCTACAAATCGGTAGGCGATCATGTTACCCGAGATTTATGAGCGAAACGTCCAACAAACCACGATTCTCATTGCTTGAGGGGACTGAACCCACGCTGATTTGGCAGTACGACAATGCTGCGCGATGGGAGGGGCAGTGGATCCGCGAGTTGCTGCCGCAGGCGGCGCAGCGAGAGTATTTCGAGTATCGGCGGTACGAGACGCTGAGCCGGAACATGTACGTGGTCGATAACCGGCTGAAGCCAGAATACACTCCTTATTTCGAGGAAGCGCGGCGGCTGGGATGCAGGGTGGTGCTGCTCCATTTCGGGGATGGCGGATTCCGCGACGACCTTTCGGTGTATGGGTATTGTACCGAAGTGTGGCGGAACCATTGGTCGGCCGACATAGCGGCCTTGCCGCGTGTTCGGTATCTGCCGCTTGGCTA
>JAPLOH010000315.1 GCA_026400845.1 Alphaproteobacteria bacterium
AACTTTCCATCCGTTGCTTCGCCCTCTCCGCGGAGAGGGCGAAGCAACGGATGGAAAGTTTTTGCTTCTTTTTTTAAAAAGAAGCGCTTCCTTCCTGCCTTACTGGCGCACCATCATCGGCTGGATGCTGAACACGTTGCGCGACGTGGGGTCGACGCCGACGCGCACCCAATGGATCTGCGGGCTGCCGAAGGTCTGCACCCGGGTGATGTTGGGGATGACGTTCATCGGGTCCCGCAGCGGCTTGTCGACCTTGAAGACATGGGTATCGCCATGCACGAGCAGGATCTGCCCGTCATAGGTGCCGGCGTGGGCCATCACCGCGTCGAGGAATTTCGTGTAGGCGTCGACATCCGGCAGGGTCCGTTCGTTGACGTCCTCGGTCTCCGGCAGGTCGAAGCCGGGATCGGCCTGGAACACCAGCACGATGCCCGGCGCCTTGGCCTGGCGGGCCTCGGCGAAGGCGGCATCCATCCAGGCGATGTTGGCGGCGTCGCGGGCGCGATACTCGGCGTTCCCCGCCGCGCAATCGGCCGGGGTGCGGGCGCTCTTCCGGGTGCATTCCTTGTCGTCGTGGACGAAGTTGTTGTTGCTGCCGGGAATGTTGAGCCCGACGAAGATGATGCCGCCATGGCTGAAGCGGATGTTTTCGCTGTAGATCTGCCCCGGCGTGCCCTGGCGGATCAGCTTCAGGCGGGCCTGCCCGTAGCTCTCGTCGCTCGTCATCATGGTTTTGCGGATGTGGTCGAGCCGTTCGAGGTTGTTGTAGCCGCCGTTGTTGGTGCGGTGGCAGTCGGTCCATTCGTTGTCGCCGGGGATGTAGACCGCCGGCTTGCGCAGGCTGTCGAACATCTTGACGGCATCGGTGTAGACGTCATCGGTGCATTTCGAACTGCCGTCCTTGATGTCGCCGTCATAGAGCGAGAAGGCGATGTCGGAGGCGTTGATGTCGTCGAGCAGCGCCTTCATTTTCGGCAGATCGCCGGCCTTGGCGTAGGGCATGTCGCCCCACAGGCCGAAGGCGAACTGCTCGGCGGCAAGCGCCGGCAAGCTCAGCAGGGAAAGGAGGCTGGCGAAGACAAGGCGCGAGAGCATGTGAGCGATCCTGTCAGGGGGCGGTTCTCTATCCCGCCGCCTGCGGCTGTGCGGCGTGAAGCTTTGATGACGGCGCGGGGTGTCTCAGGGCGCCGAGGCGATGTGGAAGCCGCCGCCGGAGATATCGAGCGTGCAGCCGGTGATGAAGGAGGCTTCGCCGGACATCAGCCAGGCGATCGGCGCCCCGGCTTCCTCCACCGTGCCCGGCCGGCCCATCGGGATGGAGGCGGCGACGGTGGCGGCGTGCCTGGGGTCGGCGAGGCCCTTGGCCGTCATGTCGGTGCGGATCACGCCCGGGCGAACCGTCACCACCCTGATCCCCTCGCGGGCGACCTCCTTGGCGAAGCCGACCCCGAAGGCGTCGAGCGCGGCCTTGCTGGTGGCGTAGTGCGAATTGCCCGGCCGGCCGCCGATGGTGCCGGCCATCGAGCCGACGGTGATCACTGCACCGCCCCTCCCGCCCTGCGCGGTCGACATGCGGCGCGCCGCCTCGCGGCAGCACAGCATCACGCCGATGACGTTGACGGTCATCAGATGCAGCAGCGCGGCGGCATCGAATTCCGCCACCCGCGCCGACGGAAGCCCGATGCCGGCACTGTTCACCAGCCCGTCGAGCCGGCCGAAGCGGGCATCCACGGCGGCGAACAGTCCGGCGATCTCGTCCGGCGATCGCATGTCGGCGGCGAAAGCCTCGGCCTCGGCACCCGCGCCCCGCAGCTCGGCCACCAGGGCCTCCGCTTCGGTGCGGCGGGACCGGTAGTTGATCGCCAGCGACCAGCCATCCGCCGCCAGCCGCCGGGCGGCGGCCGCGCCGATGCCGCTGGCGCCGCCGGTGATGAGGGCCGTTCGCCCCATCGCCGTCACACCCCGAGGACGGAGGCGGCCGGCTTGAACGTCACGCCGAGATCGTCGGCCACCGCCTTGTAGGTGACGACGCCGGCATGCACGTTGAGCCCGTTGCACAGATGCACGTCGTCGATCAGCGCCTGCCGCCAGCCCTTGTTGGCCAGCGCCATCACGAAGGGCAGCGTGGCGTTGCCGAGCGCGATGGTGGAGGTGCGGGCAACCGCGCCCGGCATGTTGGTCACGCAGTAATGCACCACGCCTTCCTCGATATAGGTCGGGTTGGCGTGGGTGGTGGGCTTGCTGGTCTCAAGGCAGCCGCCCTGATCGATGGCGATATCCACCACCACCGAGCCCGGCCGCATCTGCTTCACCATCGCCCGCGTCACCAGCTTCGGCGCCGCCGCACCCGGCACCAGCACGGCGCCAACCACGAGATCGGCATCCACCACCGCGGACTCGATCGCCGCCGTGGTGGAGAACATCGTCTGCACCTGGGAGCCGAACTGCGCCTCGATCTCCTTCAGGCGCGGCAGCGAACGGTCGATCACCGTCACATGCGCGCCGATGCCGACGGCCATGCGCATGGCATGGGTGCCGGAGACGCCGCCGCCGATGATCACCACCTTGCCGGCCGGCACGCCGGGCACGCCGCCGAGCAGCACGCCGGCGCCGCCCTGCTCCTTCTCCAGGCAATGCGCGCCGACCTGGATCGACATGCGGCCGGCAACCTCGCTCATCGGCGCCAGCAGCGGCAGGGCGCCGCGCGCGTCGGTGACGGTCTCGTAGGCGATGCAGGTGGCGCCGGACTTCATCAGCCCGATCGTCTGCTCCTTGTCGGCGGCGAGATGGAGGTAGGTGAACAGCACCTGGCCGGGCTTGAGCGCGGCGATCTCGGAGGGTTGCGGCTCCTTCACCCTCACGATCATGTCAGCCGCCGCGAACACCTCGGCGGCGGTGGCGACGATGGAGGCGCCGGCCGCGCGATAGGCGTCATCGGTGAAGCCGATGCCGGACGCGGCATCCTGCTGGACGACGACCTCATGGCCGTGCACCGTGAGTTCGCGCACCGCGGCCGGGGTCAACCCCACGCGATATTCGTGGGTCTTGATTTCCTTGGGGACGCCGACCTTCATCTGAAGCACTCCGTTGCCGTCATGGACTATGTGAAACGCGAAAATGGCCGCATGTTGCGGCGCACCATCATACTGGGAAGACCGACGTGACGAAACCCGTAGTTCTGCATGCCGGGCCCATCGTCGAACCCTGCGCGCCCCGCTATCGCGCCGCGTTCGACCTCATCGAATATCTCCCGGGCGGAGCCTTGCCCGCCAACCCTGGCGAAATCAAGGCACTGATCGCCGCCGCGCCGATCCCCGCCGCCCTGATGGACGCGCTGCCGGCGCTCTCCATCATCGCCGCCTTCGGCGCCGGCGTCGACAAGATCGACCTCGCGCACGCCAAATCCCGCGGCATTCGCGTTGCCAACGCGCCGGACCCGACGGTCGGCTGCGTCGCCGACATGGCGATGGCCCTGCTGCTCGCCGCGGCGCGGGGGATCGTGCCAGGCGATGCGTTCGTGCGTGCCGGCGCATGGCCCGCCGGGGCATTCCCGTTGCTGCCGCGCATCCACAGCCGGCGGATGGGCATCATCGGGCTCGGCCGCATCGGCGCCGCGATCGCCCGGCGGGCGGCGGGGTTCGACATGCCGGTCGCCTACCACAACCGCAACCCGGTGCCCGGCGCCCCCTATCGCTTCGTGGCGGACCCGGTGGCGCTCGCGGCATGGGCGGAGGTGCTGGTGATCGCCTGCCCCGGCGGCGAGGCCACTCGCCACCTCGTCAATGCCGAGGTTCTCGCCGCCCTCGGGCCCACCGGCATCGTGGTCAACATCGCCCGCGGCTCCATCATCGATGAGGCGGCGCTGATCGACGCACTGGAAACCGGCGGCATCGCCGGCGCCGGCCTCGACGTCTTCGCGGCCGAACCGCAAGTGCCGCCCCGCCTGCGCGCCGCGCGCAACGCGGTGCTGATGCCCCATCGCGGCGGCGGCACGATCGAGACCTGGGCCGAGACGGCCGATGTGGTGATCGACGCCATTATCACCCATCTCGCGGGGGGGAGACCGGGGGGGACACTGGCGGGGTTTTAGGAGGAAGCGGTTCTTTTTTGAAAAAAAGAACCAAAAAACTTTTTCACATTTCGGGCCGTGCTTGCGGGTTATTCCGGTCCGTCGACCAGGGGGTCGGGCTGGGCGAACGCTGAGAGCGCGCCGGGGTCGTGCATTTCGATCAGCGCGCCGCTGGTATGGACACCGTGGTTGGCCAGGCTGGCGAAGGCGCGGGAGAGGTTCTCCGGGGTCATGCCGAGGCGGGCCGCGAGAACGCGCTTCTCGATGGCGAGCCTGGCGCGGCCGGGCGTGCCCTGTTCGGTGGATTGGACGATGAGCCAGTTGGCCAGGCGCTCGGTGCCGGTGCGGAGTTTCTGGTTTTTCAGCGCCTTGATCGCTTGCCGATAGGCGCGCGCAAGCTCGAGCACGATGGCGCTCATGAACGCGGCGTCGCGGGCCATCCAGGTGCGCACCCGCGCGGCCGGGATCATCAGGATGCGCGAGCGCGTGAGCGTGCGGGCGGATTGCAGGTAGATCTGGTCGGACAGCACGGCTGCCAGGATGAACACGCTGGCCTGGCGGATGAGCTCCATCGTCGTCTCGCGCTCGGCGGTGCCGGCATAGAGCTCGACCGTCCCCTCGATGACGACGTGCAGGAAATCGGCCGGATCGCGCTCGCGGATCAAGGTGACGCCAGGGGGGAAGAACTGCAGATAGCCGGCGGCGAGGAGATCGGCGAACGTCGCGTCGCCGATTCCCGCGAACAGCCGAAGCGCGCGCAGTGCGGTGATGTCCTCGGTGCGGATGGCCGGCCTCCCTTTTTGCCGCCGCCAGGATTCACTCGACGCTTGATGAATGTCAAATAATCAATTGACTATAAGTAATTATACATAATAAATATATAAAATACTATAGGTCGACTGATCGATACTGAATTTTTCAAAATGGATTGAAGCGGTATTTTGATCCACATCAAACCACTGCGACACGCGCGCCGTAGGTTCCGGCCCGACGGTATTTCACCGGTTTGGTGCACCGCGCCGGAGACACATCATGAGCCACACCGCCACCACCCCTCCCGCCGGCCAGCGCATGGCGCTGGGCATGAGCACGACGGCCTTCACCGTCTGCTTCGCAGTCTGGACGATATTCTCCATCATCGGCATCCGCATCCGCGACGAACTCGGCTTGTCGCAGACCGAGTTCGGCCTCCTGGTCGGCACGCCGATCCTCACCGGCTCGCTGATCCGCGTCGCGCTCGGCATCTGGACCGACCAGTACGGCGGGCGGCGGGTGTTCACCGTCACGATGCTGGCCGCCGCCGCGGCGACGCTGCTGCTGACGCTGGCGCATACCTATGTGATGACCCTGGTGGCCGCCCTCGGGGTCGGCATCGCCGGCGGGTCCTTCGCGGTCGGCATCGCCTATGTGTCGCGCTGGTACCCCGCGGAAAAGCAGGGCACCGCGCTCGGCATTTTCGGTGCCGGCAATGTCGGCGCCGCGGTGACCAAGTTCTTCGCGCCGTTGCTGATGGTGGCGCTGGGCTGGCAGGCGGTGGCGCAGGTCTGGGCGGCGGGGCTGGTGGTGATGGCGGTCGTGTTCTGGCTCACCACCAAGGATGATCCGGTGCTGGTGGCGCGGCGGCTCTCCGGCGAGAAGCCGAAATCGGCCTGGCTCGAACTGGAGCCGTTGGCCAATGTGCAGGTCTGGCGGTTCGCGCTGTACTACTTCTTCGTGTTCGGCGCCTTCGTCGCGCTGTCGCTGTGGCTGCCGCAATACATGATGAAGGTCTACGGGCTGAGCGTGCAGTCCGCCGGGATGATCGCGGCGTTCTTCTCGGTGCCGGCGAGCCTGTTCCGCGCCTATGGCGGCCATTTGTCGGATACCTATGGCGCGCGCCGGGTGATGTGGTGGACCTTCCTGGTCTCGATCGTCTGCACCTTCCTGCTGTCCTATCCGCCGACCGACTACATCGTCACCGGGATCAACGGAAAATACGCCTTCCACATGGAGATGGGCGTCGTCGGCTTCACGGTCGCGGTGTTCGTGCTCGGCTTCTTCATGGCGCTCGGCAAGGCCGCCGTCTACAAGCACATACCCGTCTACTACCCCGGCAATGTCGGCTCGGTCGGTGGGCTGGTGGGCATGATCGGCGGGCTTGGCGGCTTCGTGCTGCCGATCCTGTTCGGCGCCCTGAACGACCTCACGGGGTTGTGGACCTCCTGCTTCATGGCGCTGTTCGTGCTGGTGGTG
>JAPLOH010000177.1:0-1146 GCA_026400845.1 Alphaproteobacteria bacterium
TGCCGGTGCTGCGGGCGGCACTGGCCTCGCTGAAAGTGCAGAACGCCAGCGACACGGCACTTGTGCCGGCTGCCGTGGCTGCGTAGGGTGCTATCGGGTGATGGCCGTCAGGCAAGTTTCAACAGAGAGTGGGACATCCCCCTGACGCTTTCGGCCGAATACAGGGTTGCTGCGAAGAGGCGCTAGGTGACATGCGCGACGCCGTGCTGGGGAGATCAAAAGACTTCCACAATAGGAGGCAAGCTGATGAACGATATTCAATTTCGTCGCCGCCAACTTATCGCCGCCGCGGCGGCGGCGGGGCTTACTGGGCGCGCTGGCGCGGCGCTAGCCGCAACCGATGGCGTCAGCCGGGCGCTGATCGGCAAGCTTGAAGGTCCTGAAGTCGTGCTTGATCCGGCGCTATGGCCGAAGAGTTTCCAGGAAGCGCCGATGCTGGCCGCCCGGGTTGCCGCGGGCGCCCTGCCGAAACTGGCCGAGCGCGTCGGCGCGGACCCGCTGGTGATCAAGCCGGTGCATGAAATCGGCAGGTATGGCGGCATGTGGCGCCAAGGCTTCACCGGCCCCGGTGACGCGTGGAATGCCTGGCGCGCGGTCACCGGCCCGGACTCGCTGTTGGCGTGGGATTGGACGGGCAACCGGATCACCCCGAACCTCGCAAAATCCTGGACCATCAGCGATGACGGCAAGGTGACGACCATCCATCTGCGCCGTGGAATGCGTTGGAGCGACGGCCATCCGTTCACCGCGGATGATTTCGTGTTCTGGTTCGAGGACATCTACAGCAACGAGCAACTGGTCCCGGTCAAAACCATCGCGTTCCAGAGCAACGGCGAGCACGGCCGGGTCGAGAAGGTGGACGCCTACACGGTCCGGCTGTCGTTTCCGATTGCCAACTACCTGTTCCCCGGGCTGCTGGCGGGCACCAATGGGGTGACCGGGCCAGCGATGCAGGGGCGTTTCGGCTATGGATTGTACGCCCCGGCGCACTACCTCAAGCAGTTCCTGCCGAAATACACGTCGGAGGAAAAGCTGACCCAGATGGCGAAGGAACAGGGCTTCCCCACCTGGACCCGCATGTTCTTCACCAAGGCGGACTGGGCGCAGAACCCGGACCTGCCGGGGCTGACGCCATGGACGGTGAAA
>JAPLOH010000177.1:1159-16747 GCA_026400845.1 Alphaproteobacteria bacterium
CCTGGAGCGCAATCCGTTCAGCATCTGGGTGGACAGCGCGGGCAATCAGCTGCCCTACATCGACACCGTTCAGTTCACGCTGGCTGAGGACCTGGAGGTCATCAACCTTCGCGCCATCGCCGGCCAGTACGACTGGCAGGCGCGCCATCTCCAACTCGGCAAGCTGCCGGTGTTCCTGCAGAACCAGAAGGCCAACAACTACAAGGTCTATCTCGATCCCGGGAGCCACGGGACGGACATGATGATCGTGTTCAACCACAGCTACGACAAGGACCCTGAAATCGCCAAGTGGATGAGCAACGTCGATTTCCGCCGGGCGCTGGCGATCGGCATTGAACGGGAAGAGTTGAACGAGATCTTCTGGCTGGGTATCGCCGAGCCGCGCAGTATCGTGCCATCGGACGACAATCCGTTCCATCCCGGGCCCGAGTACAATCTTCGCTGGGCGACCCATGAGCCGGACAAGGCCAATGCCATGCTGGACAAGCTCGGGCTGACGAAGAAGGACAGCGAGGGGTTTCGCCTGCGCACCGACGGCAAGGGCCGGCTCAGCCTCGAACTGATGACGTTCGCCGCATCCGGCCTGCCGTATGCGCAGATCGGCGAACTCATCCGCGCCCAGTGGCGCCAGATCGGCATTGACCTGCAGATCAACGAAGTCGAACGCAGCCTGGGAGAATCGCGGCTGCGGGCCAACGAGCATCAACTCTATTCGTTTGTCGGCGACGGCTCGGACCACATCTTCAGCTTCCCGAACTCGTTGCTGCCGATGTTCGAAGGCGCGGCGCACGGGCCGGAATGGGGCAAATGGGCGGCCACCAACGGCGCCCAGGGCAAGAGGCCGGCGCCGTGGATGGTCCAGGTGATGGACAACTTCAAGCGCTGCTTCACGTTGAAGGACGAAGAACTGACCAAGACCGCAAAGGAGATGTGGGCGCTGATGGTCGACAATGTCCACATCATCGGCACGGTCGGGCTGTCGCCCGCCTTCATGGGGGTCAGGGTGGTGACGAACAACATGGGCAACGTGCCAGCGCGGCAATACAGCAGCCCCGATGTTCGTACCCCGAGCATATCGAAGGTCATGACCGTCTACTTCAAGTCCTGACCGATGCTGCCGTATCTTGCCCGGCGGTTGATGCTGGCCGTCATGACGTGCGTGTTCATCTCGATCGCGACGTTCACGATCATCCAGCTGCCGCCCGGTGACTACATCACCTCCTATGTCGCGAACATGGCCGCGTCCGGCAGCACGATGACCAACCAGGAGGCTGAGGTGCTGCGGCGGCAGTACGGGCTGGATGAGCCGATGCCGGTGCAGTATCTGCGTTGGATGGCGCTGGTCGTCCAGGGCGATTTCGGGCGGTCGATGGAATGGAACCGCCCCGTCTACGACGTCATCGGCGAGCGGATGCTGTTGACCTTCGTGGTCTCGGCCGCGGCGGTGTTGACCACATGGCTGCTCGCGCTGCCGATCGGCATCTACACCGCCGTGCGCCAACACTCCGTTGCGGATTATGTCTTTACCCTGCTGGGGTTCATCGGCCTGGCGGTGCCGAGCTTCCTGATCGCGCTGGTGTTGATGTATCTCGGTTTTCGCTATCTGGGAACGTCGGTGGGGGGATTGTTCTCGCCAGCCTACGCCGAGGCGCCGTGGAGCTGGGCGCGAGTAGGTGACCTGGCATGGCACCTGCCGCTGCCGGCGTTGATCCTCGGGCTGGGCTCCACCGCCCAGGTGATGCGGGTTATGCGGGCCAACCTGCTCGACGAGCTGCGCAAGCCGTATCTCGTCACCGCGCTGGCCCGAGGCATGCCGATGTGGCGCGCCATCCTGAAGTATCCGGTGCGGGTCGCGCTCAACCCGTTCGTCAGCACGGTCGGATACATCCTGCCCTATGTGGTTTCGGGCAGTGTGATCGTATCGCTGGTGCTCGGTCTGCCGACCGTGGGTCCGGTGCTGTTCAAGTCGTTGGTGGCGCAGGATTTGTTCCTGGCGGGTACCATCGTGCTGATGCTCGGCGTGCTGACCGTGGTAGGCACTTTCCTGTCCGACCTCCTGCTGATCGCCATCGATCCGCGCATCCGCCTGGGAGGTTCGCGGTGAGCGACCCGGCGGCGGCGGATCCCTCGCTGGAAAAGGCGCGCGCGCTGGCCGCGGCAGGTCAATGGCGGCTGACCTGGCGGCGCTTCCGGCGGCATCGGCTGGCGGTGGTCTGCGGGGTCGTGATCCTGATGTTCTACAGCGTCGTCGCTTTTGCCGAGTTCTTCGCGGTCTCCGACGCGACGCGACCAAGCGCTCAGCTGTCGCTGATCCCTCCGCAGGAGATCCACTGGTTCGACAACGGGGCCTGGAGCCCGCATGTCTACCGGGTGGTCCGCAAGCGCGACGCGAACATGCAGCTGGTTTACACGCCGGATCCTGCGGCCAAGATCCAGGTCAGCTTTTTCGCCCGCGGCTTCGAGTGGCGGCTGTTCGGCGTGTTTCCGACCGACCGGCACCTGATCGGCGTGAGCGGTGCGGATGCCGGCAAGACGCTGTTCCTGCTGGGGACTGACGTGCAGGGCCGTGATCTGTGGTCGCGGATGGTGTTTGCAACCCGCGCATCACTCACCGTCGGACTGATCGGCGTGACACTCAGCCTGACGCTGGGGGTGTTGCTGGGCGGCATTTCCGGGCTGTATGGCGGCGTGGTCGACGATACGATCCAACGGGTGATCGAGGTGGTGCGCTCGGTTCCCACCATTCCGTTGTGGATGGGCCTGGCGGCGGCGGTGCCGCGCGACTGGTCGGTCACCCAGGTTTATTTCGCCATCACCATCATCATCTCGCTGGTCAGCTGGACCGAGCTGGCGCGGGTGGTGCGCGGCCGGTTCCTCGCGTTGCGGGAAGAGGATTTCATCGTTTCGGCCGAATTGGATGGCTGTTCGAAGCTGCGCATCATCTTTGCCCATATGGTGCCGTCGTTCCTGTCGCACATCATCGCCGTCACCACGCTGACATTGCCGGTGATGGTGCTTAGCGAGACCGCGCTGAGCTTCCTGGGGCTCGGGCTGCGTCCGCCGGCGATCAGCTGGGGTGTGCTGCTCCAGGCGGCGCAAAACGTGCAAGCGGTGGCGATCACGCCGTGGCTCCTGTTCCCCGCGGTGCCGGTGATCGTCGCAGTGCTCGCCTTCAACTTCTTCGGCGACGGGCTTCGTGATGCCGCAGACCCCTATGCACGGGCCTGACCGCGTGATCCCGGCGATGTCGATGGATGCCGAGCGCCCGGCGGAGTCGCTGCTGCGGGTGAAGGGGTTGCGCACCCATATCGACGTTCCCGGCGGCGTGCTGCGCGTGCTGGACGGTATCGATATCGAGGTTGGCTGCGCGCGCACAGTCTGCATCGTCGGCGAAAGCGGCTGCGGCAAGAGCATCACGGCGCGCTCCATCCTGCGCCTGGTTCCTTCGCCGTTGCGAATGGTTGGCGGCGAAATCCTGCTGCGCGGCCGGGACGGTGTGGAAGTCGACATGGCGCGCCTCGATCCATACGGAAAGCAGATGCGGTCCATCCGCGGCCGCGACATAGGAATGATCTTCCAGGAACCGATGACCGCGCTGTCGCCGGTGCACACCATCGGCAACCAGATGGCAGAGGCGATCCACCTGCACGAAAAAGTGTCGCGCAAGGAGGCGCGGGAACGCTCGATCCAGATGCTGCACCGCGTCGGCCTGCCCAAGCCGGCGGAGCGGCTGGACGCCTATAGTTTCCAGCTATCGGGCGGCATGCGCCAACGGGCCATGATCGCCATGGCGCTGGTCTGCGGCCCACCGCTGTTGATCGCCGACGAACCGACCACGGCGCTGGACGTCACAACCCAGGCGCAGATCCTCGATCTCATGCGGGAACTGCGGGCGGATACCGGCATGAGCATCCTGTTCATCACCCATGATCTCGGCGTCGTGGCCGAGATGGCCGATGAGGTCGTGGTGATGTATCTCGGGCTCGTCGTGGAACGCGGACCCGTGGCGCAGGTGTTCCACGACCCGCGCCATCCCTACACAAGGGCCTTGCTGCGGTCCAACCCGCGCCACGGCGGGGGGGCGGGGCGCCGTTTGGAGGCCATCGCCGGAGGCGTCCCCGATCTGCTGAACCGCCCCATTGGATGCCCGTTCCACAACCGTTGCGCGGAGGCCATCCCCGGCACCTGCGACCGCCTCGACCCCGAGCCGGTCGCGCTCGGCGGCGGGCATAGTGCGCGCTGCTGGATCGCCGATCGGCCGCCCGCGTTGGCCGGTGTTCCATCCACGGCTCCGCGGGCCGCTGCGCAAATCATCGTCAGCCCGCCAGTGTCCGCCACCGCCCCGCCGATCCTGGAAATCGATCGCCTGTCCATCCACTTCGCGCAGCGCCGCGGCTTCCTGCGCCGCGCGATGGCCCCGGTTCGCGCGGTCAACGCGCTGTCGCTCGCGGTCCTTCCCGGCGAAACACTGGGGCTGGTGGGCGAGTCCGGTTGCGGCAAGACCACTACCGGGCGCTGCATCATCCGCACCCTCGACCCTACCGGCGGCAGCATCCGCTTTCGCCAGGATGACGGCTCGATGCTCGATGTGACGCATCTACCGGGTTCGGCTCTGAAATCCTATCGCCGGCAGGTTAGGATGATCTTCCAGGACCCCTATTCCTCGCTGGACCCGCGCATGACGGTGGCCGACATCGTCGGCGAGCCGCTGAAGGTGAACGGCATCGCGAAAGGCAGCGAGTTGCAGGATCGGGTCGCCGCACTGGTCCGCCAGGTCGGCTTGCGCGACGAGCATCTGCGGCGCTACCCGCATGCCTTCAGCGGCGGCGAGCGTCAACGCATCGGAATCGCGCGCGCGCTTTCGGTGAACCCCAAGATGGTCATTTGCGACGAAGCCGTCTCGGCGCTCGATGTTTCCGTGCAGGCGCAGATCCTCAACCTGCTGCGCGACCTGCAGGACGAACTCGGCCTGACCTATCTGTTCATCGCCCATGACCTCAGTGTGGTGCGCCACATCTGCGATCGCGTCGCGGTGATGTATGCCGGCGGGATCGTCGAACTCGGTGAAACCCGCCAGGTTTTCGAGGCTCCGCGGCACCCCTATACCTCCGCCCTGCTTTCAGCGGCCCCGGTGTTCGACCCACAGGAGCGGGCCGGCCGCCAGCGGGTCATCCTCGCTGGCGAAGTGCCGGACCCCGCGCATTTGCCCAGCGGCTGCCCGTTCCATCCGCGCTGCCAGCATGCCGACGGTGCGCAGTGTACCAATGAGGCGCCGGCGCTCTTGCCGCGGGCCACAGCGCAGTCCGACGGTATGCCGCCCAATTGGACCGCCTGCCATTATGCCAACACGCTGACCTTGCCCGCCATCGATGGCCAGCCACCAGGGAGTTCTTGAAATGACCGTATCGATCCGACAAATCCACCCGTCCTTTGCCGGCGAAGTGACCGGCGTCGATTGCACCCAGCCGCTTTCGGCCGGGGATGTCGCGGCGATCCAGGCCGGGATGGATCATTACGGTGTTTTGGTGTTTCGCGATCAACCGGTGAATGACGATCAGCAGCTCGCCTTCACCCTGCATTTCGGCAAGCTCGAAGCCTACAACACCGCCGGGCACATCAAGAAGAAGGACGACTCGCGCGGACTGGGCGCCGGGATCGCCGATTTCTCCAACCTCGACAAATCCGGCAACATCATTTCCGAGCAGGATCGCATCTGGTTCTTCAAGCTCGGCGATCGGTTGTGGCATTCCGACAGCTCGTTCCGCCCGGTTCCGGCGGGCTATTCCCTCTTGTCCGGCCGCACGATACCAACCTGGGGTGCCAATACCGAATTCGCCGACATGCGCGGCGCCTATGATGCCCTCGACGACCGGACGAAGGCGGAGATCGAGGACCTGATTTGCGAGCACTCCTTGATCTTCTCCCGTGAAGCCATCGGCTTCACCGATTTGACGCCGGAAGAACGCGCCGCCTTCACCCCGGTACGCCAGCGCCTGGTCCGCATCCAGGAACGAACCGGGCGCAGGTCGCTGTTCCTTTCGTCCCATGCCGGCACCATCCTCGGTTGGACCATTCCCGAGGCCCGCATGTTCTTGCGCGACCTCACCGAATTCGCCACCCGGGAACAGTTTGTCTACTCCCACCCCTGGCACGTCGGTGACCTCGTCATCTGGGACAACCGTACCACCATGCACCGCGCGCGTCGTTTCGACCGCAATGAAGTCCGCGACGTCCGGCGAACGACGTTGGCGGGACACGCCGCGACAGCCGAACAGGTCGCATGACGGCCCGCCGTTTACTGCGACTTCATCGGTCAACGGCCATTGGTCTGAGACCGCGGTCTCAACCGCGGGTCGAGAAGGCGAACTGAACCGCCCCGGATCTGTCGGAGGCTCCAGTTCCTGAGAAGGTGGAGCGATGCCACGCAAGACGACGAACGGGCTTTCGCAGAGGCGCGATCGCGCGGTTCGGGTGGTGCTGGATCACGAGCGCGTGCAGCGGCCGCCGCATCGATCTGTCTCGGGAGCAAGGGTATGACAGGGATGATCTTTCCACGCCCTCAAGTCGAAATTCCCGGAGGTAGATGTCTCATTGTCATTGGCACGGAGGGTGCTGTCACGAACGCACGCCCGATTGGCACGGGGATTTTCGAGGCGCTACCCGCCACCGCGCTGATATGCGACACTGCCGCGCCGACGCGCCGGCCGCCTTCGGTGGAAAGAGCGGGCGCTGGAGCTACTGTGGGAGGAAACGAAGTCAAATGAACGCGTTCAAGAGCGCCATCAAGTCAGGCCAAACCGTCGTCGGGACGGCTGGGGCACCCAATGTCGACTCGGCTTTGCTGGCCGACTCCGACTATGATTTCCTGCTGTTCGACACCCAGCACTCCCCCTGGGAGATCAAGCAGCTCGGCCCATCGATCCAGGCGATGCGCGGCAAGAAGGCCGTGCCGATGGTGCGCGTCAGCGCCAACCACGCGGACCAGATCTGCTTCGCGCTTGATGGCGGAGCACGCGGAATAGTCGTGCCGATGATCAACACCCGTGCACAGGCGGAGGCCGTGGTGAGCGCCTGCCGTTACTACCCCGCAGGGACTCGCAGCAACGCGGGCGCGCGCGGCGATTGGGGCGAGTTCAAGACCTACCGCGAGTACATGGACACGGTGAATGACGGGCTCGTAATCGCCCCGATGATCGAGACCAACGAGTCGCTGGAAAATCTCGACGCCATCGCCTCGGTCCCTGGCGTCGACGTGCTGCTGATCGGCCCGTCGGACCTGTCTATCGAACTCGGCGTGCCGCTCGACTATGCGTGCGACACCTACCAGCGCGCACTCGACAAGATCGCCAACGCTGCGGCCAAGCATGGCATCGCCGCCGGAATGTATTTCATTCCGCCGGACATGGACCCGAACTTCTTCGTTCAGAAGGGGTTCAGTTTCTTCACCTTGCCCTGGGCCTCCTGGGCGACCGCTGGCATCCAGACCGGCCTCGCTGGGATCCAGCGCCAACGGTAGGCGACGCGTTCGGCGCGGAAATAGGCAGGTCAGCCGCCCCGAAGCGCCACCGCAACCCCCGCGACACCAGTCGCGGGGGTTCGCGTATTTGGGGACCCTGACCTTGTACACCACTGCCATTGAGTACCCCGTCCAGCAGCGGCTCGACGCCTACAATGCGCGGGACATCGCGGCTTTCACGCCGTGGTGGGCTGCGGATTGCCTATATTTCGAATTTCCTGACCGCCTCTTGGCGCGCGGCACGGCGGAAATTCGGGAGCGCCATGTCGCGCGGTTCAGGGAGGCCAACCTGCATGGGCGGTTGATCAAGCGGCTCACCGTCGCCAACCTCGTGGTTGATCAGGAAATTGTGACCCGCACGTTCCCTGACAGCCCCGGTGAGGTCGACGTGCTGGCGATTTACGAGATCACCGATGGGAAGATTTCCAGGGCATGGTTCAAGATGGGGCTGCCCCGGCGGGTCGCGACCAGCGGGTGTCGGTAGGGGATCGTCTGGTCCTTCCCACCCCCCTCTGTGTCCTGGCAGCGCGTTCCGGCGGCCATTCGAGGGCCACTGGTCCTTGATCAAGCCGGGCCGCGTGCACCCTTCCCCGCGCCACCACCTTTTGCTCACCGACGGATTCCGCCATGATCGCGCCCGCAAAGGTACGGGGGCAGGCGCGGGTGGTCGACAAGCAGAGCTATCGGGAGGCGATGTCCCGTCTTGCCGCCGCGGTGAACATCATCACCACCACCGGCCCCGGCGGTACGCGCGGTTTCACCGCCTCGGCGGTGTGCAGCGTGACGGATTCGCCACCGACCCTCCTGGTCTGCCTCAACCGCAACAGCGATTCCAACCAGGCGCTGAAGGACAACGGCATTCTGTGCGTCAACACGCTGGCCGCCGGGCAGGAGGACTTGTCCCCGGTCTTCGCCGGCATGACCGGTCAGGAGGGCGAGGAGCGCTTCACGGTCGGCGCGTGGTCGACCCTGGTGACCGGTGCGGCGGTGCTGGAGGGCGCGGTGGCGTCGTTCGATTGCCGGGTGATCCAAACCAGCGAGGTCGGCACCCACACGGTGTTCTTCTGCGAGGTCGAGGCGGTGCGCAGCGTCGCCGGGCAGGGGCTGCTGTATTTCGCGCGGGGCTACCACACGATCGGTTGACACCAGCGCGCCAAGAGTGAGATCAGCTGGCGCGGATGAACCCGCCGCCGAGCACGCGGTCACCGTCATAGAATACGCAGGCTTGGCCAGGTGCCGGCAGGGCAGGAGAGTCGAGGCGCACGATGGCGCCTGTGCCGTCGGGGATCACCTCGGCGCCATGCGGCTGTTCGCGGGCGCGGAGTTTCACCGTGCAGCGCAGGGCGCGCGGCGGAACCAGCCAGTTCACATCGCGCAGCCGTATTTCGGTGGTTCCTCCGGCACGCGGCCCGACCACGACGCGGCGCTGTGCGGGATCGATCGCGACGACAACGCGGCGCGTCTCGCCGGCCTGCGCGGCGTTGCCGAGGCGCTTGGCCTGGCCGACCGTGTAGCGGGCGATGCCGTCATGGCGGCCGACGACGGTGCCATCGGCGGTGACGATTTCGCCTGCCGCCGCCGCATCGGGACGCAGCTTCGCCACCACGTCGGCATAGGAGCCTGACGGGACGAAGCAGATGTCCTGGCTGTCCGGCTTTTCCGCCACCGCGATGCCGAGGCGCACCGCTTCCGCGCGCACCGCCGCTTTGTCTGGCATCGCGCCGAGGGGGAACAGGCTGCGGTCAAGCTGGGCCTGGGTGGTGGCGAACAGGAACCAGCTCTGATCGCGCGCCGGATCGGCGGCGCGATGCAGTTCGGCGCCGGCGGGGCCTTCCATGCGGCGCACATAGTGGCCGGTCGCCATGTGCGAGGCGCCGAGATCGCCGGCGAGCGTGAGCAGGTCGGTGAACTTCACCGTCTGGTTGCAGCGCACGCAGGGCACCGGGGTTTCGCCCCGGGCGTACCCGTCGGCGAAATCTTCCATCACCGCGGCGCGGAACCGCGCCTCGGCGTTGATCACGTAGTGGGGGATGCCGAGGTGGTCGGCGACCCGGCTGGCATCGTGGATATCCTGCCCGGCGCAACAGGCACCCTTGCGGCCAATCGCCGCGCCATGATCGTAGAGCTGCAGCGTCGCGCCGATGACGTCATGCCCCTGCTCGGCAAGCAATCCGGCGACGGTGCTGCTGTCGACGCCGCCGGACATGGCGACGAGGATGCGCATGGCGTGCTCAGCCCGCCATCATGTTGCGGCTGCCGGCCGGCAGCTTCACCACCAGCCCATCGAGCGCGTCGGACATCACGATCTGGCAGCCCAGTCGCGAGGTGCGCTCCAGCCCGAAGGCGAGATCGAGCATGTCCTCCTCGTCCTCGGTGGCGGTGGCGAGCTTATTGGACCAAGCAGGATCGACGATGACGTGGCAGGTCGAGCAGGCGAGCGAGCCCTCGCAGGCGCCCTCGATGTCGACGCCATGCTTGTGCGCGATCTCCAGCACGGACAGGCCGTTGGGGGCCTCGACCTCAAGGCTTGTGCCGTCGCGCACAATGAATGTCATCTTCGGCATAGGCGGGTTCAGCCTTTGGTTGCTGCGTGATGCGCCGCGATCAGCATGTGCGCGGCGGCGTCGATATCGGCGGCGGAGGTAAAGCGTCCGATCCCGATACGCAAGGTGCGCGCGGCGCGATCGTCGTCGAGCCCGATCGCCCGTAGCACGTAGGAGGGTTCGACCTCGGCGGAAGAGCAGGCCGAACCGGTGGAGACGCAAAGCTCCGGCATCGCCCGCATCATCTCCTGGGCATCACCGGCTGGGAAGGTAAGGTTGAGATTGCCCGCAATCCGCGCGGACCTCGACCCGTTGAGCGCGATTCCCGGCAATCCGGCCGCGAGTCGCTCCGCGAGCCGGTCGCGCAGCCCGGCGATGCGCGTCGCGTCCTCGGCCATCTCGGCCCGGGCGATCCGCGCCGCCTCGCCGAGTCCGGCGATCAAGGGCGTCGCCAGGGTGCCCGAGCGCAGTCCGCGCTCCTGCCCGCCGCCCGAGAACAAGGGCGCCAACCGTGCCCGCGGCCGGCGGCGGACGTAGAGCGCGCCGATGCCCTTCGGGCCGTAGATTTTGTGGCCGGAGATCGACATCAGGTCGATTCCCATGGCCCCGACGTCGAGCACGATCTTGCCGAAGCCCTGCGCCGCGTCGGTATGGAACAGCGCGCCGGCCTGGTGCGCGATCGCTGAAAGGGCGGCGAGGTCCTGCACCACGCCGATCTCGTTGTTCACCGCCATCACGCTCACCAGGAGCGTCGGCACCGCCAGCGCGGCCTCCAGTACCGCCGGGTCGAGCAGCCCATCGGCGCCGACTGGCAGGATCACCGGCTCGAACCCCTCGGCCGCGAGATCGTGCACCGATTCCAGCACGCACTTATGTTCGGTGGCGACGGTGATGATCCGCCGGCGCAGGGTGTCCTGCCCGGCGGCAAAGCGGGCAGCGCCCTTGATGGCGATGTTGTTGCTCTCTGTGGCGCCCGAGGTCAGCACGATCTCGCGCGAGTCGGCGCCAATCAGCGCGGCCACCTCCTCCCGCGCCGCCTCGACGGCGGCCTCGGCATCGCGCCCCATCACGTGCTCGGCGCTGTGCGGGTTGCCGAAGCGTTCGGTAAAATACGGCAGCATCACCGCGACGACTCGGGGATCGCACGGGGTGGTCGCCTGGTTGTCGGGGTAGATCGGGCGGGTCGGGCGCGGGTCCATGCTCAGATAATGGGGGCTCAGGCGGCCGGGCGCAGCAGGCGCGCGGCGACTTTGTGGTATGCGGCGATGAAGGAGGCGACATCCGCCTCGGTCGCGTTCCACGGCAGCGACACCCGAATTGCCGTGTCCGCTAGGTCGCCGAGCCCCATCGCCGCCAGCACGTGGCTGCGCGCGACCTTGCCGGAGGAGCAGGCGGCGCCGGCCGAGACCGCGATGCCCGCGAGATCGAGCGCGATCACCTGGGTCTCGGCACGCACGCCGGGCAGGGCCAATGACGCGGTGTTGGGCAGCCGAGGTGCCCCCGCCGCGATGACGATGGCCCCGGCAGCCCGCGCGCCCTGCTCCGTCGCATCGCGCAGCGCGGCGAGGCCGGCCGGAGCATCCCCGGCGGCGGCGCGGGCGGCGGCGGCGAAGGCGGCGATCACGGCGACCGGCGGGGTTCCACCGCGGCGGCCGCGCTCCTGGCCGCCGCCCAGGATCAGCGGGCGCAGGGCCGCCGCCGCCTCGGGCGCCAGCAACAACGCCCCGGCGCCGGCGATGCCGCCGAGCTTGTGGGCCGATATCGCCAGGCTGTGAGCGCCGGATGCCGCGAGATCGACGCCGATCCGCCCGGCGGTTTGCACCGCATCGACATGCAGCCAGGCGCCATGGTTTCGGCATATCGCGGCGGCCTCGGCGATCGGATGGATCACGCCGGTCTCGTTATTGGCATGCATCAGGCAGACCAATGCCGGGCCGCCCGCCAGAAGACCGGCGAGCGCGTCGAGGTCGGGGCGTCCCTCACCATTGACCGGCAGGTTTTCGCCTCCCGGGGTCGCGGCGCGGATCGCTTCGTGCTCGGTCGCCCCGACGATGATCCGTCGTCCGGCACCAAGCCCGTGCACCGCCAACGCGTCCGCCTCAGTGCCGCCGGAGGTGAATACGAGATCGCCCGCTCGGGCGCCGAACTGCGCGGCTAGCGCCTCCCGTGCCGCCTCCAGCAGACGTCGCGCCGCCCGACCGGCGCCATGGACCGATGAGGGGTTTCCGGTCACTGCCATTGCCGCGATTGCCGCCTGCACTGCCTCGGGGCGCACAGGTTCGGTGGCGTTGGCGTCCAGATAGGTCATTGCCGGTGACCCAGTACATTGACCCCCGGGCCGACCCCTGCCCGTCGCGCATGGCGGACTCGCGAAGATTGCGGAATTGTCATTCCTCGACAGAACCGTCCGGATGGTCTCGACATCGCGCGCCCGTGATGGCGGATCGGCGTTTTCGCCAGTGAGTCACAGGTTTCTCGCCGTATTGGCCGCGCCCGGACGACACCGCGCGGTCTGTCCGGCCGGTCGCCGTCAACCAGGTCGTGCGTTAAGGAATCAGGAGTGGGAGAGGGAGACATGTGACTTTTCTATTATCAATGAGGGCCCCAGCGACCTATAGTTGCTGGCGTTCCGGTTCCAAGCGTCTCGGCCGGGGCAATTGCGTGGCGTAGCTGCGGGATCGAATTATAGAGGCTCATGAGACCAATTGGAACGGGACGCGCGACCCTGCTCGCGGACTACACTGTGCGGAGTTTCGGCGACACTGCCCGATAGGAGGAACGAATGCGGCCAATTGCTGGTCGCTCCGTTCGACAGGTATTCCCCAAGGCGCGACGGCCGATGGCCTTAGCATGGTCTTGGACAGTAGTTCATCGCACGCAGCGGGCCGTACGGTCCGCGCGCAGACAGGAAACGGATTTCGGAACGTCATGCCTGAAGTCATGTTCGCCGGCCCGGATGGGCGGTTGGAAGGTCGCTACCACCATTCCAAGGAGCAGGGAGCGCCGCTTGCGCTGATCCTGCATCCTCACCCGCTGCATGGCGGGACCCTGAACAACCGCATCACCTACACGATGTACCAGTCGTTCCAGCGGCTCGGGTTCTCGGTCATGCGGTTCAATTTCCGCGGCGTCGGCCGCAGCCAGGGCCGCTATGACGGGGGGATCGGCGAGATCGGCGATGCCGCCGCGGCCCTTGACTGGATGCAGGCGGTCAACCCGAGCCATGGTGGCCTGTGGATCGCCGGCTACTCGTTCGGCGCTTTCGTCGGCATGCAGTTGCTGATGCGCCGCCCAGAGGTTTCGGGCTGGGTCAGCGTCGCGCCGCCGGCCAACCATTATGATTTCGGCTTCCTCGCGCCCTGTCCCTGCGGCGGGCTCCTGGTGCATGGCGACTCCGACGAGCTGGTGCCGGAGCCTGCAGTGCGCAAGCTGGTCGACAAGCTGAACACCCAGAAGAATGTGACCATCGATTATCGCATCTTCGAAGGCGCCGACCATGTTTTCGCCAGCCACGCCGAGCCGGTTTCCGAGGCGGTCGAGGACTATGTGAAGAAGACCATGGCCCGCAAGGCGATGGCCCTCGCGGCCGATTGAGCGCGGGGAGTCAAGCTTCTACGCAGGGCCCCGGAGCCGATGGTTCCGGGGCCCTGCGCGTTTCTGCACCAGTCTCGCATTCATCTTCCCGTCACGTGTTGCGCGGGCCTGAACGCCATGCTAGTGCCGCGCCGCCGGCTAGGAATAGACGGTATTGATCATCGTCCGCGCCTCGGCGTGGCTCAGAATATGGAACCGCACCGTTGGCGTCTGGCGGCAACACGATTTCCTCGGGCGGCGGTCTTACCGACCGCTACGCGGCAGCACTCTATTCGCATGCGAGCGACCAGCACGCGCTGGACGACGTGTTGGCGGAGATGGACAAGCTCGGCGAGTTGATCGACACCAGCGCCGATATGCGGCGCCTGCTCGGCAGCCCGCTGGTCGACGTCAACACCGCCCTGAAAGCCGCGCGCGCCGTGCTGGAAGCCCAGGGTTTCGGCAAGATCGTGCAGGACTTCGTGAGCGTGGTGGCCGCCAACCGCCGCCTCTCCGCGCTGCGTGCGATCGTCACCTCGTTTGCCGCGCTGGTCGCCGAGAAGCGCGGCGTGGTGGTGGCCGAGGTTGCAACCGCGCAGCCGTTGAGCGACGTTCAGGAACAGCAATTGCGTGCCCGCCTCATCGAGGCCGGCTTTGGCAACGTCAACATCGTCAAATCGGTCGACCCGAGCTTGCTCGGCGGCCTGGTGGTGAAGATCGGTGCCCGCCTCTACGATACCAGTTTGAAATCCCGGCTGCAGCGACTGCAGTACGCCATGAAGGGAGCCGCCTGATATGGAGATCCGCCCCGCCGAGATCTCGGAGATTCTCAAGAAGCAAATCGCTTCTTTTGATACCGAGGCCAATGTTGCCGAGACCGGCCAGGTTCTGAGCGTTGGCGACGGCATTGCCCGCGTCTTCGGCTTGCAGAACGTCATGGCGGGTGAACTCGTCGAGTTCCCCTCTGCCGGCATTCGCGGCATGGCGCTGAACCTCGAAACCGACAACGTCGGTATCGTGATCTTCGGCGATGACCGCCAGATCCGTGCATCGTGGACGTGCCGGCCGGCCGTGGCCTGCTCGGCCGCGTCGTTGACGCGCTGGGCAACCCGATCGACGGCAAGGGCCCGATCGCGGACGTCGAGCGCCGCCTCGTCGAGGTGAAGGCCCCCGGCATCATCCCGCGCAAGTCCGTGCATGAGCCAATGCAGACCGGCATCAAGGCGATCGACGCCCTGATCCCGATCGGCCGCGGCCAGCGCGAACTGATCATTGGTGACCGTCAGACCGGCAAGACCGCCGTGATCCTGGACACCATCATCAACCAGAAGGGCATCAACGCCGGGGACGACGAGAGCAAGAAGCTTTATTGCATCTACGTCGCCGTCGGTCAGAAGCGCTCCACGGTGGCCCAGCTGGTCCGCACGCTCGAAGAGAACGGCGCGCTCGAGTATTCGATCATCGTGGCCGCCACGGCCTCTGATCCGGCGCCAATGCAGTTCCTCGCGCCGTACACCGGCTGCACGATGGGCGAGTTCTTCCGCGACAACGCGATGCACGCCGTCATCTTCTACGACGATCTGTCCAAGCAGGCCGTCGCCTATCGCCAGATGTCGCTGCTGCTGCGCCGTCCGCCGGGCCGCGAAGCCTATCCGGGCGACGTGTTCTATCTCCACTCGCGCCTGCTTGAGCGCGCCGCGAAGATGAGCGACGCGTTCGGCGCCGGTTCACTGACCGCGCTGCCGGTCATCGAGACCCAGGCCGGTGACGTGTCGGCCTACATCCCGACCAACGTGATTTCGATCACCGACGGCCAGATCTTCCTGGAGACCGAGCTGTTCTTCAAGGGTATCCGCCCGGCGGTGAACGTCGGAATCTCGGTGTCGCGCGTCGGCTCGGCGGCCCAGATCAAGGCGATGAAGCAGGTGGCCGGGCGCATCAAGCTCGAGCTCGCGC